>CAYWGR010000141.1:0-747 GCA_964458015.1 uncultured Planctomycetaceae bacterium
TACAACCCGCCCTACTATGCGCAGCTCATCGAGTCCTATGGTTTTCGCAAAACCCTCAATGGCATAGTTCTTCGCCAGGAGAAGCAATACGAACCGCTGAGTGGGTTCGTCGCCAACTTTCTCGGCAAACGCCAGGAATTCTTTGGCCAGCTTGGCCTTCTCACCCGTAGCCTTGGCCCGGCTGATATCGTTAGCGAAGATTTCCCGCACTTCCTTCTCGGCCTTGGCTACTGCGGCCACATCCGGCCACGGCTCCCGGAGATCGGCGGCAACGGAAGAAAGAACAAATCCAAGAAGAAGAATAGACGACATGACAGCCCTCGTTTTTAATCTCCTCCAACTACTTACGGCCCTTGCTCTTTGGCCAAGCGGCTGATTTGCTTGAACTCGGGCGAACGGGCGGCCGCACACCACTCGAATAGCGCAGCCTCGGTCGTCGTCAATGTCGCTCCACACGAATCCATCCGCTCCAGGGCAATGCTATGATCCAGCTCGAAACGAGAGCCGACGGCATCGGCAGCCACATAGACGCGCCAGCCGGCGGCCAGAAGATCCATCACGGTTTGTGCAATGCAAACGTGCGTTTCGATGCCGCAAATAAGAATCTTGTGAACGCCGCGATCGCGAAGTCCTTCGAACAACCCAGGACAACCGCCGCAGCTAAACGAGGTCTTCGACGGCACCGGGCCCAACCGCTCGGCCAGCACGGGAACCGTGGGGCCAAGCCCTTCGGGATATTGCTCGGTG
>CAYWGR010000141.1:757-15306 GCA_964458015.1 uncultured Planctomycetaceae bacterium
TGGCCACAACCGGCAAGCCGAGCAGTTTGGCCCCATCGACCAGACGCCGGACGTTCCACACTACCCGAGCCCCGCCGGCAATCGCGCCGACGAGCTTCTCTTGAACATCGATGACCAAAAGAGCCGTGTCGCCGCGTGCCATCAACTCAACGCTTCGCGGTAGAATGTTGTTTTCATCCATGCCCTACAGCATACCCCGATTGTTGCGGCATTGGTAGTAGGGCCGACGTCGGCTTGATCGATCCAAAATGGCAACGAAAATGCCCCACGACCACGGGATCGTGGGGCATTGGATCAATCTGATATTACGGTCATCTCAACCGGCTGTTAGTTCGCAGCCAAGGCGCCAACCCGGCGAACGAGTTGCTGATCGGCAACGCATAGATTGCTGATCGTGATGCGGACATATCGGCCGTCGGCCTTCTGAAGCCGAACTGTATTGTCAACGATGCTGACAAAACGAGCCTCGATCTGGTACTTGCCGCTGGCGTCGGTCCACAAATGCAGGCCGCGCGGATTTACCATACCGAACGGATCGTCCTCTTTCGAATCCTTCTTCTCTTCAGCCTTCTTCTCTTCGGCCTTCGGGGCTTCCGGAGCCTTTTCTTCAGCCTTGGGCTCTTCAGCCTTCTTCTCTTCGGCCTTCGGGGCTTCCGGAGCCTTTTCTTCAGCCTTGGGCTCTTCAGTCTTCTTCTCTTCGGCCTTCGGTGCCTCGGGGGCCTTCTCTTCAGCCTTGGGCTCTTCGACCTTCTTCTCTTCAGCCTTCGGAGCTTCCGGAGCCTTTTCTTCAGGCTTCGCTTCCGGCTTCTTCTCTTCGGTCTTCGGAGCTTCAGGGGCCTTTTCTTCGACCTTAGGCTCTTCGGCCTTCTTCTCTTCGGCCTTCGGCGCTTCCGGGGCCTTCTCTTCAGGCTTCGCGGCAGGAGCAGCCTCGGCAGGCTTCTCTTCCGCCTTCTTCTCCTCAGCCTTCGGAGCCTCAGGAGCCTTCTCTTCAGGCTTCGCTTCCGGCTTCTTCGCTTCGGCCT
Organism: uncultured Planctomycetaceae bacterium; assembly: GCA_964458015.1. GTDB lineage: Bacteria > Planctomycetota > Planctomycetia > Pirellulales > Thermoguttaceae > CAYWGR01. Next base: position 1,780 of record CAYWGR010000141.1, read on the forward strand.
GGGGAGCTTCAGGAGCCTTTTCTTCAGGGTTCGCGGCAGGGGCTGCCTCGGCGGGCTTCGCTTCCGGGGCATTATCTTCCGCCTTCGGAGCCTCAGGAGTCTTCTCTTCAGGCTTCGCGACAGGAGCAGTGGCGGGAGCCTCCGCAGGCTTCACTTCCGGGGCCTTTTCTTCAGGCTTTGCGGCCGGCGGTGTAGCGGCAGGTTGTTCCACGGGCTTGGCAGGCTCTGCCGCCGGAGCTGTATAGCCAGGATCGGCAGGCTTGGCAGCAGGGGCTTCCGCGGGTTTCACGGCGGGAGCTTCGGCCGGCTTCTCCGCAGGCGCGACAGGCGGAACAGCCGCAGGTTGCTCGGCCGGTTTCACCGCCGGTTGCTCAGCAGATGCGGGAGCTGCTACAGGCTTTTCTTCGGCCTTCGCGGCACTTTCCGGTCCGCATACGACAGGCTCACAAGCAGACGGCGCACCGCAAACCGGCTCGACCGTGCAGCATCGTGCAATGCAGCAACGTCGGGCCGAAAAACGGCTGAATTGGTTGTCGAGGAACTTGCACGCCCAAGCCGAGTCGGCCAGCAGCAGTACCGCGACCAATGTTGCCAAGATAACGCCCAATTGCTTACGCATCACACATGCCCTCCAATGTTCCAAGATGTAAAAATGCGTGAAAAATCGCTACCGGCTGTTTATATTACCCAAACAACCAGGCTATTGCAATCATTTTAGGGACATTTCTCACCGATTGCCCTTTTTCACCGAAAAACCAACATGCCACTTTCGGGTGGATCGCATTTCCATGCCGCTCCTCTAGTGCAATTGACCGATTTCCGCCATATTGGTTTCTGTTTTCAGATCCTTTTCCGGAAATCTCACGGGTAGCATTCGATGAAATCCCATTCGACAACGATATTAACGGTTCGGCGTGGAAATGTCGTGGCCATGGGCGGCGACGGCCAAGTAACCGTCAACAACACGATCATGAAGGCCGACGTCAACAAAATCCGCCGGCTGATGGATGGCCGCGTGATGACGGGTTTCGCCGGCTCGACGGCCGACGCCTTCGCGCTTCTGGAACGCTTCGAGGCGAAGCTGAAGGATTATCCGTCGAATGTTCCCCGGGCGGCAACCGAGTTGGCCAAGGAATGGCGAACCGACCGGGCCTTGCGTCGGTTGGAAGCGATGCTTCTGGTCGTGGACGTCCGGCACACGCTTTTATTGACCGGCAACGGCGACGTCGTGCAGCCGAGCGACGGCGTGATGGGCATCGGCTCGGGCGGCAACTACGCCGTGGCCGCCGCCCGCGCATTGTTGGCCCACAGCGATCTCTCGGCCGTTGAGATCGTTCGCGCCGCCATGAAAATCGCGTCCGACATCGACGTATACACGAATGACAATATTGTGGTGGAGGAAATGAATTGCGAGGCGTAAGACGTCATAAATTCCAAACCAAACGTAGCACTCCTTGAAAAAAAAGGGCTGATCGCAATCACCGTTGGCACTCGCTACGGTTTTTTGCAAAATGGTATAATGAATTATGTTGCTGGAATTTCAAATGCTTTGGGAGAACCTTGGCCATGAGCCTTTCCTTGCCGCTTAACGAGATGACCGTTGCGGAAAAACTCGAAGCCATCGAGATTCTTTGGGAGGATCTGGCTCGCAACGCGGAAGATATTCCCACGCCCGCATGGCACGAAGACGTTTTGGCGGAGAGAGAGCGATTGATCAAAGAAGGAAAAGCCAAATTTCTTTCCTGGGACGAGTTCCGCCAAAGCATTGATGAGGAAACTCGATGAGGATTACGATTCTTGATCGGGCCAAGCAAGATTTCCTCGATGGATTTCGGTTCTATGAAAAACAGTCGGAAGGCGCCGGCCGCTACTTTCGTGATTCCCTGATGGCCGACATCCAATCGTTGCTTAACTATGCGGGAGTTCATGCCAAGCAATTCGGCTGTTATCGAATGATCGCCCGGCGATTTCCCTATGCGATCTACTACCAATTGGAAAACGACACTATCCGGATCCATGCGATTCTTGACTGTCGACGCAACCCGGCATGGATCCGCAAGCGACTAAAAAGAGAACAATAACATTGTGGTGGAGGAAATAAATTGCGAGACCTGACCCCTCGACAGATCGTAGAAGAGCTGGATCGGCATATTGTAGGCCAAGATGCGGCGAAGCGGGCCGTGGCCGTTGCGATTCGCAACCGCTGGCGACGCCAACAGCTTGAAGGCGATATTCGCCAGGAAGTTGCGCCGAAGAACATCATGATGATCGGTCCGACGGGCGTCGGCAAAACCGAAATCGCCCGGCGACTGGCCAAACTGACCGGCGCGCCGTTCATCAAGGTCGAGGCCACGAAATACACCGAGGTGGGCTACTACGGCCGCGACGTGGAAAGCATGATCCGCGAGTTGGTCGAAAACGCCATCGGCCTGGTGCGCGAATCGGAACGCGACAAGGTGCAGGACGAAGCCAAGCGGCGCGTCGAGGAGCGGCTGCTCGACCTCTTGGCCCCCACCCCGCCCGCCTTCGATGCGATGCCCGATAGCCCCAACTCGCCCGACCGTTATGAGCGAACACGCGAAAAAATGCGGGCGATGCTGGCCTCGGGCGAGATGGACAACCGCCGCGTCGAACTTCAGATGGAGCAGAAGGCCGTGCCGATGATGCTGACCGGCATCGGCGTCGAGCAGATGGATATCGACATCCAAGGCATGTTCGAGAAAATTTTGCCGAAAAACGCGGTGCGGCGTGAAATGACCGTTTCGCAGGCCCGTTCCGTGCTTTTCGAGCAGGAATGCGACGCCTTGATCAACTCGGAGAAAGTCAACGGCGCGGCCATCGAGTTGGCCGAGAACACAGGCATCATTTTTGTCGATGAAATCGATAAAGTGGTCGCCAGCGAGCAGACGCACGGGGCCGATGTCTCGCGCCAGGGCGTGCAACGCGATCTGTTGCCGATCGTCGAGGGCACGACCGTGCAGACGCGCTACGGCTATGTGCGAACCGATCATATTTTGTTCATCGCCGCCGGTGCGTTTCATCGGGCCAAGCCGAGCGACTTGATGCCCGAGCTACAGGGACGTTTTCCGATTCGCGTTGAATTGCAGGCGCTGAGCAAGGAAGATTTCGTGAGGATTTTGACCGAGCCGAAAGGTTCGCTCACGAAACAATACGAGGCCCTGCTGAAGACCGAGGGCGTGGAGCTTATTTTCGAGAACGACGCCGTCGATTCATTGGCCGATTTCGCCCATCGGGTGAATCAGACCACGCAAAACATCGGCGCCCGGCGTTTGTACACGATCATGGAGCGGCTGCTCGAGGAGTTAAGCTTCGAAGCGCCCGACATGCACACCGGTCGCGTAAAGATCAATGCGGCCTATGTGAACGATCGCTTGGCCGAGTTGACCCAGGATGAGGATTTGAGCAAGTTCATCCTTTGAAAACTTTTTTAACAAGAACATTGCCTTTGAATCAAATGGCCTACTCTGATGCGGCCATTTCTTCCGGCGGGCGAAGTTTGACGAAATTGCGGTAGAGCAAAAAGTCGTAAAATATCTTCAAACCGCCGGCAAGGTAGAACAACAAGTCGATGGTAGCGGGACTGGCGATGAGAACGCCGGCAATCGCGGGCGAGATCGCCGCGCCGATGGTCCGGGCGACGCCGGTTACGCCTGCCGCCGCCGAACGTTCTTCGGGCGGTACGACCGCCATGACATACGATTGTCGCGTGGGAACGTCCATCTGCGAAATGCTGAATCGCAGGAACAGCACGGAAATCGCCAGCGGCAAGTTGGGCATCAACGGCACAAGGATCAATAGAACGTTCGACGGCAGATGGGTGAACACCATCGTGTTGACCAATCCGAAACGAGCGGCCAATTTCGCCGCCGCAAGCGCCGATAGACCAGCTAGGAGATTCGCGCCGAAGAAAATTCCGCCCAATGCAGCCGGCGACACCCCGAATCGGACGTGAAACCAATAGGCGGTCATGCTTTGAATCACGAATCCGCCGCCAAAGGCATCCATCGCAAACAAGGCCGATAATCTCAACACAACTCGTTGCGAATGAGGCAATCCCAGACGATTCGCTTTCGCGGTTGCGGCCGTTGAAACAGGCCGAGGCACTTCGATGCGAGATGACAGCCGCGTAAAGATTACCAACAACACAACGCCCATCGATGCATAGCCCATGATGCCAACGCGATAGCTGGCGACCAGCGTCATCGAGGCATGTTGCAAGCTGTCGATCAAAAGACCGCCGGCCAAGGAGCCGGTTGCCGTGGCCAACGAGGCGGCCAACGTGTACCACGCGAAAACACGTGTGCGGCTGCTGTCGGAAACGATATGCGAGAGCGAGGCCTGCTCGACCGACAGAAACGGCCCCACTTCGTTGCCGCTGGGACTAATCACGCCAATCGTGGCTGCTATCAGCAGAAGAGTAAAATCGCCGGTTATTGCAAAGACTACCCCGGCGGCGGCCATCAACACGGCCCCGATCATCAAAGTGCGTCGCCGTCCGAAACGGTCGGCCCGAGTCGTGAGCCACAAGGAAACAACCGTATCGCCGACCAAGGTTAGCGCCAGCAGCAATCCGATTTGCGGCCCGGTGAGTCCGATGGCCGTCAGATAGAGCACAAGGATGATGGAAAGAGCGCCGTAGGCAAAAAGCCGCACTGCCCGCGTGCTGAAGAGAACAATGATGTCGCCAAGAGGTTTGCTCATGTTTCTGAAAGATCAGTGGCAATTGCTACTTGTCGATGTTCCACCCCATAATGCCGAACTTTTCATTTCTATTAAAAATACGTCATTCACACGGCGACAAGTAGACTGGTCCGGTCGAATCCTCACAAGAAATAAAAAAGCCCGGCGGGGTGAGATCCCAGCCGGGCCGTTTGCTTTTGATTTGGCGTGACTGCCTCAATTTCATAACTCAGAATAAATTCTGTGTTATGACCATGTCAAAGGACTAGCTCCACAGTTTCTACTGAGTGATGTCACCATCGACTCAGGGATCATATATCCTTAGAAAGGAGGTGATCCAGCCGCAGGTTCCCCTACGGCTACCTTGTTACTAGCGATTCCGGCTTCATGCAGGCGAGTTGCAGCCTGCAATCCGAACTGAGGTGCGATTTTTGCGATTTGCTTGCTCTCACGAGTTTGCGTCGCTTTGTGCGCACCATTGTATGACGTGTGCAGCCCTAGTCATAAAGGCCATGAGGACTTGACGTCATCCCCACCTTCCTCCGGTTTAACACCGGCAGTCTCGCTAGAGTCCCCGACATTACTCGCTGGCAACTAGCGACAAGGGTTTCGCTCGTTAAGGGACTTAACCCGACATCTCACGACACGAGCTGACGACAGCCATGCAGCACCTGTGCATGTTCCACCCGAAGGGCGTGGCCCCGCTTTCACGGGGTTAATCCATGCATGTCAAGACTAGGATAAGGTTCTTCGCGTAGCCTCGAATTAAGCCACATGCTCCACCGCTTGTGTGAGCCCCCGTCAATTCCTTTGAGTTTCAGCCTTGCGACCATACTCCCCAGGCGGAGCACTTAACACTTTCGCTACGTCTGGAAGGCTATGGAGGACCCTCCAAACCAGTGCTCATCGTTTACGGCTAGGACTACGAGGGTATCTAATCCTCTTCGCTCCCCTAGCTTTCGTGCATCAGCGTCAGAAGAGACCCAGTGAGCCGCTTTCGCTACTGGTGTTCCCTAGGATCTCAACGCATTTCACCGCTCCACCCTAGGTTCCGCTCACCTATGTCTCCCTCAAGTCCGGCAGTTTTGGACGCAATTCCTCGGTTGAGCCGAGGGCTTTCACACCCAACTTCCCGGACCGCCTACGCACCCTTTAAGCCCAGTGATTCCGAATAACGTTTGGACGGTTCGTCTTACCGCGGCTGCTGGCACGAACTTAGCCCGTCCTTCCTCTGCGGATAGGTCAAACAAATGGGAGAACCCATCTGCATTTCCTCCCCACTGACAGTGATTTACAACCCGAAGGCCTTCATCTCACACGCGGCGTCGCTCGGTCAGGGTTTCCCCCATTGCCGAAGATTCTCGACTGCAGCCACCCGTAGGTGTCTGGGCAGTGTCTCAGTCCCAATGAGCGGGATCATGCTCTCACATCCCGTACCCATCTTCGCCTTGGTGAGCCATTACCTCACCAACTAGCTAATAGGACGCGGACCCCTCCTCAGGTGGAATCACACCTTTGATCCGGAGATATCATTCAGTATTACCTATAGTTTCCCATAGCTATCCTGAACCTGAGGGTAGGTATCCACGTGTTCCTCTCCCTTTCGCCGCTGTCCCCGTATTGCTACGGTTCTCGCACGACTCGCATGCCTAATCCACGCCGCCAACGTTCATTCTGAGCCAGGATCAAACCCTTCAATTTGTATGCTTACTGCAACGATCTTGCGACCATCACAGATGGCTAACCCCGAAAGGCTCAAACCTAGTGCGTTGACCTCTCGATTCTCACCGAGGGCCAACTCTTCTAATACTCTAACCAGTCTTCAACTGGCTGAAATAATCAGAATTGAGGTTGTCACAACCAAATTGTCAAAGAGCAAACTTTTTTCTCGGGCTTCACTACTGCGTCGCAGTTGCTTCACCCAAGACACGCAATTCTACAGGTTTTCGGACCTACGTCAACAGCCCCTTCATGGATTTTTGAAATATTTTTCCACGGACGTCGCAAAGCTAAAAAAGACAAGACGTTACATAAACGAGAAATACTGAAAATACTTTCGCAATACTACGGAAAGCCGAACCGTTTTCCATCAATTTCTCTGCCGCTGAGAAATTTCCAGACCTTGCAAGCTTGCCCTCTTCACGCCTTCCATTTTTCACGATGCAACTGCCTGAATTCCAACAGACCATCGACAGTTTTACATGCTTGGTTGGATGTTTTTTATGCAATCTTCACCCAACCGGCAAATCCCACCCCTATCGTTGTGAATTGTTGCACACGAGATGGGGGGAGAAAAAACCAGCGTAAACGCTCGTGCGGAGAAGTTCTTTTGTACCACAGCGATCTTTTCAACAATCCGGTTTTCGCCTTTTTTCCAGCGGTATTCAGGGACGTTTGGCCAACATCTCTCGAATAGCATAATTGACAGCCGATGCCCCGCGTTATAACGTGACGCCAATCACGCCTAACATGTTAGAAGGAGGCGATAGATATGGACCGACGCCCCATTTCACAGTCCGTGCGGCAATGGCTGCTCGATGAAATCGGTTTCTGGCAATCCAGCGGCATTTTGTCGGCCGATCAGTCGGGCCGATTGCTCGATCTCTACGAAACGCCTAGCCAAATCGCGAATCGCAAGCATTCCATGGCGATGTTCGCGCTCTGCGGACTCGCTGCGACCATGATCGGGCTGGCTGCCTTGCTGGTGGTCGGCTACAACTGGTCCGACATGACCGCGCCCCTCAAGTTATTGATGATCTTCGGCACGGTCATCGGCACGTTTGCCGCGGCCTTTTGGCTGCGCTATCACAAGCAATTCCTGCTTACCTCGGAGATCATGTTCTTTTTGACTGGAGCTTTTTACGGGGCGGCCATCTGGCTGGTTGCCGAAATCTTCCACATTCAATCGCATTATCCCGACGGCGTTTGGTTCTGGGCGTTGGGCGTGCTGCCCTTCGCATTAGCGCTCGATACGATTCTGCTGCATACGCTATATGCCGGTCTGTTGGCCGTTTGGGTCGGCACGGAAATTTTAGGATTCGATAACTTCGCCACCACCGCTTTCTACTATCGTCGCTGCGCCTTGAGCCTGCCGTTTCTCGTGGCGCCCGGCCTTGCCTGGGCTTATGCCAAACGATCTGCAATGACGATCGGCATTTACGCCCCGGTGTTGGCATGGTGGGCCATTCTGGTGCCAATCGCCTGGCATTGGGAAATCGATCCCGTGTACTTCATCGGGTTGATGGGCGCACTGATGCTATTGGTCGCCGAGATGCACCGCGAGGGCAGCCCACTGGCCGTGCCTTATCGGTTCTACGGCATTTTAATCGTCGGCGGGGCACTGTTGCCGCTCAGTTTCGGCGAGTTCATGATTCACTTGCTACGCCAAGGATCGGCCGCCGAAAACTATGCGGCCGGTCTGTTAATCGGCCTTGTCGGAGCCGTGGCCGCTTTGGCAGTCGTTTTTCTGCAACAACGCGGGGCAACTCTGGGCACGCGCCCGGGCATGCCCTTCGTCGAAATCCTGCGCCGGCAATGGCTGCCGATATTGCTCATTGCTCTCTTAGCGGGCTTATGCTGCTGGAGCGGCGTCTTGCATCCCGACGATGCACAACGACAGACCTATCATCACTATCCAACCTACAGTGACATGGAAAAATGGACGCCGGAAATCCTTGTGCCCACGGCGCTGGCCAACGCGGCGATGATCGCCCTAGCACTTTGGCTGATGCGGCGAGGTCTGCGAGAAGACAGTTCGCTATTGTTCGCTGCCGGCGTGGTCTATTTTCTGCTGTGGGCCATTTTGCGATACGTTGACCTATTCGCCGGCGTAGGCGGCATGTTAGGCGCAGCTTTGATGTTCCTGCTTTGCGGTGTGGGATTGTTCGCGGTCGCCCGATTTTGGCGGAATCGAAAGGAAATTGAAAATGTCTGAAAATAATCTCCCCTCGCCCGCTTGCGGGAGAGGGGCCAGGGGTGAGGGCGGTTCGCAGCAAAACACGGATGCCCTCTACCACCAGCCCCAACCAGCCCTTTTCCAAAGGGAGAGGGGACTCAAAAAAACGCTGCTGATACTCGGCATCGTCTTTCAACTTTGCGTATTAGGCGGCATGATCGTGCTGAAGGCCGCGCCGTTGGTGACAGGCGATGTCGTGCTGCTCCGCGTCGTGCCGGTTGATCCCCGCAATCTATTTCGCGGCGATTACGTCACGCTGAGCTACGATTTCTCCCGAATTCCCAAAGGCGGAATTCCCGAGTTGGGCGTCCAGCACTACGATCGTAAAAACCAGTGGGAAGGCAAAACGGTTTTCATCTCCCTCGTGCCCGAAGAAGACGGCAAACACTGGAAGATGAAGAGCATCAGCACCGTGCAGCCGACCAGCGGCAAATTCATTCGCGGCACGATTTCTGGTTGGAACCAAATCACCTGCGGCATCGAATCCTATTTCGTTCAAGAAGGAACAGGCCGCGATTTTGAAGACGCCGCTCGAAGCAAAAAGCTTTCGGCCGAAGTGGCCATCGCCGCCGACGGCCGGGCTGCGCTGCGCAAGCTGCGTATCGAGGAACCGAAACCCGATTCGAGGCCGGCCTACGATGCTCACAATGAATTCCGCTGGCCGACCAATATTACCTATCGTGTCAGAAAGCTGCCGAAGGCCGACATCAAACTCGACGGCAATCTAAGCGAGCCCGATTGGTCGCAAGCGAACGCCGAGCGGCATTTTATCTTCCCCTGGAAGAAAACCGCCGCACCCGCAACCGAATTTCTCTCCTTTTGCGATAACGACTATCTCTACTTTGCTTTTCGCGTTGAAGACTCCGACCTCGTGGTGTCGGACAAGCTTCGCGACAAGGAAGACGCAATTTTCGAGGATCGGGTGGAGCTGTATTTCAGCAAAGATCACCAGATGAAGGATTATTTCTGCCTCGAGATCGACCCGCGCGGCCGAGTGCTCGACTATCGCGGTTCCTACTATCGTCAGATCGACATGAAGTGGCATTGCGAAGGTGTGGAAGCGGCCGGCGCCATCAAAGACAAAGGCTACGCGGTCGAAGGGCGGATTCCGCTAGCGAGCTTGCGCGAGTTTGGCTTGTCGCAGTTTAATCCTGGCGAAAAAATTCTCTGCGGCATCTTCAGGGCCGAATTCAGCCACGATCGGAGCGGCAAGACGGTCAAGCAACAGAAAGAAACGATCCACAATCGCGGCCGGAAGCCCGAAGGCCTGCCGCCCATCGAAGAATGGATCAGTTGGATCGATCCCAAAACGCCCGAACCCGATTTCCACGTGCCCTCGTCGCTGGGATGGCTGGAGATTGTGGAGTAGTAGATCACCTTCGGCAACAGATGTTACTTAAACGCTTCGGAAGAGAAAAATTCAAAGGCGGATTTCGCGGCTTTGCATTCCGGATTGGAACCGTTTGAATCGGTCGCTTCACGTTTATCCGTGTTGTTTTTTTGTTTCAAAATCCAATCTTGAAGATAGATTGCTTCATTATTATTCGGATCGAATAAGATTGCCGCCCGAATAGTATCTAAAGCTGCATCGAAATCGCCCTTCTGGACAAGGACTTTGCCCAAGCCATGGTATAGCTCTGAACTTTTCGGCTTAATCTGAATTGCCTTCATGTAGTCAGCAACCGATTTGTCGTACTCTCCTTTGTTGGCATAAGCCGTGGCTCGCAGTCCGTAAACATTTTGTTTTGCTCCCAATGCAATTTCCTTGGTGCAATCGGCAATTGTGTTATCGTACTCGCCTTTCCAGGCGTATGCATATCCTCGGTATCCATACAACTCCGCACGGTCTGGATTGAGCCGAATCGCTTCGGTGAAGTCGGCAACAGCCTCATCATACTTGCGTGTTTGCGTATAGGCCGTGGCTCGCAGCCGATGTACTTCAGCCTTTTCGTCGGTATCTAAAAACGTATCCGGTATCTCTGTCGCTAATTTAATCGCCTTCTCATTTTCGCCCTTCTGCACGAGCAATCCCAACACCATCACGTCATACGCAGATTCATAATGTCGCCAGTAGGGACCTTGTTTGTCGACATAGGGAAGAATAAGGCCTTCGCGGCGTTCAGATCGAGCAAGAAACCACATCTCTGAATGAGTAGAAACGTGATGCTCTTTTGCCCAAGGCAAAAAAATGCGAATATAAAAGGCCCGTGTTTTCTGGACTGCATAAGACTCACATAGAATCATTTGTGTGACAAACTCCTCTTTCGATAGTTTGCCGGCAGCAACCTGACTGAAAATTTGCGAAAACATCTCAGCTTGGGAAATATTGTGGAGTTCAAACACCGCTTCACGCCACATTTCCTCAAACGATCGTTCTTGACTGTTCATTGGTCCATCGGTGCATTTCCCTGCAACCCGAATAAAACCTTGAGAATCTTTTCCGGGAATACAATGATCAGCAGTGCAGATCGTCGGCGCAGAAGCATTCCAAAGTATTTCACGATGAAGATCCTCGCCGGCAAACATGAGAGCAGCCCATTTGTAAAGCCTCTCAGCATCTTCGTCATACCTTGCCATCGCCGGGCGGTCGAGCAGCATTTGATGGACTTGCCGCTCACCGTGTTGTAAAGCAGTGGGCGCTGGCGACTTCCCGGCCACTTTGCAATAATCTGTTGCAGAATCTTTGGGATTCAACCGGAACATGGTCTGCAAGTCTGCAAAGCCGCGTTCAACGTCTCCACGTGCAATCCACAGTGCAGCGCGCACTTCGTGGTACCAAGGCGAATTCGGATTGCGTTTGATTGCTTCATTCAGGTCGTCCGTCGCCTTTTTCAGATCGCCTGAGTGCGCATGTACAGCCCCCCGATTGCAATAACTGTTTGCGCCGCCAGGACCGGAAAGGATAGACTTATTCAAGTCGTCGAGGGCTTTGTCATATTTGCCAAGTGCAGCGTAAACCGCACCCCGAATTTCATACACCTCCATATCCTTGGCATTGAGGCGAGCCGCTTCGTTGAGATCGACGAGGGCTTTATCATATTCGCCTCTTTTACCGTAGATACCACCTCGGTTTACATAGGCGCAGACATATTTTGGGTCAAGGCGAATCGCCTCATTCAAATCGCTAAGAGCTTTATCATACTCACCCTTATGCGCGTACACCCAACCTCGGATTCGGAATGCATAAGAACTTGCAGGATGGAGTTTGATTGCTTCGCTAAGATCGATTATCGCCTTTTCATACTCCGCTCTTTGGCTGTAGGAAGCTCCTCGGTAGGTATACGCTTCCACATTCTTCGGATCGAGTCGAATGACCTCGGTATAATCTGCAATCGCATGTTCATAATCGTCTTTTTTCCAATAGATATTGGCGCGATTCAAATATGCATAATCAAGAGTCGGGTCGAGCCTAACAGCCTCGTTAAGATCCGCAATCGCTTTGTCGAATTCATTTATTTTGCTGTAAATAGATCCTCTTGCGACATAAGCATATCCAGACTTTGGATCAAGACGAATCGCCTCCGTCGATTCGGCAATTGCCTTCTCGTGATCGTTCTTCTTATCATAGACGGCTCCCAGAGTTGCATGGGCAATGGCATCCTGTGGAACAAGGCGAATGGCTTCCTGAAGATCAGAAATAGCCTCGGCTATCTTATTATTTTTGCCATAAACTCTTCCACGACGGCGATAAGCCTTGGCACATTTTGGATCGAGTTGAACTGCTTTACTGTAGGCGGCAACTGCTCCCTCCCAATCGACCTTCTCGCAGAGTGAATCGCCCAGAGCAACTGCCTCGTCTGCTGACTTCGGCTCTTCAGCTACCGCTCGCCCCGCAAATGCCAACCCGGAGAAAATGAAAACGATGCAGCAGCATATTCTCACGGCATAACTCCTTACCGACTTCATTCAGGTCGATAAGCAGTATACACTGCCACCCCATTTTCAAGGTATGTCATTTAGAAGAGAAGAAGCAAATCTCTAGATAACCCATTTGAACACTGGCTTATTCACGTTATCCTCATTGCGCCGTTTTTCGCCGGACGACGCCGGGGAAGACGTCGAGGTCGAGCGATTCGAAGAGGCCGGCTTTAATACGTTCGACGGCGATCGCGCCCATCACGGCGTTGTCGGTGCAGAACTTGAGCGGGGCAATCTGCAAGTCGAACTTCAACCGGTCGGCTTCTTCCTGTAATCGCTGCCGCAGCCGAGCATTTGCGCCGACGCCGCCGCCGACGCATAAGGTCTTCATCCCGGTCTGTTTCAGTGCGGCCGTCGCCTTGCCCGCAAGGCTATCCACGACGGCCTCTTGAAAGCTGGCAGCCAGATCGGCCACGGTTTGGGGGGCGAGGGGCGGGGGATTGGGGATTGGGGATTGGGGATTTTGGGATTTTGGGATTTCGGGATTTCGGGATTTTGCGTCTGCTTCACTAGCCACTGACCACTGGCCACTGGCCACTTGTTCTGATGGCTGGGGGCTAGGGGCTAGAGATTTATGATTTATGATTTCTGATTTATGATTTGCAGCATCTGACCCCTGATCCCTGACCCCTGGCTCCTCTTCACTAGCCACTGGCCACTGGCCACTGGCCACTGTTCCTGACCCCTGAACCCTGACCCCCAACTCCTTCTCAATTGCATAGCGCACCGCTGTCTTAAGTCCGCTGAAGCTGAAATCAAGCCGGTCGTCATGTTTGAACGCACGGGGAAAGGCGTAGGCCCTGGGATTGCCTTTTTCGGCGGCTTTTTGTACCGACGGCCCACCGGGATACGGCAGTCCGAGCATGGCGGCCACTTTGTCGAAGGCCTCGCCCGCAGCGTCGTCGATCGTGCCGCCGAGATATTCGAATTCCAAAGGGCTGCCGCATCGGTAG
>CAYWGR010000142.1:0-15214 GCA_964458015.1 uncultured Planctomycetaceae bacterium
ATCAGCTTGTGGGTCGTCAGAAATAGTGCTTCCGTGCGGCCGCCGGTGTAGGGCAAGCCCAAAACGTCCAGCACGCCCAGCGGCAGATAGACCAGCGAGTCGGCCCCGGCCAGTGATTCGACCAAATTAAAAACCAGATCGGGCTGCAATTGTTCCAATTCTTGGCGCAGTCCAGCCAAATCGAGCGTGCAGGCCACGGCCGTTGGTTCGTGCCCCAGACGAGTGAGGGCCTCGGCCACGACACGGACCTGAACCAAGGTGTCTTGATCCTCCAACGGAGCATCAGGCGGCACGGCATTATGAAGAACGGCGACACGCATTGTTTTCGATTGAGCCACGGATGAACACACAGATAAGCAGGTTCCTTATTGTATTAAGCAACCGCAGTTTGCCGAGTGGCGTGATTCACGATTCTTCGCCGGGCGGAGCTGACGATGCGGTCGATCAGATCGACATAGGGCACGCCGACGAACCCGCACAAAATCGGCAGATCGGAATGCTGGGGATGGAGGCCCGGCAGGGGATTCACTTCGATAAAGCTGGGCCGGCCCTGGGCATCGCAACGGATGTCGATTCGGCCGCCGTCGCGGCAGTTCAACGCACGCCATGCCGCTATCGATAGCTCCTCGACCTGCTGAACCAAGGGATCTTCGCTTGGTTTGGCAAGCGAGTAGCGGACCAAATCGTCGCACTTTTCTTTGTTCGTGTAGGAATAAACCTCGGCATCGGCCCCAGGCAGCAAGTTGATTTCCATCGTGGCCAGAATTTTGGACTCGGCGCCCGTGCCGGTGATGCCGATGGTGAATTCTCGGCCCGAAAGGAATGTTTCGACCAGAACCGGCTGGCGGAACTGTTCGAGCAGGCTGCCGCATACGTGCCGCAAGGCTTGCCGATCGGTGATTTTCGAGGCGGCGGTGATGCCCTTGCTGGTGCCTTCGGCCACGGGCTTGGCAAACAGCGGGAACGACAACTCGATGGCCTCGACATCCGAGAGCCGTTCGACCAGGGCGAAGTCGGGCGTGGCCAAGCCCGCATTACGCACGACGGTCTTCGTCAGATTCTTATACAAGGCCAGCGACAACACCAGCGGGTCGGAAAATGTGTAGGGAATATCGTAAACGTCCAAAATGGCGGGCACCTGGGCCTCGCGGGCGACGCCGTGCAGACCCTCGGCAATGTTGAAGACCAGATCCCAGCGGTCGCCCTGGGCCAGCCGCTCGACGAGCCGTTTGGCGTTGCCGATCCGGTCGGTTTGATAGCCCAATTCCAGCAGGGCGGCTTCGATGCCCTCGATCGTGGCCGGTTGGTCGAATTCGGCAGTCTCTTCCGGCGAGTAGCCTTCTTCTAGGTAGTCGTTCCGCAGGTCGTAAGTCAGGCCGATTTTCATTCTAAGGGATTAGGAATCAGGGATTGGGGATTAGACCGTACAATTACGCACTAGCATAACAAAACAAGGCAGAAAGTGTTATGCCACGACAGCGCCTAATCCTGTGTTTTTTCTTCCTTCTCCCGCATCTTCATCTTCTCGTATTTCTGTTTCCAGGAACCGGAAGCCATCCTTGATTCTGCGGCTCGCATGGCCAAATAGGCATTTTTCCAGCCGACGAACACGATCGGGGCAATAAAGAACAACAGAAAGAACACCGCAGCCCAAAGAATTTTGTCATACTTGCCGGGAAAGTCGGATTCCGACAAAAGCATTAACTCAATAAATTGGTAGCACCAAAAGACAAGAAAACACACTACCAATAGGGCGGATGCCAGCGTTGTTATTAGCGTAACGGACATACCCACCCCTAAGCAGGTTTTGTTCTCTAATCTTTTTTTCACTGCGGATCGGGATACCGATACGTTCCGCCGCGGAAGTTGCGGAGGAGCAGGTCGTCGCCTTCGCGGCCGATGACGTAGTTCGGCTGCAAGGGGATTTTGCCGCCGCCGCCCGGGGCGTCGATCACGTAGTTCGGTATGGCGTAGCCGGTCGTATGGCCGCGCAGCCCTTCGATAATCTCCAAACCTTTGGATACAGGCGTGCGGAAATGCGCGGAACCGGTGATCGGATCGCACTGGTACAGGTAATAGGGCCGCACCCGCATCATCAACAGGCGATGAACAAGGTTCTTCATCGTCTCGACGTTGTCGTTGACCCCGGCCAGCAGGACGGTCTGCGAACCCAGCGGAACGCCGGCGTCGGCCAGCCTTGTGCAGGCTTGGAACGACTCGGGCGTGCATTCGTCGGGGTGTAGGAAGTGCAGGCTCATCCACAATGGATGATGCTTGCGGAGCATCCGGCACAACTCCGGCGTGATACGTTGGGGCAGCACGGCGGGCATTTTAGTGCCGATCCGCAGAAATTCCACATGGGGAATCCGCCGCAGTTGGCCCAAGATCCAGTCGAGCCGCTCGTCGCTCAACGCCAGGGGATCACCGCCCGAGATCAGCACGTCGCGGATCGAGGGCGTGTTGCGGATATACTCGAACGCCTGTTCCAACCGTGCCTCGCTGGGGGCGATCGAACCGTGCCCTACGACGCGCGAACGGGTGCAATAGCGGCAGTAGCTCGAACAAAAGTCGGTTACCAGCAGCAAAACGCGGTCGGGATAGCGATGGACCAAGCCCGGCACGGGGCTGTCGCCGTCTTCGCCCAGGGGGTCGTTGGCCTCGCCGAGGCCGTGATCCAGCTCGGCCGTGATGGGAATCACAGTGCGGCGCAGCGGCTGAGTTTGGTCGTCACGCGATATCAAACTCATATAATAAGGCGTGATGCTGACGGGCAGCATGGCCCCTTTTTCCGACAGGGCGGTCCGCTCGTCGTCCGAAAGCACCAAAACCTGCTCTAATTGAGCGAGGGTGCGCAGGCGATTGCGGGCTTGCCAGTGCCAATCGTTCCAATCGCGGTCCGGCACGTTCGGATAAAAAGCTTTCCGAAAAGCTTTGGTTTGGAAGGTGCTACGAGGCGTCCGGCCCGGGGGAGCACCGGGGGAGAAGATGTCCCGCTCGGCGGCTACACGCAACCGCTTGGGGCGGGAAAGCCGCGCTACCGCGCGGGGACTCAGTAATTGGATCGTTGGACTCGGAGGCTCTTCATCATCCACTCGCGAGTACGGGCAAGCCTCAGCATCAATGCCGGCCATCGAGAACCATCTCCTGGGATCCATTGGAGAATTGGGGACCAGACATCCATATCGGCCCCTCGAATACCGCATGGCGGACATGCAAACTCCGTTGTTGTTCCGCCGCGGCCATTCTCTTACCTATGTTCCTTCGGCAATACCACCGAAGTCTTGAAAACAATTCATACCGTCCTTGGCTAAAATGTCAATAGGAAAAGTGGTTGGGGGCTGGGGATTCGCAGCCAGTGGCTTATCGTGAGCGACTAGACATTGTAGGTTCTGCTTCAGCATTACAAGCTCGAAGTGGTCTATTAGCAAGTGTTATGCGGAAGCTCCATTGCCCGGGGCGCGGTCTGCTAGTTCTTAACCAGTTCGACGCAAATGCCGCCGGCACGGAAGACGCGATGCATCCTGGTAAACCAAAGCTCGCGGTTCCAGTGGAGCCCTACGTCTTCGCAAATACGGGCCAATTCGCGGCGATTGTAGGTGCGACAGCACCACATCCGACTTGTCCAGGCTCCGGAAAAGGTGTCTTCGGTGGCCAGCAACAACATCCGAGCGCCGGACACCATGACGCGGCTTAGTTCGGAAAGGCCGACTCGAGCGTCGGGCAAGTGCTCCAGCACATACCCACAGGTGACACAGTCGAAGGATCCGTCGGGAAACGGCAGTCGTGTCATGTCGGCCACCACGAAATGGGGCCGATTGCTTTTCAGGCGGTTGCGCGCCCGGCGAAGCATTTCGTGCGAGAGATCGAAACAGGTGATTTCCGCCGTTGGATCGGAGTATTGGATCAGATGCTTGGCGATTTGGCCGGCGCCGCTGCCGACGTCCAAAATGCGACGAAGCCCGTGAAGATCGAATTTCCGCTCGCGAAACAGCCGGGCGCCAAGGGGCGTGTGGAGCGATAATAAGCTGCAAGTGGCCAGCAAAGCGCCTTGTGGCCCATCGTAGACGTCGCGAACCTTCTCTTGATACTTCTCGAAGCTCACCTGTCCAATCAAACGATGCTCGAGAATCCGATTGAGAACCGGCTTCCGTTGCTCGGTGGTGCCCGAAAAGGGTCGTCGGGAATGAGATGCGTGGCGTCGGTCAGTCTTGGACACCATAGTCGCCTGTAAAAATAGGGAAAATGACACTTCCTAGGGCAGGCCCCCGGTTACAGTCGCCGGACAGCCATACCTCTCTTATCTATCCCACCATTAAGTTATCATTCAGAAAGGATTACCACCAGTCCTATTCGCTGGGGACGGTTCGATATTTTCTTGCCCCTCTCTGGTAGCATGATTTCGCTATTTCTCCTCCTTCAGGCACAAGACGAACAGAATTGCCGACATAATGTCGGCGTGGGCTGTTAAATATCCCTGCAGTTCAATCATGGATTAGCTGCCGCGCGGTTCCCTGGGGAACCGTGTATTGCCCGACCGGCGCGTGACGCCGATCCGATCCATGTAATCGAGCAAGGGCAGAGCGAATTTCCGCGTCGTACCCAATAGATACTTGAACTGGACGCTTTCCAGGCGGTTTTCCTTGCTGAAATGCTCGGTCAATATCTCTCGGGCACGCGCGATGGCATCCTGATGGAACCAAAAATCCTGTGCCACTTGGATCACAAGTTGGTGTTCCTGGAGAATACTCAAAATTTTGTTGATTTTCGCCACGGGTGCGCCGGTTCGCTGTACAAGTTCCTCCCGGTTCGGCGGATTGAACAACGATTCGCGGAACAGTGTCTCGATGGCATCCCGGAGCTTGGCGTCTTGGTCTTCCAACGCGGGGCGATGCGAGGGGCTCGCCCAGCGCCGGCTGCGTTCGACCAATCGACCGTCGGCCTTGAGCCGTTCGACCAGTCCATCAAGAATGGTCCTGTCCTGTGGGATTGCCTGACGCAGTTGTTCGCTGGCAATGCCGGGGCTTTCCGGCGACTGGCGGTGGTATTGCTCAACATGGTCTACGATCTGCCGTTCCAGTTCCGCGGCCGTGTCGCGGTGCATGTACAATCTTGAGGTCAGGGGAAATATCTTTCCCCCGGCGACAAGCTGGGCGAGGATTTCTTGCACGCGGCCCAAGGGGATTTTGGCACGCAGGGCAACCGCTGCGTCTTCGATGGCCGTCGATTCGGCCTTGCGAACGCAATACTCGACGAAGCGATGTTCCTCGAAGGCGGCGGCAGCGCGTTGTTCAAGATCTTCGTAGACCTGGGGGCGACTGCCTTTGAGCCGCTGGGAAACGGCTTCCACGATTCGGCCGCCGCCGATCGTTCGGACGGGCGAGGGCGTTCGCAGGAGGAAAAAATCGCCGGGGCCGGCCACGACCGGCTTTTTGGTGCGGATCTGCACCAGTGCTTCGTCGCCGCCGGCCATGTGATTGCCTTTCAGCGGATAAAACATGGCGGCCACATCGGATGTGCCGGCATGAAATCGCACTTCCGCGCCGCTTTTCAACAACAGCTTTTCACGAGGCAGCAGTCGTAGCGAGCCGACGAACCACGATTGCGGCGTAAAGAAGCCCGGAACGGTCAAAACATCGCCGCGGCCGATGTCGCGGCTGTCCCAATGCCCGACGTTGATCGCGGCACATTGGCCGGCTAAGACGGCGTCGTTTGTTTTTCCATAGACTTCGATTCGACGGATGCGGCCTGCGATATTTTGCGGCAGCAGCACGACTTCATCACCGACGCGCGCCGCGCCGGCGGTTGGAATGCCGGCGATGACGGTTCCGTAGCCTTGGACCGAAAACGCGCGGTCCAAAGGCAAGCGAAACACGCCGTCGGTGCGTTTGGGCTGAATCGAGCGCACCAAATCCCAAAGCGATTCCAAAAAAGCGTCGAACCCTTCACCGGTGATATTCGAGAGCGGGAGAATCGGCGCGCTTTCGAGAAAGGTGCCGCGCAGATACGATGCCAACTGGGCCCGAACGTTTTCGCGATGCGGCGGATCGACGCGGTCGATTTTCGTCAGGGCCACGATGCCGTGGCGGATGCCCAGCAGGGTGAGAATATCGAGGTGCTCGCGCGTCTGCGGCATGATGCCGTCGTCGGCGGCCACGACGAGAATGACGCCGTCCATGCCGCTGGCGCCGGCGACCATCGTTTTGATGAAGTTTTCGTGGCCGGGCACATCCACGATGCCGACCTGGGTGTCGGCGATTTTACAGGGGGCAAAGCCGAGGTCGATCGACATGCCCCGCTCTTTTTCTTCCTTAAGCCGATCGGTGTCGCAACCGGTGAGGCATTTTACCAGGGCCGTCTTGCCGTGGTCGATGTGACCGGCGGTGCCGAGCGTGATGTTGGTTTGGTCCAAAACAGGTTTCTCCCGAAATTCGACGACCGTTGAGATTGCCGCTGCTGTTGTTATTCTGAAGATTCTTGTTGCAACGCCTGCACGACTGCATCGACCAGCGTCGGTTCCTCGCCCTCCAGGATAGTGCGCGGGTCGAGGAGCAACTCGCCTTGGTGAACGCGGGCGAAGACCGGCGTTGCATAACAGCGAAGCCTATCGGCCAGCTTGCCGGCCTCGATCGTGTCGGAGCGAATCGCCACTAATCGCGTCGGCAGATCTTGCGACGGCAGGGAACCGCTGCCCATTTGCGAAAAACCGTCGATTACGCGGATCGTGGCGCCGGACGATTGTTCGGCGATTGCTTGGACGATGCGCTCGGCCTGGGCGGTGATTTCCGCGAGACTGCGGCCCAGCATCCGCAGCGTAGGCACCTCGCGGAACGCTTGCGATTCGTCGAGAAACAGGCTCAAGGTCGCTTCGAGCACGGCCAACGTCATTTTTCCGACGCGCACGATCCGAGCGAACGGATTTTTGCGAATCGCGCGGATTAAATCGGCACGGCCAAGAATGATGCCGCCCTGCGATGCGCCGATCAACTTGTCGGCACTGGCGGTCACGAGATCCGCGCCGGCCTGCAACGATTCCTGCAAGGTCGGCTCGCGCTCGAAGCCGAACCGCGAAAAATCCAAGAGCGGTCCCGCGCCAAGATCGTCGATGGCGGGAAGGCTGTGCTTGTGCGCGATTTGCACGAGTTCCTTGAGCGGCACTTCCGCCGTGAAACCGGTGATTTTGTAATTGCTGGGATGCACGCGCAAAAGGGCGGCCGTGTCGGGGGTAATCGCTCGCTCGTAATCTTGCGGATGCGTTTTGTTGGTCGTGCCGACTTCGACCAGTTTGACGCCGCTGGCCGCCATGACGTCGGGCAAGCGAAACGAACCGCCGATCTCGACCAGTTGACCGCGCGAGACGATGACTTCTTTACCCCGGGCAATTGTGTTCAACACGATCGACGTGGCGGCGGCATTATTGTTGACGACCGTAGCGGCCTCGGCCCCGGTGAGTTGCTGCAAGAGCCATTCGATGCGGCCGTCGCGTTTTGAGCGCAGGCCGGTTTCCAAATCCGCTTGAACGAGAGAATAGCCGGCCAGCTCTGCTTGGATCTGGCGCAACGCTTTTTCGGGCAGCACCGCGCGGCCCAGGGCCGTATGCAGAATAATGCCCGTGGCGTTGATGACTTTGCGATAGTGCGGAGCCAGTTCGGTTTTGGCGTGATGCCGAGCATCGGCCAAGATCGCGCGGCGCAGTGTTTCGGACTCGATTTGCTCACCAGGCTGCGTTTCCTGCAACCGGCGGCGCGTTTGTTCGACGGCTGTACGCACGCAAGCGACAAGAACCCGTCGGGGGATGCCGACAGTCCACCCTTCGGTCTCCGCTTCATGCAGGAGAACCTCCACGGAGGGGATTTTGGAGAAAAGATCGTGGTGCTTCGGCAACGCCATGGCGCGGTCCTTGCAAGTGTCTGCCCCACTTGGAATTTACCTATTGTAATGCACTGTCTTGCGTCGAATCAAGCAGAGCGGTACGATTAATCACTCACGGCGGTCTCGATGTTGAAAAAGGGAAGCGGGCAGGCTTGTCTGCCGTGTTGCATTGTCTTTGGCCTAGCGGACGACTCCGCCCGTTCCCATATTTTTCCATCGAGGATCATTTTATGACCGACAGCCGACTTCGCGACGTGCAAGCAGTTTATAGTGGGCCCGAGGGCAAATTGTGGGAACTGGTCATGGGCCAGCAGATTCACATCGGCGGATTGCAGTCGTCGATGCAACTCGCGGAAAAGGCCGGCATCGGCCAGGGGATGTCGGGCGTCGATCTTTGCTGTTGCAGCGGCGCGGGGATGCGTTTTTTGGTTCGATTCCGCAATGTCGCGCGCATGCACGGCGTTGACGCCACGGAGGCGGTCGTCGAACAGGGCCGGCTTCGTTGTGCGGCCGAAGGATTTGCCGACCGCATTGATTTTACCTTGGCCGACGCTTGCAACACGGGGCTTCCCGCGGCCAGTGCCGATTTTGTGTGGGGTGAAGATGCCTGGTGCTACGTGATCGACAAGCCTGGGCTGATTGCCGAGGCCGTTCGATTGTTGAAGCCCGGTGGAATCGTCGCCTTCACCGATTGGGTCGATGGTCCGACCAAAACAACGGATGGAGAATTGATTCGCTACCGCCGGTTCATGAAATTTCCGAACACGCTCGACCGGGACGGCTATGTTTCGTTGCTGCGAGATCAAGGCTGCGAAATTCTTGCTGCCGAAGACACCGGGCGTTTTGCACCGTATGTGGATCTTTATCTCAATATGCTGAATATGCAGTTGACCTCCGACGCCTTGCGGATCATCGGCTATGACATGGCGTTGATGGAGTCGTTGGGCGGCGAAATGAGCTTTATGCGTGAATTAGCCCACGCCGGTAAAATATCGCAAGGGCAATTTATTGCCCGCAAGAAGGCTTGAGAAGGAAGAAGTCATGTCGAGTTGTTGCGGCAAGAGCAGCGGCGGGCAGCGGTCGGACGACGGCCCCTTGGCTTGGTTCAGCCGGATGATCGAGTATTGTTGCGAGTATGCCGAGGCAACGAAGACCTCGGGGCGGCCGGTGGTTGGGATCCTTTGCGAGTACACACCGCGCGAGTTGATCATGGCCGCCGGCGGCGTGCCGGTTTGTCTGTGCGGCGGTTCGGCGAAGACGATTTCGGCGGCCGAGCAGCACTTGCCCGCCAATCTTTGCCCGCTGATCAAATCCACCTACGGATACCACGTTTTGCGGAGCAATCCTTTTCTGGAAATGGCCGACCTTGTGGTGGGCGAAACCACTTGCGACGGCAAGAAGAAGATGTATGAACACATGGCCGAATCGCGGCCGATGTACGTCTTGTCGCTTCCGCACAAAAGCGGCGACGGCGACGCACTCGATTCGTGGGTTCGCGAGTTGCAACTATTTCGGACGTTTCTGGCCGAGCGTTTTGCGACGGATGTCAGCGACGAGAAAATTCGCGAGGCCGCACGGCTGCTGAATCGCGAGCGACGGTTGCGCCGAGAACTGGCCGGTGCGATGAAGGCCGATTGCCCTCCGTTGACCGGCCGGCAGCTACTGGACTGCAAGAGCAGCATCTGGGGCATGCCCGCGGCACTGCAACAGTATGAACAACTGCTCGACTCGTTTAGCAATAACAATCTTCCTTCGCCCGCTTGCGGGAAAGGGGCTAACGGCACTGTTCGCGTGTTGATGACGGGCGTGCCGTTGGTTCATGGCGCGGAACGTGTGTTGGATATTATCGAACAAAACGGCGGGCTGGTCGTTGCAATGGAGAATTGCACGGGCTTGAAACCTTTGATGGACGACGTGGACATCGAGGTCGCGGATCCGCTCCGTGCTTTGGCCGAAAAATACTTTCATCTGCCCTGCTCGGTGATGACGCCTAACAATCGGCGGCTCGATATGCTCCGGCAAATGGCGGCCGATTATCGGGCCGAGTGCGTCGTCGAGTTGGTTTGGCAGGCATGTTTGACCTACGATGTGGAATCGCATCGCGTCAAACGGTTCGTGGAAAAAGAGTTGGGCCTGCCCTATCTGCATATCGAAACCGATTATTCGCCGTCCGATTCCATGCGCATTTCGTTGCGGGTCGAGGCGCTATTGGAAACGGTACGCGGCCGACGCACCGCAGCCGGATGCGACCGCTCATGAAAACTGTCGCTTATTGCAGTCCGTTCGTTCCCATCGAATGGATCGCGGCGCATGGCCTGCGTCCGAGGCGATTGGCGATGCATGGCGCCGAACAAAAGCTGCCGGCCGCCGTGGCGCGCGGCGTTTGTCCTTATGCCGGCATTCTGATGGAATCCACACTCTCGGATTTCGAGGCGGATGCCTTGGTTCTGACGACGGCCTGCGACCAGATGCGCTATGCCGCGGTGATTTTGGAAAGCCGGTGGCGATGCCCTGTCTTTTTGTTGAACGTGCCCTCGACCTGGCAAACGGCCGCCGTGCGGCAACTGTACCACGATGAATTGCAGCGATTGGGCCGATTCCTTGTCGCCCTGGGCGGAACGACTCCCGCGCCGGCTTTCTTGGCGAAAACCATGCTCGATGTTGAACGAACGCGAAAGTGCAAGAATTGCGTCGAGCAAGATGCCGCCGACAGCGGCAATTGCATTCCGCTGGCCTTGGTGGGCGGGCCGCTGTTGGATTCCGATCGAGTGTTGTTCTCTTTAGTAGAACAAGCGGGCGGTCGCGTGGTTTTGGACGCGACGGAGAACAGCGAACGAACGCAACCCCGGCCCTTCGATCCGGAACATCTGGCGGCCGACCCGTTGCAAGAGTTGACAGATGCCTATTTCGAGGGGATTCAAGACGTATTTCGCCGGCCCAATCGCGGACTTTATGAATGGTTGGGCCGCGAACTGGCGGCGCGGCGCGTGCAGGGGATTCTATTCCGGCGTTATCTCTGGTGCGATCTCTGGCATGCCGAGTTGCGGCGCATGCAAGAATTGAGCCGCCTGCCGGTGTTGGAATTAGACGTGGGGCCCGACGATCTCCATTCGCCGAATCGCATGCAAGGGCGTATCGAGGCTTTTTTGGAGACGTTGCGATGATCCAGCCGCCTCGCAAAATCTCGCTCGCTGGGTGGGAAAACCGCTATGCTGAATTGCATGCGCGGGGTTTGCGCGAGCCCGACTACGGCGGACCGCTTGGCCGGCATCTGGAGGACGGCGACCGGCGGCTGATTAAGCTGGAAATGGACGATTCGGCGGCGGCGTTGCGGTTGTGGAATTTTTTGCTGACCGAAGAGAATCGTCTGCGGCGTCATGCGGCCGCAGGCAAACGGCTGGTCGGCGCGATGAAAGACCTTGGCACCGTGCCGGTCATGGCGTATGCATTCGAGAATCTTGTGGCGTTTTATCCCGACGGCGCATGGTGGCTGCCGTGTCTGTTGGAAGGCGGCGACGACTTGCTGCCGATCGCCGACGCCCTGGGAATTGACGAATCGTTTTGCCCCGTTCGTGCAATGTTGGGCGCTTTCGAGACCGGCGGCCGCTTTCCGATTCCTGGTTTGTTGATGTGCAGCGTTGGGGCCACGTGCGACGATTTTTCGGCGATTGCGCAGCGTTTGGAGTCGTTGGGCCGGCCGATTTTCTGGTGGGAGATGCCCCATCGTCGTCGCGTTGAGCCAGGCGAACCGGCCGTTGAACTTCCCGGCGGTTTTCATGCGCCGGCCGATCAGGTCGCCTTCGTGCAATTGGAGCTTGAACGTGTTCGGCAGGCGTTGGAAACGTATGCAGGCCGGCGAATCAGCGATTACGAGCTATCCCAGGGCATTGCAAAAGCCAACGAAGTACGTCGCCGATTGGCAGCGCTGCGGCGGATGGTTTTCGAGGCCGACACTTGCCCCTTGCCGGCTTTGGAACTGATGATTGCCGAGATGCTGGCCATCCATTTTTGCTCGGATCGTCAGGAAACGGTTGCTGTATTGAGCGAGTTGCTCGACGAAGTGCGAGACCGCATTCAGGCGGGCGTTGGCGTGCTTTCGGCGGACGCGGTTCGTATTTTTTGGGTCAATCCGGTCGCCGATCTTCGCATTATGAATATTTTGGAAGATGCCGGCGGCCGACTGTGCGGCACGGACTTTATGTTTTGCCATGCTTTGGACCTGATCGACGAAAATTTGCCGCCCTTAGAATCGCTGGCTCGCATGGCATTGGCCGATCCGATGGTTGGCTCGGCCCTGGATCGGGCGGAACGGATTTGTGCCGATGCGGTTCGATTTCATGCGGAAGCGGTCGTGATTTCACGCATTCCCGGGGCAAGTCACTGTGCCCACGAGGGTGCTTTGATCGGCGAGGCGATTGGTAGTAGGCTATCCATTCCCGTGGTCGAGATCGAGGTGCCGCCGATTGTCGATGCGATGCTGCCGACATTGCGCACGCGGCTCGAAGCCTTGTTGGAAACCGCACGGGGGCATAAACTAGAGATTCAATAATTTCCTGAACCATTGATGCAACCATGATTTGTGCGGGAATAGACGCGGGATCGAGAACTACGAAAGTCGTGCTCTTGGGCGACGACGGCCATGACGTATTGGCCTCCGGCGTCGTCGATCAGGGCATCGAGCAAGATGCGCTGGCCGAATCGCTGCTGGATCGGTTGCTGGAAGAAAAGGGGCTAAACCGCGGTTGCGTCGGTGCGATTGTGGCCACGGGCTATGGACGCAAGCTGATCCGCGCGGCCGATGCCGCAGTGACGGAAATCACGTGTCAGGCCCGGGGTGCAAGGCGGCACGTGCCCGAGGCACGCACCATCATCGACATCGGCGGTCAAGACAGCAAACTGTTGCGGCTGCAGGCCGATGGCGCCGTGGCGGATTTCGTGATGAATGATCGATGCGCTGCGGGCACGGGGCGTTTTTTGGAATTATTGGCGGCTCGATTGGGCGTGCGATTGGCTTGCCTTGGCGAGTTGGCCCAAAAGAGTCGTGGGCCCGCCATGATCAGCAGCATGTGCGTCGTGTTTGCCGAGACCGAAATTATCGGGCTATTGGCCTCGGGCATTTTGCCCGAAGATATTGTCGCGGGAGTTCAAGCGTCATTGGCGATGCGCGTGGCCGCCATGACGGGCCGCAACATTACGCCGCCGGTGGTGCTTACGGGCGGAGTGGCTCTGGTGCCCGGCATGGAGACGGCGCTGGGCGCGGCACTGGGCCAATCGCTAACAGTCGCGCCGCAGCCGCAATTGACCTGCGCCCTGGGAGCAGCCATTCTGGCCCAACATCGGCTTAATGGCCGGCCTCTGCCGACCCATGGACCGGCAGTTTGACCTGGAACTGTATGTCCGACACGGACATATTTCGTTTCCCCGGTCAGCAGCCGGGCAGTACGAGAAGGCCGGTAATCAGCAATAATCCCAAAAACCACCGCATTGCACGACTCCTGTAAGAGTTTTAGAATCATTCAATTATACGTTGTGCTTTCCTGGATGGATGCCATTTATGAAGGATCTTGAAAAACGCCAAAGAGTTATGCAGCGTTCGATGCGGTTGGGACATTGCATTTGCAACGCGAAAAAAGCGTGTCCCTGCGATATTTTTCAGCAGCATGACGTTTGCCCTTGCGCCGGTGAGAAATTGGACCCAGCGGCGGAGCCGGTTCGGCTGACGCAACTGGTGGCGAGTGCCGGTTGCGCATCCAAGATTGACAAGGCCTCGCTGCACCGCGCATTGGAAGGATTGCCCTTTCTCGATGATCCTCGCGTTTTGGTCGGCGCGCCGGCCGGCGATGATGCCGGCGTTTATCGGCTTGATGAAAACACGGCGCTGGTGCAAACCGTCGATGTCTTTTCGCCGTCGGTCGATGATCCCTATCAATTCGGGCAGATTGCGGCGGCTAATTCTCTGAGCGACGTGTACGCGATGGGCGGTCGCCCGATCACGGCGCTTTCGATCGTGGGCTTTCCGATCCACACGTTGCCGGACGATGTGTTGCGCGAAATTCTGCGCGGCGGCATCGACAAAATGTCCGAGGCCGGCGTTCCCGTCGTCGGCGGACATAGCATCAACGATAACGAAGTGAAGGCCGGCTTCGCCGTGACCGGCCTGATCCATCCCGATCGAATCGTGACCAACGCCGGCGTTCAGCCGGGCGATTGCTTGATTCTGACAAAGCCATTGGGCACGGGCATTTTGGCATTCGCCGCGCAGATCGGACTCGCGCCGGCCGGTGCGACGGAAGCCGCCGCGCGCTCGATGGCGCAGCTCAACCGTCGGGCGTCGGAAGTCATGATCGAGTGCGGCGCCCATGCCTGCACGGATATCACCGGCTTCGGTTTGATCGGCCATCTGGGCTCGATGGCCGCCGCCGCCGGCGTTGATTTGGAGATCCGCTGGGACGATCTGCCGTTGTTGCCGGGCGTTCTCGAATGTCTGGCCTTGGGCATCGCTTCCGGGGCGGTTGAACGCAACCGCGAATCATCGGGAGGCTGTTTAACGGCCGACGATGGCATCCAGCCGGCCATGTTGGATTTGTGTTTCGATCCCCAAACGTCCGGCGGTTTGGTGATTGCAGTGCCGGAATCCGCAGCCCTAACGCTGCTTGAACGCCTGACCGCAGCCGGAATTCCCGAAGCAACCGTTATCGGCCGCGCCTTGGGCAAGGGGCAAGGCCGCGTGTTTCTTCATACCGAGGGGCGACGATTGATTCCACCTGCCGAACAACCGATAACAAAAGAGGAGACCCCACGCATGAGTGGCAACTGTTGTCAGAACGATCCTCCCGCGGAATCCTCGGGCCAGGGCGTTGCGGAAGCCGCGGAGCAAAAATTCCAGGCGTTTTTGCAGGCAGCCAACCAGCCGGGCGCTCTCGACGGCAAGACGAAGCGGGCCATCGCCATCGCGCTTTCCGTGATGGCCCGATGCGAGCCTTGCGTGAAAAGCCATATTAAGAAAGCCCGCGAAATGGGGCTAACCCAGGAAGAAATCGACGAAGCTGCCTGGGAAGCGATTGCGTTTGGCGGATCGCCCGCGATGGTGTTCTATAACGGCCTACGGAAATCGGTGTAGCTTCGATGAACTGGAAACGAATGACGGCGATGCTCCTTCTTGTTTTGCTGGGGATCGGTTCGTTTCTCTACGGCATGTTCTACCACATGGCCTTGGTCGAGGAAGAAAGAGAGCGGGAAATCACGATTGCCGTTCCTTCGATGTCGGGATTTGATGAGCCGCCGCCAATGCCGGAGGATGCCGGACAGCCTGGTCGAGAAGAGCCTATGGGGGAAGATGTGAATC
>CAYWGR010000143.1:0-15128 GCA_964458015.1 uncultured Planctomycetaceae bacterium
CAATTTTTCCCGAAAATCACCAGGTTTTTAGCAGTCCAGGCCGGGGGTGAGGGCGGTATGCCTGCTAAAAAAACCGTCGTTTTGTTTTTCGTAAACCATTATCCCATATAGTCGCGAAAGGCGGACGGACTCTTAACGGCCCTGCCGCTTTGTGCTTTATCACGTACCTACCAAACGTATTGGAAACCGCCGAGGCTGGCGTGGGCGGCGTAGTTGCGGCTGAATAGGAGATCGTAGTTGGCGTATGCCGAGCAGTGGTTCGACATGGCATAGTTCAAGCCCGTGCCGACGATGGCGGCGTCGCGATCGACATTGACCCCGGAGACAGCGAAGGCGCTGCCGGTCATCCCGACGAACGTCGCATCCAACACACGATTGTCGTCGAGAAACTCGTGCCGCCAAGCAGCCGAGGCGTTCCACGTGAGCAGCTTGTCCGACTGTGTGCGGAAATAGCTCAAAAGCCGTGTGCCCAGCAAGCCGCGGAAGGCGTTTGCGTTCAGACCAGCCACGTCGAGGTCGATCGAGTTGGCATTGGTCTCGGCGAAACCTTCTTGACGGACGCCGATGTACTCCAACGCCCCGAACGGCTGGAGGTGGGCGTAGCGGCCGTGCAGGTTGCGGCCCAACTCGACGTAGGTCGAGTAGTTGTTGCCGCTGTAGGCCGACGACGCCGTGCGGTCGATGTCGCCGAACTCAATGGAGCGGTGGGCGTTGAAGCTGTTGTGGCCGTAACCGGCGATGCCCGTCAGATAACGGCTGTCGTACTCACGGTGCAGATAGACGCCGAATTGGCCGCCGTCGATTGCGCCCCAGTCGGAACGGCTTTGGAGCGTCGTGTTCGTGGTGGCGTAACCGCCGGCGAAGCCCAGCATGGTGCATTCGTCGAGTTGGCGTTCGACGCCGAGCGTCAGACCACCGGTTGAGTAGTTCAGTCCGCTCGCGTTGCCGTTTGTGGCCAATCCGGCGCCGACGCCGTAGCTTTCGAACCACGAGGTCCAGCCCGAAAGCCGCTCGGACATCCGATCCCACGACGAGGTCAGGCGGTTGACGTAAACCAGGCCGTTATTCGCATCGTTCCGCGTGAAATCGAGCCCTTGGGTCATGCTGTGCATCTGCATGCGCTGGGTGATCGAACGCAGGAACCGCTCGTTGTTTTCGATACTGACCGTGGCAAGGCTGCCGTAGATTTCGCCGCTCATGGCATCGAAGGCCGCCCGGGCGCCGGAGCCGCTCTGAAGGTTCAAGGCATCCAAGACGGTCTCGAAATCGCCGGTCGCGCCGGCCTGGTGAGCGTCGAGATACGTGGCCACGCCGTACTGGTTGCCGGTGTGGGCTTCGTCGGCATAGTTGCGGCCGGTGCTGGTCAGGGTGAACCACATATCGGTGTCGCTGTAGCCGAGTGTGGCCGCGAGGAATGCGGAATCAACGAGAATACTGGCCGTATCGGCGTTTTCCAAGGTGCCGGCGGTGAGGAATGTGTATTTCGTGCCGGTCTTGTATCCGCCGGTGGTGACGACGCTGACGGTGTCATGGTCGAGCGTGGCGGTGCCGGTGACATTCAGGACATCGCAATTGCCGGCGGCGTTGGTTTCGATCCTAAGAATGGCGGTGGACGATCCGGCGTAGTTGCCAACGGTGAGCGTGCCGATCGAGTTGCCGGGCGAGACCGTGCCGCTGTTGAGCAAGCTTGACAGGGTGCCCGTACCGCTCAAGGTACCTTCGGCCTGAACGATGATCGCGGGACTGGGCGAGCCGTTGAACGAAATCGAGCCGCCGTTGATGATAAAGACCTCGCATCCCGTGATGTTGCCGTTGAGGGTCCAGTTGCCGCCGTAGCTGATAATCGTTTCGACGCCGTCGATGTTGCCGTTTAGCGTGGTGCTGTCGGTCGACGTCGAGCCGGCGTAGAACAACAGCGAGTCGGCATACCCGCTCTCCAGATCAATACTGCCGGTAACGTGGCAACCGGCGTCTAGTCTGATCCGAGAGTTATAATAGCCGCTTACAGGGTGGGTTCTAACGGCATAGCTCATTCCATCGGTTTCCGTGGCATTGGCATACAGGGTTCCCGTGCTGGTAACCTCCACATTGATTGTTCTGCTGGAGTACAGCGCATAGGCATTCTCGCCGGTTGCCGAGACAGAGCCATTAATTATTAAAGCATTGCCTGATGAGGCGCCCTCGATTCCGTTGGCGCCATAAATGCCGCAGGCATAATCCGATTCCGAACTCACGGTGATGGTGCTGTCTTTTGCGATCCCCTCGGCAATGTTCACGGCGTTGGCGGATATGCCGTAGGCAGGGTTTGTTCCCTGTACGTCGATGGCGCCTGTGAATCCATTGGTGCACGTCAGCGTGCCCCCGGCTTTAATGCCGCTGAGGGAGGTTTCCGAGGAGCTGGCGGCCGTAATGGTTCCCGCGCATTCCGAAATGGTCAGGTCGCCCGCTGAATGAATGGTATCCACAGAGCTTGAGAACGTGAGACTGGAGGAGCTGATGCCCAGGGTTTTTCCCGATGCCACGGCGAGCCCGTTGCTGCCAAAATCAACGGTAAAGTCGTATGCGGTATTGTTGGCGATCGTTGCCGAATTTTGAAGGGTGAGAGCCGTATTGGGCGTAGCGGTTCCGCTGCTGCTAATGTTTGAGAATGTAATGGTTCCGTCCCCACCCGAGTTAATCGTTCCGACAGCCTCCGAAAAAGATTTGCTGCCTGATGGGTTTAGGTTTTCGACAGTGGGAGATGTTGTGGTGGGGGTTGGTGTGGGAGTGGGGGTAGGGGTCTCTGCGGTCGCCAACCGAGCGGAAACCGAAACAGCCACGAACATCGCCGCCGCGGCCAGGATCGCCAGGCATCGGCGACGGCCACGTTTCAACTTTGATGGGGCAGGGAGATGCGTTCTCGCAGCAATTTGGCCCAAGTTGGACGTTATACGACAACGATTCCGCATATCCGCACCCCTCTTTTTTATGGATATTACCCAAAACCTCTAATGGGAACCGTCTTCGATATCCTCAAAACTGCTGGGTACCCTCGGTCGATGCATAACCCTGCGAAATGGACTACCCGAATCTTCGTTGTTGTCAAAAAGCATAAAACCGGTATATGCCAACCGTGTTTTGTGCTATCGGCCCGTAAAAAGTGCAAAATTCCCAAAAAGCAAAACAAGCGGCAGAGTCTACGGGATCCAATCAGGCCGCAAAGTCTACCTGTTGGGTAGAGATTAAGAAGATAAGCCCAATGAATGACAGGCAAAGGCCACTGGGAGAGGTTCAAGCCATGCTGCGATCAGCTTGAAGAAACGCTGGAAGGAATGGCGTTGGTCGAGCATGTGGCGTTGACAGTATCCCGAGGTAACGGAGGATGTGCCGCGGTTGACGGCCTGGGCCGGTCGAGCGACTGCGGCAATAATTGCAGCAAGTTAATCGGCGGCAGAATCAAGAAGAGTTGAAGGCTCTCTGAACAGCGGCGTAAAACGTTCGCCCCTTCGACAACCCAAACTGGCAGGAAACGACTTCCCGAAACTAGGTCTTGAACCCACCTTCCGTCTTCATGGAAGGCTGAAGAAAGCTATTTAGTTAGACTTATTCCCTTTTTGCCCCGGCTTCACCTTGGTTGAGTGTTCTTTTTGTTCTTCAAAGCAACATGAGAAATGGGAGACAAGCCAGTCAAACAGGCTATTGTTACAATGCATGTCTGTGCTACCGATTACTCCCTTACTACCAACACGTCCGAAAAAGATAGCACCCACACGTCGCATCTTGTGGTCATAAAAGATAATCCCCCAACGCAAATCCGTGCCTTCCGATGAGGGTTGTACTTTGAATGTCTTTAACGCCTCGACAAGCTCCTTCTCAAGCGATCGATTCGGATTCGTCCGAATCGTAAGTCTATAGAAAAAATCTTTCTGCAAATGCTCTGGTGTAACATTACAGTAGGTCTTTACGTTGGCTGGAATGTGCAGAATCTCAATTTGATCGATTTCTTCATCTACAAGTTTCTGGTATATCCCGACAACGTCTGATTGAAGAAGATTATCGTCTGCAATAGATTTGCTCTCTTGAAAGCCAACTTCGATGATCATTGCGAGCAATAACGCGTAGACATTAATGCAAGGATTCACTGGGGCCTCCCTTATAGGGGATATAAGGTACAAACATCTCGTCTGCATTTGAGGGTTGCAGGTGAGACGTCTTCTCACAATGGAAAAACGCAAAATTTGTTTGACGTGGATTCTAACCCCAGAGACCATCGACCGTTTCACTATCCCTAGCCCCTACTTGATCCCGACTCCGGGATTGACGGCGTCGCGGATGATGACGCCGGGATGGCGGGCGACTTTGTCGGTGATGACGCGAGCGTCGGCCACGACGGGCTTGAGTTGACGGCTGATGTCTTCGATGTTGCGCGCGGCTCGGTTGAGCCGGTTGTAGAGTTCGCGGTCGTTCATCAAAGCGCCGATGGAGCCTTCCCCCTGGTCGATCTTGTTCATGACGGAACGCAAGACGGAGGTGACGTCGTTGATGTTTTCCATCGCTTTGGCGATTTGATCGACCGGGGCCAATTCGCCCTCGCGGGCCGGTTCGCTGAACTTGCGCAAGGTCTTTTCGGTAATCTCGATCGTGTTGACCATCCGGTCGATCGGCGATTTTCTGTCGGGGCCGGCAGGATCGGTGAACCGATGCAAGGCGTCGTTGGTCGCCTGGAACGTGGTGTTCATGTTGTCGAGAGTGTCGGGAAGCCGTTTCATCGCCTGGTTGATTTTTTCACGGTTTGCATCGTCGCCCAGAATACCCTGAATCGATTTCAGAGAAACCGCGGCGTCGCGGAGCAGGCTTTGCACGTTTTTCTGCGTGTCGGCATCAAGTATCTCCTCGACCCGATGGGCGGCCCTGCCGAGTTGCTCGCTGGCGGCGGCCAACGCTTGACCGGTGTTGTTGACTGTGTTGATGGGGCCCTCCAAGGCTTTTTTAAGGCCCGTAGGGTCATCGCTGATTTGACCTTCCAGCATGGTGTTGGGCTCGATGGGCTTTCGCGGGGCACGGCTCATGGCAACCGGCGCGAAGACGACCGCGGTATCGCCCAGCAGGTCGCGCGTAATATAGCATTCTTCGTTCTGATAGACGATCTTGTCGTTTTGGATATCGAGCGTTACGAGAACCTTGGAGTCGGCCTCGGTCAGTTGGACGTCGGCAACGCGGCCGATAAGGATGCCGCTTTTGCGCACGGGGGCGCCTTTGCTGACGCCGCCGGCGTAATCAAAACGAACCTGCACGGGATAGCTGCCGATCCATCGAGGCAACTTGCCGAACATCACCAGCAAGATGCCGGTAATGATGAAGGTGGCTAAAAACATCACTCCCACGCGAAATTGCATCACTCGTTCGTCCATGACTCACCTCGATCGTGCCAGCCGTTCTGCTGTCGCATTTCCATGAGCCGTTCGCCGGCTTCGCCGCGGACAAACTGGGACACCCGACTATCGAACGCCTGCTCGATCATATCGGGCGGACCGTCGTAAATGACCTGCGGTTCGTCCGCTTTCAACCGCGTCAAAGGGTACAGCATGACTACCCGGTCGGCCACTTTTTGGGCGGTGCGCATATCGTGCGTCACGACGATGCTTGTGACCGGATGGTGCTGCCTTGTGCTAAGGATCAATTCGTTGATGACATCGCTCATGATCGGGTCGAGCCCAGTGGTGGGCTCGTCGTAGAGCATGATTTCAGGCTCCAAGGCCAAGGCCCTTGCAAGACCGACCCGTTTGCGCATGCCGCCGGAAAGTTCGGCCGGTTTTTTATGCAAAATACTTTCGGGCAACCCTACCTCGGCAAGGCGTGCCAAGGAGATGTGCTGGATTTCATCAGAGCTTTTCGTGGTATGCTGCCGCAGCGGAAAGGCCACATTTTGGGCAATGGTCATGCTGTCGAACAAGGCGGCCTGCTGGAACAGGAAGCCGAAACGGATTCGCTGCCGGGTTAGCTCGCGTTCGCTAAGTTCGGCCAAATTTCGGCCGTCGAAACGTACATGCCCCTGGGTCGGCCGCAATAATCCGATGATCGTTTTCAGCATCACGGTTTTTCCGCAACCGCTTTCGCCGATGATGGCGAGCGTTTGACCGCGGGGAATCGAAAGGTCGATCTTGCGCAACACATGCTGGTGTCCGAAAACGATGCTTATCCGCTCGAGTTCGACGAGCGGACCGTTCGGATCGGTCATGCTTTGGGCGGCTGTAACCATGTTTATTTGTTAAAACAGCTTCGGTGCTTCGGGCCAAAGCGAAAAGTAAATGCCGTCGAGCGCAATACCTAGCAACAGGTCGAGCAACAAAATCATCACAAACGAGTAGACGAAGGCCGCCGTTGCCGCGCGACCGACGCCCTCGGCGCCGGGCGTGCAATGGAACCCACGATAGCAGGCAATCAGTGCGATGGCTGCGCCGAAGAACAGGCTTTTGAATACGCCTGCAAACAAATCGAAATTACTGACGAAATGCTGCGAATTTTCGAGGTAATGATGGGCATCGATCCCCAAGAGGTTCACGGCATAGAAAAAAGCGCCGGCCACGCCCATGAAGTCGGCCATGACGGTTAATGCCGGAATAAGCAACAAGCAACCGAGGAATCGCGGGACGACTAGGTAGTGGATGGGATTCGCGCCCATGGTGATCAGAGCGTCGATCTGCTCGGTAACGCGCATGGTGCCGAGCTCGGCGGCCATGGCGCTACCTACGCGACCCGCCAGCATGGTGGCAGCCAACACGGGCCCTAGTTCGCGGACCAGCGACATATTGATAACTGCCCCGAGTTTGCCTTCCATGTGCAAATTGCGGAACTGCACATAGCTTTGGACAACCAGCACCATTCCGATAAAGGTGCCGGTCAATGCAATCACGGGCAGGCTTAAAACGCCAATCTGATAGAAGCTCGGCAGGATGGTTTCCTTGCGAGGCAAACGGGAGAACATCCAACCGAACGTCCGAAGGGCGAACTTGGAGATATTGCCAAGGCCAATGATGCCATCCGAGACGACGCCGCCCAAGTCGGCAATCCAGTCGATTGCCAAGCCGAGCGGGCCGCCGGCCAGAGCAATGGGTTCTCGAAGATCTGTTTTCGGGTTGGCATCCATATAACAATCCGCCTTCTCCCTCTAATTTCGTCGGATTGATGTTGCGGCTTGAGCAAAGACTATGGATTAACGCGACTTGGCAAGATGGGTTATATGAAGTGCAGTTGTGACAGCCCTGCGTTGCACGCTATACCACCTATAGGTTATTCTTACTTATGCATTATGGTGGTATTTCTGAAAATCCTGTCTTTTTTGTTCCAATCTCCCAAAACCCGCTAATTAAGATGATAGGAAGAGGAGCATAGTGTGGTTTCCCTACTCTTGGAACAGGGGAGTCGCCTTCACGAAGGGTAAATTGTATGGCGACCGAAAATTCAGTGTCGAATCCAAGCCGTTCCGAGCGGGCAGACGAGTTTGCGCAGCTCTTTGGTCGGCATGCGCGCCAGATCTATGCTTATATCCTTACGCTGATCCCCAATTGGGCAGACGCGGAGGATGTCTTCCAGGAAACCAGCACCATTATTTGGGAAAAGTTCGACGAGTTTGCACCGGGCACGAATTTTCGCGCCTGGGCATATCAGGTGGCTTACTATCGTGCGATGTGGTTTCGGCAGCGTCAGAAGAAAACGGCCGTTCCGTTTGGCGAGGAGTTTTTCCGGCTCGTTTCGGAGGAGACGCTCACGGAGAGCGGTTTGCTCGAAGATCGTCACGTCGCCCTGTCGGGTTGCGTGGAGCGGCTGATCGAACTCGATCGCACCTTGGTGGAACGTTGTTACGCAAGCGGTTCGACGATCAAACAGGTGGCGTTGGAGATGGGACGCTCGCCGGACGCAACCTACAAAATGCTGAAACGGATCCATCGTGAGTTGTTTGATTGCGTAGAGGCGACATTGCGGGACAACGAGAAGGGATCAGGGGGTAGTACGTGAGTCTCACTCAGGAACAAACCGCCGAATTGCATGATCTGCTGTGGGGGCTTCGCACCGGAACGGCATCGCCCGAGGAGTTGGCTCGCTTGGAACAATGGGTGTGCGAGGATTCCGAGGTGCGAGCTTTTTACGTTCGCTACATGCATCTTTGCGCCGACTTGCATTGGCACAACATTGAGGAGGATGGGGCCGGGATTCAGGAAGAGGAAATCGGTCTATCCAAGCTGCACGAACGATCGAGCCCCGACAGCACGACGACTGTTGCGGATCCCCAACTTCCAGTTTCCATCATTCTCGATCCAACGCCGTTGTCTTCTTCCTTGCCGCTGTATGCGGCCTATCCGGTTCTGACTTCGAATTTCATCGCTGTTGTGGTGATGTGCATAGGGTTGTTGGGGGCGTGGGTTTATCAGGTGGATATTCCGCAATTGGTTGCCCATATCAATTCGTCGACGGCGCATCGCGGCGGTGTTACATCCGGGAAAGATGACAACCCGATCGACTATATCGGCAAGATCACCGACATGATCGACATAGCATGGGCGGATCCGATGACGGCTCCCGTTACCGATCGTGTGGCTTTGGGTCGCAAGTATGCGTTGGCCTCGGGGTTGATGGAGATCACATACGACACAGGAGCTAAAGTAATTCTTCAAGGCCCTTGCACCTACCAAGCAGAGTCGCGGGACGGGGGAATTTTGTCATTCGGGAAGTTGACGGCAAGATTAGAAAAGAGAGGAGAGGGGAGAGGGGAGAGTAAAGTGGCTAGTGGCCAGTGGTTAGTGGCTAGTGAAGAGAGGTCAGGGGTCAGGGGTCAGGGGTCAGATGCTTCAAATCAGAAATTAGAAATCAGAAATCAGAAATCTCCCGTACCCCTGTTCACCGTGCGAACACCGACGGCCGTAGTGACTGATCTGGGCACGGAGTTCGGCGTGGAGGTGGACAAGCACGGCAACACGAACTCGCATGTGTTTCGCGGAAAGGTTGAAGTTTCGCTTCTGACAACCGGTGGCGAGAAGCGGGATTCGGTCGTACTGGTGGAAAACCAATCGGTTCGCGTGGAACAAGGCAAAGGTATTCCATCGCTGAAGCAGGTGGTTTCGGCCAAGGCCGCAGGTTTCGCCCGGATGATGCCGAATCGCATACCGATCAAGTTCTTCAATACAGGCGTGGGGCTTCATGTCGGCCAGGACGATCCGCATTGGCAGGCGGTTGCACTGAGCAATGCCCTTCAGTTCAAGCCGCATCCGGCGCAAGTAATCTCGCTCGACGCTTGGCTCGAAAACGATCCTCGGAAATCGCAATGGATCACTTTCAAAGGCGAGAATCCCAACAATGCGGAGTATACCTTCCGCACAACCTTCGATCTGACGGGCATGTATCCGCGAACGGCCTACGTCGACGCTTGGTTCTTGGCCGACAATCGGGTCTCGGCCGTTCGGATCAATGGGAAGAACGTCAAAGTATATCCGCATGGTTGGAACAATTTCACCATGTTCAGCCGGTTCCAGATCACCTCCGGTTTCGTCGAGGGCATCAACACGTTGGAAATCGACGTGCATAACGGCGAACCTGAAGAAGGAGACGGGCCCGGGCTGATGGGATTGCGAGTGGAACTGAGTGGAACGGCACGGGAAAAGGAATCAGTTCAACAATAATCAAGGAGGGTGTCACTAGAGGGGAAATCACACGATCAACGAACCGTGGGTTAAGGAACGACAAGTGGTTTTGGAGATGATGGCGCGACGAACCTCGGGGGGTGGGTTGCGCCGAATGAAGAATCTTCTAACTTATCATTTCGATCATTGTTCAATGTGGAAAGGAAGTTGTATGGAAAAAGTTATTAAAGCGTTTATGGTTGCCGTGTTGGCTGTTGGATTGACGGCAACCGCACAGGCCATCACGATTACGACTGCACAGAATACGACAGGCTATGCCAGTGACATCCTCAGCAATGATTTGCTGCAAACCAGCGCGACGTTGAGCAGCTCAACGGGAAATTTCACGCAGGAAGGCATCGCAGGAACATCGTCCTTGACCGATGGAGGATTTGGCGCATTGGGTGGACAGGGTGCTCAACCAGTGGGTACCTATCTCGCCGCCGCTTCGGCCGCTCTTGGGGAAGAACTGGTTTATTCGCTTAGCGGTTCGACCTACGGGTACAATCTCTCATCGATTGCCACGTATACCGGTTGGGATAGCGGTCGCTTTGCTCAAGGGTATGACGTGTATGTTCATAAGATTGGAGCTGCTGTTGGAAGCTATGCAAAACTGGCTTCGGTCAGTTATGCACCCGGGGCTATTTCGACGGGCGGCGCTACGGAAAACGCCAAAGTGGTTGTTACAACGGCACTAGGCACTTTGGCTTCGACCGGTACGTTGGCTAGTGGAGTCGATCAGGTCAAGTTCGTTTTCCAAAATCAGACAAATGGCTGGCAGGGTTACCGCGAGTTGGACATCGTGGGAACGGCAGCATCGGCGGCCACAAGCTTAACGAATGGCAGTTTTGAAAGCCCCGGCATTGGCAACGGTTTTCAGGAAGGTGCACCAGCTAGCGGTTGGACACTTATTCCGGGCCTGCTCAAGGATATCAACAATAACAATACCGGCGGCGGCGGAATCGTCGGCAATGGCAGTGGCTACGGCAACGTCAATGCACCGGATGGCACCCAGGCGGGATTGCTTAAGGGAGCCGGCGGCATGGAGCAAATTGTCGGCGGTTTTGAAGCTGGAAAACAGTACTCAATAAGTTTCTACGCCGCGGGACGCGCAGCATTTGGCCCCAATCCATTTGAAGTGTTGCTGGATGGAACGGCGCTGACATTCTCGGGATCGACAACTATTACCCCCACCAACAACGTCTACAATTTATACTCGTCCACGTTTACAGCTACCGGAAACACAATGACGCTGGCGTTCCTATCGTCGTTGACTACCGCCGACGATCTCAGTTCCTATGTGGATAACGTCCAGATCGCACAGATACCAGAACCAGGAACCATGATTCTATTCATAGCTGGGATGTTCGGCCTTCTGGCCTATGCCTGGCGGAAGCGTAAGCTGGGAGTCTAGCCGCCTCAAAAGACCAACAAATAATTTCATTTTGAAACAATCATAGGATACCTTATGAAAATAGTCTTGAAAACAATTGCAATTGCGGTTGTGGGGGTCGGCTTGGCCGCAACGGCACAGGCCACCACGATCAACTACGACAGTACAAGCGGAAGCTCTTTCACTGTATCCAATTCCGACCTCTTGCAGGCGGCAGGAACGACGCTGAATTTTGTAGGAAGCTACGATACAAGTATCTCTGAAGGCTGTGGCACGACCGCCGTTCTCGCGAACGGTGACTTTGGTTCCAATGGAACATCCGCTCCCGGTCATATGGAAAACGGAGCTTGGATCACGGATGGCAATGCTTCGCATCCCGATACCTGCGCGATCTACAATGGCGCGGTGGCCACCTACACATTCGACACCTCCGCGAACACCGCCGGATACAATGTCACGAATATCAATCTCTATTCCTCCTGGAGCGATGAAGGCCGTGATGCCATGAACGTCACGGTGGCTTACTCGACCGTAACTGCCCCGAATACCTACACGGATATCGCCACGGCCTCGGGTGATCCAGGTCTCTGCAACGCAGCGTACATCATAACCAGCCTTACAGGCGTCAAGTCGATTCGGTTTTCCTTTGGCGACCAAGAGAACGGCTATGCCGGCTACAAGGAGTTGGATGTGATTGGCACACCCGTACCGGAGCCATCTGCGGCTATCATGGCCCTTTTCAGTATCATCGGCCTTTCGGCCTATGCATGGCGAAAACGGAAGTAAGAGAAGAGACACGTAAACTTGAACTTAAAAGATGATTTTTTGAGAATAAAGGAGTTGTCTATGCGGTTGTTCTTATGTGTTTCTGCTCTAGGAGCTCTTTTCGCCTTGGCCGTTCCGGCCGGCGAAGCAGCAACGTTGATCGGGCCCGGCTCCGACTATTGCAGCAATGGCAATTTCGATTCTGTCGGCGGCGAGCGGCTCAATGTTTCGCAAATCGCCACGAATCTGAGCGCCGGCTGGTACAACGTGAATGATTTCTCCTATGCCTGCACGGTTGCCGGCGGGGTAACGCCGTTCTTGGCAGTGGGAACGCCCGGCAGTAGCTATACAACGGTTTGGGTAGGGGCCACAGATACCGCTGCTGCGACCGGCGTGAAAACCGCGAGCTACGGCGTTGCTTCACAGGGATTTCAAGTGACCGCTGGGCAAAATGTTTATGCCGGTTTCTATACATCCGATGGTGCCCGTGTTGATTTTGTGGAAGGATCGGGACTGACAGACCACAATTCCGGTGGCCCCTTCACATCGCTAGCAATTGGCGACACATTGTCGTTTTCCAATCCGAACTTGCCGCGAACCTATGCCTATGGAGTGGATGTGACCAAGGGAGCGCACGTTGCGGCCACCGTTACGGCTGACGACAGCTATAGCCTCTACGTCAGCACTTCGGATTCCGTTCTTGGTACGTTGATCGGCAACGGTTCGGGCTGGGAAACCGCCGAAACGTTGGATTTCGTCGTTCCGATGAACCAGAAGCTCTATCTCCATGTGGTAGGCGCAAACGGCGGTGAAGGATTAGCCGGCGTCATTGCTCAACTGAAATTGAGCAGCTACATATTTTTGGAAACCGATAGTACGCTACTTGTTTCCGACACAAATTGGGCTGGAAATACCACGGGGTATAGCGATGCGCTTTCGGCGGCAAGCGATTGCGGCGCCTACGGGGTTGGGCCCTGGAATACGACTCCCGGGGCAAGCACGTTCGATTCTTCGGCTCATTGGATATGGGCAGGCGCCAATCCTCGCCCGGCGGGTGATACTGCTTATCTCAGCACAAGTTTCACCATTGTCCCCGAACCGGGAATGCTGTCGTTGTTCGTATGCGGATTGTTGAGCTTATTAGCCTACGCTTGGCGTAGAAGGTAGAGAAAAAGGTTGGATATTGGATGGCGGATGGTAGGTGCAATGAGCAGGTTGCATCGCCTTCCGCCATCTTCAACAACACAAACTATGCGAGGTGAGCGTATGTCAAGGAAGCCGCTTTCCACACTCCGCCATGCAAATTTCGCATTTACGTTGGTGGAGCTTCTGGTCGTCATCACGATCATCGGCATTTTGATTTCGCTCTTGTTGCCGGCAGTGCAATCGGCGCGAGAGGCAGCGCGCCGACTGCAATGCTCCAACAATCTAAAGCAGTTGTCGTTGGCGGCAATGAATCACGAAGCCGCCAACGGACACTTCCCGACCGGCGGTTGGGGATGGGGATGGATCGGCGATCCGGATCGCGGTTTTTCTCAAAAGCAACCGGGTGGATGGATTTATAATCTGCTGCCCTACATGGAACAGCAGGCGTTGCACGATTTGCAGTTAGGTAAATCAACGTCCACCTCACCCACGCGAACGGCCGCTGCCGCGCAGATGATTGGAACACCGTTGAACGCGATGTCTTGTCCCACACGACGGCCCGCGACGGTCCATTATTCTTGGCAAAGCACATCACCGCCGAAATTTACGGATGCCGTGACGAACGTGGCTAAGTCGGACTACGCTGCGAATGGCGGCGACTGTTTTACCGATCCGGCGACGGGCAACACGCTTTGGAGTTGCGACGGTCCTGCTTCGATCACACAGGCGGAATCATCAGCGGGTATTGCCGCCTTCGGCAGCATTGCCGTCACAGCTACGGGCGTTGTGTTTGCCGGCAGCCATGTGGCCATGGCGCAGTTGATCGACGGCAGCAGCAACACCCTTATGGTCGGTGAAAAACATCTCTCGCCCGACTACTATGCGACCGGCGAGGATGGCGGCGACAACGAAAATATGTATATGGGCGAGAACGAAGATATTTGCCGTTGGGGTGGACCGAATTATCCGCCCTATCAGGATCAAACGGGCACCGTATGCACGACCAGCTACGGCAGCGCCCATGCCGCCGGTTTCAATGTTGCTTTCTGCGATGGTTCGGTTCGTTCGCTAAGCTATTCGGTCAATCTGACGCTGCTGAGCTACTTGGCTAACCGGAAAGATCGGCAACCGATCGACGGTAGTCAATTCTGATAGTTGCTGGAGGAAGAACGGGGTTCTTCTTGCTTGCGTGAATCGAGTTCCTATCCTCCCCAAAAACATGCCCACGGCAAGCGTGGGCATGAGAGGTGCAAATTCTTATTGTCAGGAGCAACTAGGGGGCCGAGCCCGCGCCGACCGGTTGTTGTTCGGATGGCGCATCGCCCTTGCTGCCCTGGAAGGAAAGCTGCTTCTTGTCGCCGACTTCTTTGACTTCGATCGTGATGGTGTTCATGCCTTGGAACTCGCCCTTGAGCAGCTCCTCGGAAAGCGGATCCTCGACGAAGTTTTCGATCGCCCTGCGTAGCGGCCGAGCACCGAAATCCAGGTTGCTTCCCTTCTTGACCAAGAACATCTTGGCTTCGTTGGTGAGCATGAGTTGGATGCCTCGCTCGGATAGCCGTTCGCGAACCTTGCGGAGTTCCATTTCGATTACGCCTCCCAAATCTTCGGCCGTCAGGTGGCGGAAGACAATCACATCGTCGACGCGATTGAGGAACTCGGGCCGGAAGACCTTCTCGATCTGTTCCTGCACACGGTTCTTCATGCTATCGTACGAGGCGTCGTCGTCAGGTTTCTGGA
Organism: uncultured Planctomycetaceae bacterium; assembly: GCA_964458015.1. GTDB lineage: Bacteria > Planctomycetota > Planctomycetia > Pirellulales > Thermoguttaceae > CAYWGR01. The sequence continues at coordinate 14,698 of CAYWGR010000143.1, forward strand.
AACCGAACGAGGATTCGTTCTTAATGGCTTCGGCGCCGGCGTTGGTCGTCATAATCAAGATGACGTTGCGGAAATCGACGTTTCGGCCGAAGCTATCCGTGAGCCGGCCTTCTTCCATGACTTGCAAGAGCATGTTGAAGACGTCGGGATGCGCTTTTTCGATTTCGTCGAGCAGCACGACGGCGTAGGGGCGGCGGCGGATCTTTTCGGTCAACTGGCCACCTTCTTCGTAGCCCACGTAGCCCGGAGGAGCGCCGACCAAGCGGCTGACGTTGTGCTTCTCCATGTATTCGCTCATGTCGATCTGGACCAAGGCATCGGCATCGCCGAACATGAACTCGGCGAGTGCTTTGGCCAACAGCGTTTTACCGACGCCCGTGGGGCCGGCAAAGATGAAGCAGCCGGTGGGCCGCTTGGGATCCTTGAGGCCG
>CAYWGR010000144.1:0-15074 GCA_964458015.1 uncultured Planctomycetaceae bacterium
ATCGACCAGACACAGCCGGCAAGCGCCGTAGATGCTCAGGTCGGAATGGTAGCAGAAGGTCGGAATGTCGATTCCCGCCTTGCGGGCTACGTCGAGGATGTTGCGTTCACCGTCGATCGGCACTTCGATCCGGTCGATGGACAGCGTCGGTTTGGCGTTCATGGGCAATTTCTATCCTTTCTCGGTTACATTCCTACAATCGCATGGAACTTGCACGCCTGGGCGCAAGCTCCGCACTTGATGCACTTGGCCGGGTCGATGCGGTGCGGCATCTTCCGCTCGCCTGAAATAGCTCCGACGGGGCATTTCCGCGAACAGATCGTGCAACCCTTGCACAAATCGGCCCGAATTTCCGGCGTTCGGAGTGCCTTGCATCGCCCTGTCGGACAACGCTTCTGGAACACGTGGGCTTCAACCTCGGGCCGGAAATACCGCAAGGTCGAAAGCACGGGGTTCGGGGCCGTTTTGCCCAGACCGCACAGCGAGCCCTTGCGCACCGCCTTGGCCAATTGCTCCAACAGGTCGAGCGTATTCTGATCGGCCCGACCTTCGATGATGTCGTCTAAAAGGGCCAGCATCTGCTTGGTCCCCTCGCGACACAACACACACTTGCCACAGGATTCGTTCTGCGTAAACTGCATGAAAAATCGCGCGATCTGCACCATGCACGTGTGGCGATTCATCACCACCAGACCGCCGGAGCCGACCATCGCCCCCACGCCCTGAAGCGAATCAAAATCCATCGGCAAATCAAGGTGCTCTTGCGTGAGACATCCGCCCGAGGGTCCGCCGATTTGCACGGCCTTGAAACCTTCGTTCACCGGATTACCCCGCTCGTCGATCACGCCGCCGCCGATTTCCATGACGATCTGACGCAACGTAGCGCCAAACGGCACTTCGATCAAACCGGTGTTGACCACGTGGCCGGTCAAGGCGAATGTTTTCGTGCCAGGTGATTTTTCCGTGCCGTTCCGTCGAAACTCGGCTGCACCGTTCTTCACGATTAACGGCACCGTGGCCAGCGTTTCGACATTATTGATGACCGTCGGTTTGCCCCAAAGACCGCTTTGGGCGGGGAATGGGGGCTTAGGTCGCGGCATACCGCGCTTGCCTTCCACCGAGGCCATGAGCGCCGTTTCTTCGCCGCAAACAAAAGCCCCTGCCCCTTCCATCACATGAAGACGCAAGCCGACGCCGCTGCCGAACACATTGTCGCCCAACAGCCCTAGTTCCGTCGCATCGCGCACTGCCCGACGTACGCGATCGACGGCCAGAGGGTATTCGGTTCGCACATAAATATAGCCTTCATCGGCTCCGATGGCCCGAGCGGCAATCATCATGCCTTCAACGACACTGTGCGGATTTCCTTCCATCACGCTGCGATCCATGAACGCGCCGGGATCGCCTTCGTCGCCGTTGCAGATCACGTATTTTTTCGGCCCCGGCTGCACTCGTGTCAGTTGCCACTTGCGACCGGTCGGAAAACCTCCGCCCCCTCGGCCTCGCAAACCAGAATGGAGAATTTCCTCGCAAACGGCCTCGGGCGTCATGTCGCGATAGGCCCGCCGCGCTGCCGCATAGCCGCCGTCATGGATGTATTCGCGAATGTTTTCGGGGTCGATCCGACCGCAGGATTTCAGAACCGTTCGCTTTTGCTGTGCGTAGAACGGAATATCGTTCTGTCCTCGACACGGCTGGCCCGTCGTGGGTGAAACGTACAACAATCGTTCGACGGCAACGCCTTTTTTCAGCGTGGCTTCGACGATTTCATCCACATCCTCCGGCTTCACGTGTCCATAGAGAATCCCCTCGGGCTCGATCGTCACGAGCGGGCCCTTTTGGCAAAAACCCTGGCAACCGCTTTTGGAAATATAAAGCCCTTCGTGAGGTTGGCCGTTTTCGGTCTTCAGATCCACCGTGACGGGAATACCCGCGACGGCAAGTTTGTTGACGAATTCCTGATAAACCTTGAGCGATCCACCCGCCACGCAACCGGTGCCGGCGCAAATAATGACGCGGCGCGTCATTTTTTCCGTGGCCTCGGCATATTCGCCGGCAATTCGTTCCAAATCCGTGAAAACGGCGGTCGAAGTTCTAAGAGCTTGAGTCATTACACGTTTTCCTTTGCAATAATCGCATCGACCAGTTCAACCGCCTTGGCAGGCGTCATCTGGCCATGCACCTCTTCGTCGACCACAACCACCGGAGCTAATCCGCAAGCTCCCAAGCAGGAAACCGTCTCGACCGTGAAAAGCATGTCCGGAGTCGTGTTCCTCGTTGCATTGATTTTCAGCCGGTCGTAGAGTGCCTCTAGGATGGCGATGGAATCTCGAACGTGGCAGGCCGTGCCGTCGCACAACCGTATCGTGTGTTTCCCGCGCGGCTTCAATGTGAAGTGCGAAAAGAACGTTGCGACCCCGAACACCCGCGCCGGAGGCAATCCCAACGAAGTAGCGACAAACGTCAGCACTTCCTCGGGCAAATAACGATACTCGCTTTGCACTTCCTGCAAAATCGGGATCAATCGCGCGGAGTTCCGCTGGTGCCGATCCAATATCTCGCATACCTTCACGAATTGTCGCACGCCGACCGCGGCCGGCACGGCCACTACTTCTTGTTCCACAATATGGGCTCCTTAGGAACGGGGAGTTTCATTTTTACTTTGGGGACAGGCTGTTTTCGCAACGTTTGAGCCAGACGGCTCGAAAGTGCGGCCAGGCTTGCCGCCAGCTTCACGTCTTCCACCACGACATTGTCGGGCACGCGCAGTTTTACCGACGTGTAATTCCAAATCGCACGAATTCCAGCCAAAGCCATGGCGTCGGCCGCCTCTTGAGCCGCGGCGTCCGGAACCGCCAAAATACCGATCAGCACATGCATCCGCTTGACCAAATCCGGAAGCTTTTTCAACGGGAAAATATCTTTTCCATGAATCTGCCTGCCTACTTTTTTCGGGTCCACATCGAAACCGGCCAGCACATTCAAATTGAATTCCCCGAAACCTTTATAGCCCAGCAAAGCGGCGCCCAAGCTTCCCGCTCCGACCAGAAAAGCATCGCGAGTGTTGTTCCAACCTAAAAATTCCTCGATCGCGGCGATAAGTTCGGGAATGCGATACCCCACCTTCGGCTTGCCGACGATGCCGGTGATCGCCAAATCCTTGCGCACCTGAACGCTGACCAAGCCCAGATCGTCGGCGATATGCGTGCAAGAGACCACGTCGCGTCCGCGCGCTTGAAGCTCGATCAGCAGACGCAAATAGGCCGGCAAACGCCGAATGCTGGGCAACGGAGCCGATTTGATTTCGCTGTCGCTCATCGAAACTATCTCCTGAAGTGCTTCCTTACCGATATGTATTTATCGGTATGTCTTTATCAATATATTTATATCCTATACGTGCGGTTGTCAACGGGAAATGAAGTATTTTTTCGAAAAACCGTAATTTCCACGCGATTTTCAAATATCCGCACCCCTACGATATGGAAAATTGCTTAAACCAGTTTGGGAATCGCGGATACACTCCGCGCGGCGGTTCCAAACTTGGAATGAAATTAGGATGCCGCGCATCATGCCGCGATCCGCGCACGAAAAAAGCCCGCGGGTTATTCGCCTGCGGGCTTTCGAGGTCTTACGACTTCATTCCATCGTGAATCAATACTCGCGATTCGTCACGATGCCGGGTTGCGGCACGGGATAACAACCCTTGGCGTCCGGCTTGACGGGCGCCGGGCCGTCCATCGTCATCTTATCGGCCTCAGGAGCCATGGCGTGCTCGCAGTTGAGCATCTCGTCATAGGTGATTTCCTTGCCGGTATGAGCGGCCATGCGGCCCATCGACGTGACCAAGCTGGCTTCAACGCCGCGCGGCACTTCGTTGTAGGGCTGGTCTTTGCGAATGGCGTCGATGAAATCGTTCCATTCGTTCTGATAGGGGTTGCTCTCTTCCGGCGCAACCTTGGATTCCCAAATCAGATCCTTCTTCTTCGAGCCAAGGCCCTTGAACATGGCGGAAGGTCCGCCGCAGTCGCCGGCGCGGGACATGATCGCCGTGCCTTTGGTGCCGTGGGCGAAGCTGTTGTAAATATCGGTGCAGCCGGGGATGCAACGTCCGTCCATGATGAACTTCGTTTCGTCCGGGAAGGTGTATTCCACGGCGTAGGAATCAAAGTTCTGATCGATGTAAGGCACGCCGCTGGGGCTTTGACGATAATGGCGGCCGCCAAGCGATTGGGCCTTTACCGGCCAGGCGTTCTTCATCCATCCGCAATGGTCGATAATGTGGATGTAGAAGTCGCTGAAGCATCCGCCACTGGCCCACAAGAAGCTGTGGAACCGCTGGATCTGAAACGCTACTTCGCTGATGTTGGCCGGCTTCGGCAGCGACTGCATGGACCCGATCGGTCCGCACATGCGATAGCCGCGCATCAGGACGATGTCGCCGATGTCGCCGTTATGGATGCGGTCGGCCAATTGCTGCAACCAGCGGGCATGGCGGGACATCAAACCGACGGCGCCCTTCAGATTCTTCGCCGAAGCTTGCTTGGCCAAGTCGAACAGCTTCTTCGAGGCGAAGCCGTCGGCCGTCAGCGGTTTTTCCATGAACACGTTCAGATTCTTCTGGATGGCATAGTCGTAATGCACCCAGCGGAAGCCCAAGGGCGAGGCGAAAATCGCGACATCGCCGGCCTTCAAACAATCCATCGCTTTCTTATAGGCGTCGAAGCCGACGAACTGGCGATCTTGCGGCACATCGACCTTGTCGCTGAATTGCTTCTTCAGGTTGCTATAGCTACCGTCCAAGCGATCCTTGAACACGTCGGCCATGGCCACGAGCTTGACGGGGCCGAACTTCGAATTGATGGCGTCGGCCGCCGCACCCGTGCCGCGCCCGCCGCAACCGATCAAAGCCACTTGGATCGTGTTGTTCTCGGCCGCATGAACGCTGGGAACAGCGACGCCCGCCAACGCCGAAACCGCGGCGATGCGTCCCGTGTTCTTCAAAAACTCTCGACGCGACGAACCATTTTGCGTATCTTTTGTCATTGTGGAGTTCCTAGGATAAAAAAAGGGAAATTATAAAGCCTTGATCTTCATGTTGCGGAAGTAAATCGGGGCGCCGCCGTGCTTCCCTTGGAAGCCGATGTGGCCCTGAAGCGGAAGCTCGGCCGCCGGCCTGCTCAGCCATGCCGGAGTTTCGCTGCCGTCGGGATTTTTCTTGGCATCGGTCCACTTGCTCATGTCGAACGCGGTCACCTGCTCGCCGTTCAGAAGCACATAAACCATCTTGCCCTTGCAGGTGATCGTCATGCGATTCCACTCGCCGGCCTTCTTAACGGTGCGTTTTTCCGGAGCCAAGCGGCCGAAGATGCCGCCGCATTGCCACGTTTTGGCGATGGTGGCCCATTTGGCGTCGTAATCGTCGAGAATCTGCACTTCGACCGAATTCGGAACGAATTGCTCGATGTTGCTGCAATGCAGAAACACGCCGCTGTTCGCGGCCGGCCCGTTTTTGAATTCCAAATCAATGATGCAATCGCCGTAGGTGTCTTTAGTCCAAATGCACTGATCTTCCGTGGCGGTGATCGCGCCGTCTTGAACCGACCAAATCCCCTTGGGATAAATCGCATCCGAAATATCTGGGGCAAACAGATTCTTCCAACCGCTGGAATCCGGATGCGAAGTCGGCGGAACGGCATCGTCGGCCATAACCGAGGTTGCCAATCCGAGAGTGGCCACAATGGCCAAACACATTCTCTTGAGCATTACTATCTCCTGAGTTCTCGTCTTGAAATGACGTAAAAGGAAGGATGGCGGTCGACTCTTCACGACCAATTTCTAGGCTGGAAGGGATTATCCACTATTATGCGCCGCATTGCCTCGAATGGCAATGAGATTGCTCGTATTCATTTTTGGATTGCCCGTCACGATGCACCGTATTCTTCGGCTTTTTTCAAGAATACGACCGAATTACAACACACCACACACCCCATCAGCAGGGGCCACGCCGCTCGCATTCCATGCTACAATCAACCGTAACGGCACAACCGTTTTTTGCCTTAATGGTTAATGGAACTCGACGCAAATCCATGTCGTCTCGCCCTCGCATCGCATTGTTGATCGAAACGTCGCTGATTTACGGCCGCGGCATTCTGCGCGGCATTACCGGCTATATCCACGCACATGACCCTTGGTCGATTTTCCTCGATCAACGCGAAGATCAAGCCCCCGCGCCCACTTGGCTCGACCATTGGCACGGCGATGGCATCATCTGCCGGATGACGAACGTTCGTGTGGCCGAGGCCTTGGCGCGAAACAAAGTGCCCATCATTGATTTGAACGATTTTTTGGATTTGGGCCTGCCCGGCGTTTGGTCCGATCATGCCGCGATCGGACGCACGGCGGCACGGCACCTGCTGGACTGCGGCTTTCGTCAATTCGCATTTTGCGGATTCAGCGGACAACGCTGGTCCATGCTCCGGCGCGATGGGTTTACGGATTTTTTCCACCAAGCCGGCCATCCTTGCGTCGTCTACGAATCACGCTGGTCGCAACGCCGCTCGAACACCTGGGAACAAGAGCGGCATAAACTTTCCAAGTGGTTGATCTCCTTGCCGAAACCGGTCGGCATCATGGCTTGCAACGACATGCGCGGCCAGCATGTGCTGGACGCCTGCCGCGCGGCCGAAATCGCCGTGCCCGAGGAAATCGCCGTCATCGGCGTTGATAACGACGAATTGGTCTGCGACCTTTGCGATCCTCCGCTTTCCAGCGTGATCCCCAACGCCGAACGAATTGGCTACGAAGCCGCGGCCATGTTGGACCAACGGATCCGAGGCAAACAAACCGCACTGCGACAACGGTTGATCGAACCGTTGGGCGTGGCCACGCGACGCTCGACCGATATCCTGGCCATCGACGACCCCAACATTGCCGCCGCCGTGCGATTCATCCGCGACTCGGCCTGCCAAGGCATCACGGCAAGCCAAGTCGTCGAACGTTCGCCGATCTCGCGAAGCATGTTGGAACGCGGATTTCATAAATATGTCGGGCGCACGCCGCAAGCGGAAATACGCCATATCCAAATCAAACGTGTCAAGGAATTACTGGCACAAACCGATCTTCCCCTGGCCGACATCGCCCAGCGCACCGGCTTCGAACATTCCGAGTATCTCAGCTTTGCCTTCAAGCGTGAAACCGGCCGAACGCCCGGCCAATTCCGCCGCGAAGCAAGGATTTAGCAATGTCTCATCCATTCTGTTCGGCCCAGCGTGCCAGCCTCGGCGGCAACTGCTCGGGCCGGGCCACGCCGGTCGTCGCTAGCTGTTGAACCGTGATCGACGCCACGAGATTGGCCACCAGCGCGGCCTCGGGCAAGCTTGCCCCGGCAGCCAACGCGAGCACCGCCCCGGCCGTCGCACTGTCGCCCGCGCCGGTTGAGTCAATCGGCCCTTCAACACGCACGCCAGGCACCCACGTCGGCACGGGATCGCTGACCAACATGCCATTAGGGCCGCGCGTGGCACATACCGGCGCGCCGGTTAGCGTTCGCAAACGTCGCACCGCCTCTTCAAGCTCGACCGGATCCACCTGCGCATCTGGAGCGGGATTCTCAAGCCCGACCGCCTCGAACTGATTGGGCTTAACGATCATGTCGCGAAACTGCCGGATCCGCCGACGGCTATCGGCCCAGAACACGACCTTCGGATTTCGCCGGGCAAACTCGGCCAATGCCTCGGCAACATCGGCTGTAACTACGCCGCAGTCTAATTCATCGACCTGATCCAACACGATGACCGCATCCACATGAGGCATAACGGCATCGACCGATTGAATCACTTGCTGCTGTAAATCCACGGGCGTCGTCGTGCGGTTTTTCGTATCATAACGATGATGCTCGCCCGCCAAGCTCGGATCATTCTGATCGCGGGGCTTCAAATAGGTCGGCGTATAACGTCGCGCATCACAAGTAAGTCGATCCGTCGAGCAATGCAAGGCAGCCAGATCGTTTCGCAAATCATACGACTCGCCGTCGTTGCCCGAGAAACCCACGGCATGAAGCGCGCCGGCCCCTAAGGCCGCCAGGTTGGAAACCACGGTGCCCGCCGCGCCGGGGCTATGGCGAACCCTTGCGACCTGATGCGCCGTTTTGCCCGTTTCAAGGCTTACTTCCGCCAAGGTCGAATCCACGTCGAGATATTTATCCAGAAAATAATCGCCGACCACGGCAATACGCACTTTCGGAAAACGCTCGATCAATTCACAAAGCCGTGCCGGCGACATGCCGCTGAATTTTTGAATGTTCATGGGATGCACTCCGACGGATCAATGCCCAATTGCCGCAACAACTCGGCCAAAAACACGCGATTGTCGCAGCGGATGTAGTCCAGGGTTCCGCCCATACGATAAAAACTCTTGCAAAATCGCAAATAATAGGCCGGATTCGTGCTCGGCGGCTCGCCTTTCGACCAATCCCAACCGCCGCCGTCCTGAAGATCAACGATCGCGATGTTGTGATCGGTCAAAAGCGGCCGCCCTTCGGCCACGCGAATGTTGTTCGCCGCGCTAAAGGCTTTCTCGAACACCTGCGGGCTCATGATCGCGCAACCGATCGAGGCATAAACCCCGCCGCATTCCAACTGATCGACCGCTGCAGCGAACACTCGAACATCCGTTGTTGCCGCACGGCCGATAGCGCCGCCGTGGTACAACGGATGATTGACGATAATGTCGTAGCCGATGCCTGGATGCACGGTAAAAGGCACTCGATGACGATAGGCTGCGGCCGGCACCGAAAACTGTTTATAAGGATGCTCGATTCGTTGCACGCCGGTCGGAATCTGGTGATTCTCAATGGTCCACAGCAGATCGGCCTTGGCAGCCGTTAGCAGATGGCCCGGCTCGGCGGCAATTTCTTTTCGCAGTTGCTCAACGGAAGGAATCACAATCTCATCTTCCGCGATCATCCGGCCCACAGCTTCGCCCAAACCCAAACCATCGGCAGCCCCAACCAAGATGGCGAGATTGAGCCACCGTCCCGTCTCGTCCCACGAGCCGAACGTCCCGGCCGGCGCGTTTTCGCGGACCGATTCGCCCGAAAATGCTTGACGCGAAAATTCCCAATCGTGGATAATGCCCGCCCCTTGCGTGGCTAAGTGCGTCACCAGATCGGCCTCGATCAAACGATTCAGCAGGGGAGCTGCCCCGTTTTTTATAAGATGCGCGCCATACGTGAACATGACCGACGCACCGCGCTCGCGTGCCGCGCGGATTCGCGTGGCCATCTGCATGATCTGGCCTTTGAGCGCCGCATCGGCCGGCTGCTCGGCCATGATCGACCTTTTGAATTCCGCCTCGAAATCAAGCAGATTTTTCCGACCCGACAGCGGAAAGACTTTCAAACGTTTAGGATCGAGCGATGGATAAGGCATAGAAGGGGTCAGAGGTCAGGGGTCAGAAGTTCACTCTCGTTCCGAAGCTCCGGCACTACTCTCGTTCCGAAGCTCTAGCACCATTCTCGTTCCGAAGCTCCGGCTTCGGAACGCCCGCTCTTGAAGCTCTGCTTCGGTCGTCTTCATAAAATCACGTCGCTGGACTAGCTGGGAAGCGGAGCTTCTGGAAGGTGCGTTCCCAAGCTGGAGCTTGGGAACGAGAGAAACACCGTTTTCATACTCCCAAATACTTTAACAACGGTTGATAATCCTTATAGTCGGGTATCACGATGTCGGCCCCGGCCCCGATCAGCCGCTCGCGCTTCCAGGCGTCGGGCTTGCCGCTACGTCCGATCTCATCGCTGGCCACGGCCACGGCGATGCCGCCGACGGCCTTGATATTCTGAATCTCCACATAACCATCGCCGAACCCAAGCAACTGCGAGCCGGGCACATGGTTTTCCTTGATGATCCGGTCGATCACCATCGCTTTCGAGAATGCTTTGTAATCGTCGCAAGCGCCGTAAACATGCGGACCAAAATACTCGTCGAGCTTCAACAGCCGCACTTCTTCGATCACATAGTATTCATCCGTGCCGCTCGCCACGTAAAGTTCCAACCCCTGCTTGCGCAAAGCTTCCAGCAGCGGGCGAGAGTCGGGCACGAGCATTTCTTCGGGCGATGCACTGCCAAGACGCAAAGCCTCGCGCCGACTTGCGATTTTTTCCATCAGCCGATCGTGGTACATCTGCTTATATTCGGCCGGCTCCAAGGGCATGCCGCCGCGTTTCTTAACTTCCTCGGCCAATCGGATCATCTGGTAAATGGTCTGCTTGCCGGTCAATTCCATGACGAATTCGCGCACGAGACGCTCGATCGACTCGGCCGATTCGGTAGTGCCCGTAGCCATCAGCGTTTCCACCAAAAGCGGCACCATGATTTCGACCCAGCCTTCGCGAATCAAGCTTAAAGTGCCGTCAAAATCAAAAAGCACGTGCCGCAGCGATTCTTGCCGATGGATGGGGCGAATGATTTCTATATCCGTGCCGGGCAAAAACTGACCGGATGTGCAAGCGGTCGCCACCGGCCGATAGTCGTCTTCGTAGAATGTTGCTGTCATGGTTCTCTCGGTGTATCCCATAAAATCGCTCTTTCCCCTTCATTATGGGAAAGAGCGTATCGCATTTCCATCAAAATACGCGATTTTCCCGGTTGCTGTCTATACACGAACGCGCACCCGTATTGTAAAATTGCGCAGAGCCCTTATTGGCCGGAGAATCGCCATGAATGAACCGCCGCGCGTAGTGCTTTCGGTCATTCCCTTCACGGGTTACGACCGCGGTCTTTTAGACGGCATTGCACGATATGCGCAACTCCACGGGCCGTGGGTTTTCTACTTTTCGGGCGATTATCCCGAGTTGCCGCCTCCGATTCCCGACAGCCTCAGCGGTGAATTCAAAGGGCCCGAGTATGTCACGTCCGAGGTCACTTACACCCCATTCCCTCATCTGCGTCGCTGGAGAGCCACCGGCGTGATCGGCCGCATCCAGTCGGCCTCGATCGCTCGCAAAATATTGGCCTCCGGTTTGCCGGTGGTGGCGATCGACCTGACGGCCGAGCAATTGCAGGAGAGCAACCCACTGTCGAAAATCTCGGAAATCCGAGCCGACTCGAATCGTGCCGGTCGTTTGGGCGCCGAACATTTTCTGGAACGCGGCTTCCGCAATTTCGCTTTCTGCGGCTATGCCGGACGCATATGGTCGCAACAGCGGCAAGAAGGTTTCGGCCGGCGTTTGCAAGAAGCCGGGTTCTCGTGTGCCATGTTCGAGCCGACCCGGCATAAACGCGGTTTGTCTTGGAAATGGGAACAGCCGATGGTCGCCGCGTGGCTCAAATCGTTGCCCAAGCCGGTGGCCGTAATGGCGTGCAGCGATATTCGCGGCCGGCAAGTATTGGAAGTCGCGTTGGCCCAAGCGTTCAACGTGCCGGACGACGTGGCCGTTTTGGGCGTTGATGACGATCAACTGATCTGCAAACTGGCGAACCCGCCGCTTTCGAGCGTGGCATTCAACCTGGAACAGGCCGGCTATCAAGCCGCGGAACTGCTAGACGGTCTGATGACAGGCCGCATTCGACATCCGCGCCGCATCATGGTCGAATCACTTTGGGTCGTCGCCCGGCGTTCAACCGACGTATTTGCCACCGATGATCGGCACCTGAGCGCCGCCTTGCGGTTTATCCGCGACAACGCCCGGAAGGCGATTCAAGTTTTCGACGTGGTAACCGAAGCAGGCCCTTCGCGCCGCGGACTCGAAATCCGATTCCACAACATTCTCGGCCGCTCTATTCGCGGCGAAATTCAACGTGTTCGGTTGGCCTTCGCCAAGCAATTGCTGCTGGAAACCAATCTGCCGATCCATCGCATCGCCGACCTCGTGGGATTCGGCAGCTTGGCCTATCTCAGCAATGTCTTCCGCCGCGAAACCGGCATGACCTTGAATCAATACCGACGAAAGCGGGTGCCGTAGAGAGAGGAGAGAGTAGAGGGGAGAGGGGAGAGAAAGCTGCGTCGTTCTATTGCGTCCTACATTGCTAACGAACCATTCTGCGGCCAATTAGGTCATCAAACTAGTGATTACCCCGGTGCGTTGCGAGACCGCCGGTGATACATGGTGATCAATAAGTCGTTTTGCTAGAACTCTTCTCTGTCCCCTCTACTCTCTCCTCTCTCCCCTAAGTCTCCTCCCGCACGCTGAACTCCAGCTTCCAGCGTTTGTCGCTAGATGTGCCGACGCACCACAGTTCTAGAACTCCGAGTTCGGTAAGTCGCGTATGGAACTGCACGGGCACGTAGGGCTCATCGACCGAGTCATCGGCCGGCAGCATCGCTTCCAACGAGTCGGTCTCTTCCAACTCATCGGGCGTCCATGCGTTCAGCAAATCGCCGGGTTGGTCTGCCTTGCGGACCAAGGAACTGAAGAAACGGAAATGAGCCGGCTCACCTACCACGAGACCAATCTCGTCCGAGGGCACGTCCGCCTCGGTGCCTTCTTCCATGCCGATCGGCGAAACGCACATTGCACGAAGCGGGCGCGGCGCACCTGGTATGGCCAAGCCGGCAGTTTCAATGCCCACATAATACGATCGAGCCGTGCCGCCTCGGATTCGCACGCCGCCGGTATGTTTGGCCCAACCATAGTAGGCCGCTCCACGCGCCACGGCATGGTCCAAATCGTGCTCGCCTTCCAACAGCCGGGGCGATGTCTCGCCGCCGAACCACTCCTTGAGCACATCCAACAATCGCTGACGCAACACATCGCCCTTGAACACGCCGCCGTTGAACAGCACATGCGTCGGCCGCACCGGCTTGCCGGGCTCCTCGCCGTGTGCCTGCAAAAAGGCCGCTAAATGGCGTGTCACGGCCGTGTCGGCCTCGAACGGCAGCCCAATTTCGCGGAAACCGGAAGCCCTCGCACGCGCCGGCCGATCAGTCGGTTCGCAGTGTGGGAAAAAACCATCGACCAACAACTTGCTGACGCTCGGACGATCTACCTCGACGGAAACCGTGCCGCCGATCAATTTTCGGCCGCGGCCCAACACCGAAATGCTGTGCGTGGCGGGCCCCGTGGGATTCAAAAGATTTTCTTTGGCTGCGCGGCACGAATGCCACAATGCAACCGATTGCCAAGGATCGAGCTGCACGCCTTTTTCCGCAAAAAGCCCCGCCACGTGATGGGCCAAGGCCAAATCCATGTTGTCGCCGCCCACCAGCAAGTGATTGCCGACGGCGATTCGCCGCAACACTAATTCGCCGTTCTCTTCGGCAGCGCCGACGAGCGTTAAGTCGGTCGTGCCGCCGCCCACGTCGCACACCAGCAACGTTTCACCAACCGAAAGCACGCGCCGCCAACGGTCGCCCGTTGCAGACAGCCAAGCATAAACCGCCGCCTGTGGTTCCTCGATCAACACCAAATCGGCCGGCAACCCGGCATGAAGTGCGGCTTCGCGCGTCAATTCGCGAGCGCTGGCATCGAACGAGGCGGGCACGGTCAATACGACATGCTGCTCGGCCAACGGAGCCTCGGGATGGACCTCATGCCACGCGGCCGCCAAATGCTCAAGATAGCGTTGCGATGCCGTGACCGGCGAAACCTTCGGCACTTCGGCCGGTGCGTTCCAAGGCAAAATCGGCTTGCGACGATCCACACGGCTATGACACAACCACGACTTGGCCGCCGCCACCGTGCGGTCGGGCATTTCCGCTCCTTGACGCCGCGCATACTCGCCTACCGCAAATTCGTTGCCCTTCGACCACGGTAAATCCAAAGCATTGCCCGTGGTTTCGTGCTTCGGCGCTAAATATAAAAAACTCGGCAGCATCGTCCGAGATTCTACCGTCGCCGCGGCTGCAAGCTGCGGTATCGGCAGCAATTCCACCTGCGGCCGTTCCCCATCAACCGGCGCATAAGCCAACACGCTGTTGGTCGTGCCTAAGTCTATTCCAATCACATACTTCGCAGTCATGATTATATCAACTATTGATTCTTGGGCGGAACTATTGAATCTTGGGCGAACAATTTCCTATTAGATAATAGCCGGGAGCTAACAGCTCCCGGAGTGTGCGTGAATTTCCAATTGCCTTCCGAGAGCTGTTAGCTCCCGGCTATTTAATCATCTTCTATGTAACATTTGTATGTAAACATCTTTAATGAATACATCTGCAACCTAACCTTCACCATCCCGATTATTTCACTTCTACTTCCGCCGGCGCGACAATCCGCGCCGAAGCCGCCGCGCCGGTCCAGGTGGGCAACTCGCAAATCGCGGCCTCCCAGCCGGGATGAACCAACCGACCGTGGAACGGCGGCTCGCCGGCCACGTTGCCTGTTAATCGCCATCGCGTTGGATCGAAACCAGTGGAAATTTCCACCTCGGTCCCTTCTTCATTTTCAACAGCCGGTTTCAAGTCGAACAACCGCTTCAATACCGTGCCGCAATCGCGGTGAACATCGCGGGCGACCGCGCCAATCTGAGCGTCGGAATAACCGGCAAGCGGTTCCTGAATGAAATCCACGAACCGGGCTTCACGCTGCAAGGTAGCCAGCAAGGTAACCGCTTCGCTTCGTGCCGGCGCTTTCGGCGCAGGCGGCTGTTTCGGCTGAGGTTGCGGAACAGGCGTTGCCGGCTTCGTTTCACCGCTGAAAATCCGCGCCACCTGTTCGGCAATCGCGCCGTTGAACAGCGTCACAAAAAAAACGCGAAAAGCCAGTAAAATGCGTCGCATAGTGCATTCTCGAAAATAATGTTTATGAATCTACAAAGCCGCTGGTGGAATCCGGCGGTTCTTCGTCGAACTGCCTCACAACCTTCGGCTTCCGCCGACGGCTATTGGGGCATCGCTGTGACATCGAGGCAACAGTGTTGCTATATCAGAGAAGCTTTTTTACCCACAATCCGAAAATTGTGACATCGGGAAAGCTTTTTTCCACAATCTGAGCATTGTGCCTAGGGCTGATCAGTTTTCTGTAGGGCGGGTCGAGCGAAGCGATGGCCCGCCTGGAATCTCTCGCAAAAATGCGGGCCAAAGCATCGCAAGACCAAACCAACCGGTTTACCAAAATTAAAAAATTCAACGCCCAGGGCATT
>CAYWGR010000145.1:0-14988 GCA_964458015.1 uncultured Planctomycetaceae bacterium
GGACTGGGGGCGGGGGGCGGGGGACGGGGGATTGGGGATTAGGGATTGGGGATTAGAGGTTTGGGATTTGGGGGTTGTGTCACTGGCCACTGACCACTGGCCACTGGCCACTTTCTCTGAACCCTTTTCTGCTTCTACGTCGTCTGCCTGTCCGCCGACCATGTTACAGGGACCGGCGGCTTGGGCCAAGGCGGCACAGCACGCGGCAGCCACGGCGGGCGGCTGGATTTCGGAAGCCAAGACCTCGAAGGCCAAGGTCAACAACCCATCGCCGGCCAATATGGCCGTGGCTTCGTCGAACGCTTTGTGGCACGTAGGCCGACCGCGTCGCAGGTCGTCGTCATCCATGGCGGGCAGGTCGTCGTGGATGAGCGAATAGGCATGGACCATTTCGACGGCACATGCGGCAGGCATTGCCGCTTTTATGGATCCGCCGCACGCTTCGGCAGCCATCAGCACCAACATGGGCCGCAGACGTTTGCCGGGGGCCAAGAGACTATAGTGCATCGCCTCGCGAAGCCGTGGGGGGCAGCCGTCGCCCAATGCCATTCGCGCCGACAAGGCCGCGTCGATTTGCGGTCCCAGCGAGCGGGCGATTTCCTGGAATGTCGTTAGCGATGCTAGAGGCATTATCCTATTCAGTTTACGTCGGTCGTCATGCCTCGTCTATGCCTTCCTCCCCGAATAAAGGGTTGGCATCCCCGCTTGGCGGTGCTTTTTTCGCGGCAGTGCGACGCTGGCTGCGGCGTTTCCCGGTGTCGCCGGGCTGGAAGGTGGCGGAATCGTCAAAGGGCTGAGTGATGGGGTTTCCTTCGGCATCGACGCCGCTTAAAAGTTCGATACGGCGTTCGGCCCGTTGCAGGAGATCGTAGGATTGGCGCAGCAGTTTGACGCCTTCCTCGTATTGTTTCAACGATTCTTCCAGGCCGACTTCGCCTTCTTCGAGACTGTGGACGATCTGTTCGAGACGCTTCAGGGCGTCTTCAAAGCTGGGTTGCGACGCCGCGTCGCCTTCGGATTTTTCGGCCATGATAGAACCTCTTTTCATCTACCCATCGAACGATTTGTCGCGTCCTGCGAAGCCGCAAGCGGCTGTTGACTACTCCCATTCAATCGTGGCGGGCGGTTTGCTGCTGATGTCGTAGACGACGCGGTTGACGCCTTTGACCTCGTTGATGATGCGGGTAGAGATGCGGGCCAGGAGGTCGTAGGGCAAGTGGCTCCAGTCGGCGGTCATGAAGTCTTCGGTGTCGATCGAGCGGACGGCCACGGCGTCGGCATAAGTGCGGGCGTCGCCCATCACGCCGACGCTTTGCACCGGCAGAAGCACGGCGAACGCTTGCGATGTTTTGCGATAGAGGCCGGCTTGTTTGATTTCGCCCACGACGATGGCGTCGGCCTCGCGGAGGATATCGAGCCGTTTTTTGGTGACTTCGCCCAGGCATCGCACGGCCAGCCCGGGACCGGGGAAGGGATGCCGCCAAACGATGTCTTCGGGCAATCCGAGCTGGAGGCCCAGGGTTCGCACTTCATCCTTGAACAGGTCACGCAGCGGTTCGATCAATTCGAAGGCCAGATCCTCGGGCAATCCGCCTACGTTGTGGTGCAGCTTGATCGTGGCGGCCGGGCCGTCGGGCGAACCGCCGCTCTCGATCACGTCGGGGTAGAGCGTGCCTTGAGCGAGGAATTTGGCGTCTTTGATCTTCGCGGCTTCGTCGGAAAAGCAGTCGATAAAAGCGTGGCCGATGCGGCGGCGTTTTTCTTGCGGATCGGTGACGCCGGCCAGGGCCGCGAGGAATCGGTCCTCGGCTTTGACGACGTGCAGGTCGGCTTTGAAGTGGCCGGAAAACTCGCGGACGATCGCTTCTTCTTCATCCTTGCGCAGCAGGCCGTTATCGACCAGGATGCAGGAAAGCTGAGGGCCGATGGCTTGCGACAGCAATGCGGCGACCACGGCGGAATCGACGCCGCCGGAGAGCCCGCACACGACGCGATCCTGGCCCACGCGGCGGCGGACGGCCTCGACGGTTTCGCGGGCGAAATCGCCAAGTTTCCAAGAGCCTTCGCAATGGCAGACCCTTTTCAAGAAGTTGCCGAGAATTTCCGAGCCTTGCGGCGTGTGGGTCACTTCGGGATGAAATTGCAGGCCGTAGATCGGCAGCGTCCGATGCTTGACGGCGGCTACCGGACACGTGTCGGTGGTGGCCAGCGACTCGAAATCGCCGGATGCCTGCGAGACCTGATCGCCGTGGCTCATCCAGACTTCAATGTCGTCGGGCAGGCCGTCGAAGAGGACGTTCGGCTTCGTCACGCGGCAACGGGCACGGCCGTATTCGCGGGTCGGCGTGCTTTGCACTTGTCCGCCGAGCGATTGGCAGGCCAGATGAAGGCCGTAGCAAATGCCAAGCACCGGCAGGCCGAGGCGGAAGATCTCGGGGTCGCATTTCGGAGCGCCGGCTTCGTAGACGCTGGCCGGTCCACCGGAAAGGATGATGCCTTGCGGCGCTAGTTCGCGAATACGCTGGGCGGTAATGTTGTGTCGAACGATTTCGCAGTAGACGTGCTGCTGCCGCACGCGCCGCGCGATTAGTTGCGCGTATTGGGAGCCGAAATCCAGAATCAAAACTTTTTCATCAGCCAGACGCTTCATTACCCACCCTCCAGGGGAAACCGCGTATTATAAGCCCCGTGGAAGCGGTCGCCTAGTGGCTCCTAGGGCAATGCTCCCCTCTCCCGAAAGCGGGAGAGGAGTGTGAGGGTTGGCTGCAAAAAAGTGATCGGAGTTTCTGCCAATCCTGTTCGGCACGGTGATTGCTTCGGAAATGGCCGAGTTTTGCGGATAACCCTAAGGTGGTGTTTTTTCGCTAGGCCATGGCGCATGCAATCATCGGCATGACTGGCGAACTAAATGCTTACAGATGCCCGGGCGGCGTAAAGTTGAAGCTGCGGCTTTGGTTCATGAAGGTCAGCGGATTTTCGTAGACGATCCGGTGGATCAGCGACTCGCTATGTCCCCGACGACGCATGAGATACATAAAATTGACGACCGCCAACGGATCCGACGGTCCCCAGTCGGCCGACGAAGTGACCATGATCCGCTCGGGCCCGTAGATCTCGATCATGTCGATTGCGCGGTCCGGCGTTGTTTTGGTCGTGGGATAGAGCGTAAGCCCGGCCCAATAGCCTTCGTCCAACACCATGCGAATCGTATGCTCCTCGCAGTGATCGACCCAAATGCGGCTGCGATCGACGCGACGGTCGGCCTTCAGCAGATCGAGAATCATGCGGGTGCCGCGGTACTTCTCTTCCATGTGCGGCGTGTGGAACAGGAGTTGCTCCTCGCGCTGCAAGGCCAGATCGACCAGCTCGGCAAGCGTCGTCATCTCGTTTTTCGTGCATTTGTTGAGCCCGATTTCGCCGATGCCCAGCACGTCGGGCTTATCGAGGAACTCCGGCAACATCGCGATCACTTCGCGGGCAAGGCTGACGTTCTCGGCCTCTTTGGCGTTCATGCCGACCCAGGTGTAATGGCGCATGCCGTAGTTGGAAGTGCGTTTCGGTTCCCATTCGGTAAGCTGCCGGAAGTAGTCGTAAAAGCTGCCGGCACACGAGCGGTCGTAGCCCATCCAAAACGCGGGCTCGCCGACCGCAAGGCATCCGGCCTTGGCCAATGCGTGAAGATCGTCGGTGGTTCGCGAAGCAATGTGGATATGAGGATCGAAGAAATACATGGCACAACTAGGGGCTAGAGGCTAGGGGTTAGGGGCTAGAGATTAAAGCCCTGCACACATGCCGGACTCTATTCCCTGGCCCCTAAGCCCTAGTCGCGCAATGAAAGCGCCATTTGGATCCGTTCCGCGCGATCGGGCACGTCGGCAAGAAGAATATCGAGGGCCTGGGTGATTTTACCTCGCCGCGGATCGTCGGCCGGCGATTGCTCGCGATCCAACCGATCGAACATCGCCGCCAACTCGATCAGGCGGCAGCGAATGCCCAGAAATTCACGGTCCATCCCCTTAACAACAGGCAGGGAACTCGACATGCGATGACCTCCGTGCCGACAGGAACATTAATAGGCGCTCGCGGGAACGCGGGCAGGCGGCGTGCGCGGCTTGAACACGTCGCTGACGTTGCCGATGGACTTCCGCTGAACTCCGTCGTCCGGCTTTGCGGCAAAATCCTTCGGATTCGCGCTCTGACCAAAGTGTACAACCGGTGCTTGGTTTTTCCAACCCATGCGTTGGAGCAAATCGGCGAGCTGAATCTTCTGAACGCCAAGTCTCGTGGCGTCGCCCTGCATCTTCGTGACCGAGGCGATCATGGCTGCGCCGCCCTTTTCGTTCGGCGCTTCGCCCAAGACCAGATAGCGCGTGGTGACGGTGATTTCGCCGACTTTCTTGCCCTTGTCGTCGATGTAGCTATCGACCACGCCGCCGTTCATGCTGATCAGATTCAAAACGGTCTGCAAATCGCTCTTGCCGTCGCCGTCGATGTCGATGATGCCTGCCAAGGCGAAGTGGCGTTTTTCGCCCGGCTTCCAAACCGGCGTGAAGATTTTGTCGCCCGGCATGATCGGGTTGGTCATATTGTCGTCGAACACCCGAGCCTCGGCCAGATGATCGCCGAGAACCTGCAATATCTCGATGCTTCCTTTTTTGCCGCCGGCGGTCATGTCGGTTACGTCGGCATTATAAACGCTGAAGGTGACTTGCCGCTGAAGTGCGTCGGCCCGGCCAAGGTTGATCCAGGCGGTGCCGGTGCTTTGATTAACCCAGCGAATTTCGCCCTGGGGAGCTTCGAATTTCTGCGAGGTCACGCCTTCCAGCGTTTCAGACAACGACTTGTTGATCGAAACCAATTTTTGGTTGCGGCCGACGGCGTCCTGGAACTTGGCGTCGATCTTGGCCAACGAGGCGGCGGCGTCTTTCCGCGCGGCGTCCAAATCGGTCTTCAGCTTGGCGCCCTCTTGGGTGATCCGGTCTCGCTCGGACTTGAATTTCTCGCGTTCGCCCGCCAAGTCCTTGCCGGCCTCTTCGGCTGCTTTCTCGAACTTGTCGATCTGTGGTTGTTTGCTCGCCTCGCGGACGGCGAAGTCGGCTTCAAGCTTCTTTACTTTCTTATCGGCCAAATCCAGCTTGGCGTTCGTCTCGTCGATCGTTTTGGCCATCTTCTCGAGCAGCGGGCGGTAGAAGCGAGCTTCCTCGGGATAGCTGCCGCCGTACTTCTTCATGTCTTCATTGAAAATCGTGTTGGTAATGGCGTCCATCTTCTCGGTTTTCGCAACGCCGATCAACCGCTTCAGCTCGTCCATGTACCCTTCATTTTCGGCAACCTGCCGCGTGGCTTTGTCGCGTTCGGCCAAGTTGTTCTTCGCTTTGATGTCGGCTTCTTCGTATTGGCGGAAGAATAAATAGGTCGTTACGCCCAAAATGATCGTGAGCATAACGAAGATGATCAAAGCGATTTGAAGACCTTGATTTTCGCGGGCCATGAATCACATACTCCTTGACGACTGCCGTGTTCGACGACGTTGTACGACATCGGCGGGGATACGAAGAGCACCTCTTCTCGATTGCTTCTTGGCGGCTTGTTCCGCAGAGCCGCCGTGAAAACATGGAGAACTTAGACGCAAATACCTATTGCCGATTTTACCCAGCTTACGGCCAAGTGTCAACGAAATGCCGTAATATAGTACTAGAGATCACAAACCAAACCGCCCCGGCAAGGGGTAGGCGGAGAAAGGTACGGCAGGCTTGTTTTGGCCTTCCACCCGTAGGGTGGGTCGGTTGCGGCAAGCCTTGCCGTGGCTTTATTCCCCGGGGAATGCGATTCACGGCTTTGGCTTACGGGGTTTCTTGGCCGGGTTTCGCGGTTTTCGCGAGGTGCAACATGATGATTCGTCGATTGCGGTTGCATCCTCTTGTGTTGCGTCGTGCCGTCGTGCCGCTTCTTTGTTTTCCTGAAAAGCGGCCTGGAATTGCTTCAGACATTGCTGCCGGGCCGAGGGGCATTCCTTGACGAACCGTGCAAACGACGCCAGACGATCCAGCACTTCGGCATCCATGACGTGTTCGATCCGGCAGGCGTTTGCGTCGGCCATCTCGCGATCCAAGGCAAGCACCTCGATAAAGAATTCACGCACGATTTCGTGCCGCCGGATCACGTCTTCCGCAATTTTTCGGCCCTCGGGCGTCAGCGTTGCGGCCTCGTAGGCGCTGTAATGCACGAAACCTTTTTCCGCCAGACTGCGCAAGGTCGCCGTGACCGTCGATTTATGAACCGACAAGGCGGCGGAAATATCGCGCACCCGTGCAACGCCTTTGTCGCCGACCAGCCAGGCAATGGCCTCCAGATAATCTTCCAGCGTCGTTGTGATTGTCTGTGTTTTGGCCATCATTGGAAGTTTGTGAACGGCTTGAAAATCGTGTCGGTTGGCCCATTGTCCTTCAGATATTGTCGGAATCAAAGGCACCGTCCGCGGCTATGTAAAAACGAGCGTCGCCCTTTCGCTGGATGGTGCACTCTAGTATAGCTTCTTTATGGCATCCTCCAAGTCGTGGGGGACGTTTTGCTCACTTTAAGCCTGATTTCGGCGTCATTCTTTTCTCTTAGAAACAGTTAGCCGATTTCCGAATCACACACGACCACGCGCACGTCGCAGACGTTCGTATGCGTCGGGCCAGTGCGGATCAAGGCATCGAGCGTCTGGAAGAAGTGATAGGCGTCGTTGCGTGCAAGATAGTCGGCCGGATCGAGCTCCTTGTGACGTGCCTTTGCCAGAACGTCGGCATCCAACACCGCGCCGGCTGCGTCGGTCGGGCCGTCTTCGCCGTCCGTGCCGCCGGAAAGTAGGGCGATTCCCTTTGCACCATCGTCGGCCAGTTCGAGAAGTGCAGCCAAGACTAGCTGTTGATTGCGGCCGCCCAGCCCACGACGCGCGGAATCGACCAGTTTCACCACCGGTTCGCCGCCGTCGATCAAACACATCGGTTTTGAAGCACTTGCCGCGTTGCGAATTTCTCGCGATTGTCTAGCCAAGCGGCGTCCCACTTCTTCGGCCAGCCCTTCCGATTGTTCGGCACTTGATGTGGATACAGAATAACCGAGTCGCTCGGCTTCTTGGCCAGCCGCGGCAACGGCCGTTTTATTACAGCCGACGATGATGTTCGTTGCACGACAACAAGATATCGCCTGGGCATTCAGGTAGCCGGGAGTCAACGACTCCCGGAATGTGCTGTCATTATCACATCGGTTGATTGCTGCATCTTTTCCGGGAGCCGTTGGCTCCCGGCTATTTATCTTGCTTTGTTTTTCGGCAGCTTCTAAATACGTGAACACGGCCGGCGAAATTCCCGCCGCGCGTGCATCGAACTGTTCCAAAACATCGAGTGCCGCTTGCGGCGTTGAAGTATTGGGCACAGTCGGCCCCGAGGCGATGATGTCTAGAGGATCGCCCAGTACGTCAGAAATAATCAGTGAGGCCAGTCGGCCCGCGCGGCACGCCCGAAGCAGTCCGCCGCCTTTCAAACGGCTGAGTTGTTTGCGAACGGTGTTGAGCTGTTCGATGTTGGCTCCCGCGGCGCTTAGGTGGCGTGTAACGGCCAGTTTGTCGGCCAGCGAGATACCTTCGACCGGCGCGGGCATCAAGGCCGATCCGCCGCCGGAGATCAGGCAAAGGCAAAGATCCTTGGGGCCAAGCGATTCGACGATGCGAAGAATTTCCAATGCCCCGGCAACGCCCTCGGGCCGCGGTTCGTTGACCCCGGCGGGCCGCGCGGCATGAAGATGGATACGTTCCAGCTTCCGCACGCAATCGGCCGGCACATTGACCCAACCGGTCAACTGTTTTTCAGCCATTAAGCGAGAACCAAGGACTGTTTCTACAGCCTCGGCCATGCCGGCGCCGGCTTTGCCCGCCCCAACGACGGCAATCCGGTCGATTGAATCCAAGGCAAAGGCATCCGAACCGATCCACAGGGTTTGCCCCTCGATGCGAAGCACCTCGCGCACTAAACGCGGAGAGCGGACGGCCTCGACGCCTGCTTGCCAGATTTGACGTGCATCTTGCTGAAGTTGGGCCGCCGAACGTGACATGGGGAGATCAATCCTTAATCGAAGGAAAAAGTGCCGCTAGGACGCAAAGTATAGGGATCATCCGCCTTTTGCGGCTATATGGGAGAATGGTTTACGAAAAATAAAACGGAGTTTTTGGGGAAGCATACCGCCCTCACCCCCGGCCCCTCTCCCGTAAACGGGCGAGGGGAGACGCGAAAGGCGGACGATCTCGATAGGGATGCCCGACAACGCGATGCAACAGGGGGAATGCCGTTGCTGCCTGGAACAGTCTCTTTTATAGCATAGATGCCGGAAGGTTCACAGTTTGCACAAGCTGGGGAATCAGCCCCCCCGAAAAATTGCCCTGGACGTTTGCGGCCATTTTTGCGACACTCCCGCTCCCATCTTTGGGGAAGCGGCGCGTTCGTTCGGTTCGTTTATTGATAACATCTTTTCGTATGCGAGGGCTGGAGCCATGCTGGCAAGAACTGCGAAAATTCTGGCAACAAGCATCGTACTGTTTTTGTTCGTTGGCGTTCGCCCGGCAATGTGCGAAGGCTGGTCGATCCTTAATCCGTTCTCTTCGTCCTCGGAGAGTAAGAAGGAAACGGTGAAAAAGCCTGCCTTCAAATCCGCGGCGAAAAAAGAGCCGTCGACGCTCGACAAAATGGGCCAAGGCACCAAAAACTTCTTCAACAAAACCGGCGAGACCCTCGGTTTGAAGAAGCCCGAGCCTCGGAAAGCACTTTATGCCACGGCCAAGCAGCCGACGCTTCAGACCAAGAAAAAAGAGTCGAAATCGTGGTTCGATAAGACCTTCGGTCCCTCCGAGCCGGAGAAGCCGACAGATGTCCATGAGTGGATGAAGCATAGTACACAAATCAATCCCTAGGAGGCGACTTTCCCATGAACGCCGCTCGCACCAGATTAGCCGGCCTGGGCCGACTTCTTTGTCGCCTCTTTCTCGTTGCTCTTATGCTATTTTCCATAGGATGCAATTCCGCACCTAAAAAAAGCTGGTCCTTGTTCGGCGAAAGCGCCAAAGATCGCCAATTGCGCGAACAAGTCGAAGCCGACTCCTTCCCCTCGGCCAAGCAAGCGGGACTGTAAGACAGCTATCCCATACGAACCGACTTAAGAAGGTAACGTCAATCTAGGGGAAACAGGGGGGAGTTGCGGAACACTAATCGTCACTGATTGACGCTAATTTCGCGCAATTAGCGGAGATTAGCGAGAATCAGTGTTCCCTTCTAATGCCTTTTTGAACAAGCATTTTAAGCCTTCATTTCCTTAAGTTGGTTCGCATGGGCCATCGCTTCGCTTGACCCGCCCTACCGAAAACGGGTCGGTCCTGTCGATATTTGCCCATGCTTGCTCTTGAACCCGGCGATGCGGTAAAACATAAGGGCACTCTCCGATTTTCCCACGTTCTTGCAGCAGAGATTCATGATGATGCCGTCCAACCCTTTGCGTAACCTTCCGTCGATCCACGATTTGCTGGAAAATCCGACGATCAAAAACCTGACCGATCGCATCAACCGCAATGCGGCCGTGTCGGCCGTGCGAACGGTGCTCGACGAAGTGCGCCATGAAGTGCAAACGGCGGCTGCCGACCGCACGTTGCCCAGCGTCACCGATCTGGCTGAACGAATTGCACGTCGGATCACCGAAGGCCAGCCTTGTTCGCTGCGGCCTACAATCAACGCCACCGGCATTTTGCTCGATAACGGCCTCGGCCGCGCCCCCTTGGCTGACGAAGCACTGCTGGAAATGGCGGCCGTTGCCCGGGATTATGCCAGTGTGGATCTTGATCTTGCGACGAACCGGCCTCTGTTGCGCAATGCAGCCGTTGAAGGTTTGTTGCAAGAGCTCACGGGAGCCGAGGCCGCTTTGGTCGTTAATAACAACGCCGGCGCCACTCTGCTCGCCTTGGCCGCGCTGGCCGCAGGGCGCGAAGTGATTGTCGCGCGCGGTCAATTGATAGAAATGGGCGAGGGCTATCGTTTGCCCAATATGATTGCCGCCAGCGGTGCGGTTTTACGGGAAGTCGGCACAACGAACAAATGCCAAGCCGAAGATTATGCCCAGGCGATTGGTCCCGCAACCGCCGCCCTGATGTTGGTGCATGTCGGCAGCCTTTCGGTTGCAGGCGCGGAGTCGGCATCGCTCGAATCGCTCGTCGAAATTGGACGGCGACACAAAATCCCCGTCATCCACAATATTGGCGCGGGTGCGATGGTTGATCTGCGCACGCTCGGGCTCCCAGGCCAGCCTGTTTCGGGCGAGAGCCTTCAAAGCGGGGCTGACCTCGTCTTGCTTTGCGGCGATAAGTTTGTCGGCGGTCCTCAGTCGGGCATTCTCCTGGGGCGCAGATCCTTGCTTGAAAAAATCGAACGTCATCCGCTGGCCCGAGCGTTGCGAGTTGATAAACCCACGCTGGCGGCGCTGGCATCCACGTTGCGTTTGTATCGAGACCCAGAAAAGGCCCGCTATCGCATTCCGCTTTTACAGTTGCTGGGCACATCGACCGAGAACCTTAAAAACAGGGCCGAACGCATAGCTCCGCAGATTGCTGCCTTGTCCGCGGTCGCCGAAGCCACGGCCATCGCCGAAGCGGCTGACTCAGCCGAATCCGATCTTGCCCGGCAACTGCCGACCTGGTGCGTGTCGATTCGTCCGGCAACGATGAGCGTCGAGCGGCTTGCCGTTGCCTTGCGCACCGGCACGCCCTCGGTGGTTGGACGTGTGAAGGATGACCGCCTGTTGTTGGATCTCCGAACAGTTTTCCCCCGGCAGGATATCGATCTGTTGGCTGCTCTTGAAGCATTGGGCAAGCAGGAGGGGGCCAACTTGTAATCCTAGATTACTTTGTAGAGGCTGTAGGGAGGTCGAACACGATCGAATGAGGACAATGGCTCGCGTCTATTTGGTGTTGGCAATTCTGGCTGGATGTATTGGCATTGCCCAAAACGTCCGATTGGGATTCCTCTGTCAGATATTCAACCCTGTACTCTGTCTTATCCTATTTTTGCCGGCAATCGCTTTTACGGCATCCTATTATACTGCTCGCAAAGAGCGAGGCATCCTGACCTATCTTCTATTAGCCAATCTTTGCCTTCTTGCAATCGTATTTTCGGCAGGCGTGTCTTTCCTTGTGGAGGGATTGATTGTAGCGACGACGGAAAACACCAATGCACAGCAATATAATCAGATTATTGCGGAACGCTGGAATCCCAACCCTGTAACTGCGAATCTTGTCGAGCACTTTCCGCAATCCATTCCTGAAGATGCTAAAGATGTGAGGTTCTCCTACCTTCCTGCCTTTCTTCAGGGCGGTACGTATATTCAACTTCGCTATTCAACAACGCCGGAGCAGATTGAAACGCTCTATAAAAAATTCTCTTTGCAAAAAACCAAATCTTTCTTCGGCGGCAACACGAATGACCACATGAATGTCAAAGAAGGAATGCCGACGCCCTTCTTTTACACAAGTGACAAGCGTGGACACGAGCGTTTTCCAGAAGATTACGAGATTATGATCTTTGATCCCGTGGTCAAGGAAGCAGATCGTCCCCAGGGCTTCAATTGGAATCACGCGATGTGCCACGGTGTAGCAATCAGCAAAAAGAGAAATGAAATTGTTTACTGGGCGGAACGGTGGTGAAAAACTCTCCGTCTGAGCTGAATTAAGTCGATTTTGCCTAGTTTTTCCTTGAAATCTACAGAGGGTTCACCTGAACCGTCGGATCGGATATAATGGGCGACGTCGGGGTTGGGCGGCGACTCCCCCCTCGTTGGAGAAGGCAACCTTGCGACCCTCGTTTTTTTACATTCTCTTGGCAATTCTACTTGGGCTTAGCCCTGTGTGGGGGTATGCCCAAGAGTCCGGCCTCACTGCCAAAATGCATCCCTGGGGGCACTTTGATCCGGGCACCTGGAAGATGGTCCGCGTTATTACCGAAACGTTGGACGAGCAAGGGCAAGTATCGAGCACCAGCATCACGGACACCAAAACCACGCTGGTCGATATCGACAACACAGGCGTTACTCTTGATATTCAAGCCTGCATGGAAGTAGCCGGGAAACGGTTCGAGGCCGAGTCGCAAACCGTCAAACAGGGCTTCCACGGCGAAATCGTCAGCCCGAACATCAAGCTGAAGGAGCCCTCCAACGGCGAGGTGGCCATCGATGGCCAAAAAATTCCCTGTAAAGTTCAGCAGTTAGAAAACATTACACCCAACGCCAAGACGTCCGTCACGCTTTATTTCTCCACCGGCATCGCTCCTTATATCCTCAAGCGGCAAAGCATTGTTACCGACTCGGAAGGCAATAAAGTTCTGGGCGAAACGAACGTGGAAGTCATTGCACTTTCGATGCCGCTGAAAGTCCAAGGTGAAGCGAAAAACGGCATCTACATCAAAACCGTTCACAAGAATCCCAACGGCTCCGTGACCACGCTGGCTACCGTCGTTCCCGAAGTGCCGGGCGGCGTGGTCGGCAACAGTTCCAAGGAAGTCGATAAAGAAGGCCGGCTGGTGCGCCGCAGCACGTTGGAATTGATCGACTACAACGACGACCCGGACAAAGATCGTAGCGGCATGTTCGGCCGCAAGCGATCGAATCGCCATCGCTCGAAATCGTCCTCGCGTTACGGGTCGTGAAATCGTTCGCTGCCTGCCCGCCTGCTTGCCTGCCTATCGTTAACCTGCCTCGGGAGAAATCTTATGCGTTTCGCGCACCCTGTATTAGGATTCATTCTTGCTTCGCTTCTTGGACCGTTGGCATTGCAGGCTGAGGAAGCGAATTCGCCACAATCGTCGGAATTTCCTGTGGCGCTTCGACGCGATCGCCCGGTAGACGATATTCGGCAGGCCGTCGTCTATACGATGAACGAATTGATAACGTCTGACGAGGATCTCGAACTTGCCCGCAAAACCGGATCCGATGTGCTCGTTCGAGGTTGGTTCAAATGGGGCGGCTGTTCGGATTTCAGGAAATACACAGCGATTCCATCGAAAGCCCACGCCATGGGTGCCCTGTTCGGCGGCGGCATCACTTGTAGCGCGCTCTATCATGGCGAAAACGGTCTGACCGAAAAACAAGTGCTCGACATGGCCACGCGAGGTTCGGCGGGGCAGTTGATCGACGCCTGGGGTGAGAAAAACTGTCGGCACGGCACGCTCTCGAATCCCGCCTATCGCGATTATCTCCTCTCCTGGTGCAAACAACAAATCGACGCCGGCGCGGACTATCTCTTCATGGACGAAATCAACGCCGCGCTGCAAGACGACGAGGGGTTCGATGATTATTCAATCGCCGACTTTCGCCGCTATTTGCTCGATCGTTACGGCCGACAAGGCTGGACGCCGACCGATAACCGCTGGCGGCAAGTTTTAGGGATCGATTTGGCGGATCGCAACGTAGCTTCCGACGGCAGCATGGCATCGTTTCATTATCGGGCATATCTGAAAGCACGCGGGCTAGTTTCGAACGAGCAGGCCGGCAAGAATCCGCTGATCGGCGATTGGTCGAATTTTCGCTGTGAACGCGATGATCGTGCATGGAAACAAATCACCGACGCCCTCCGGGCTTACGCTATCGGGAAGGGACGCAAGGTCTTGCTCAGCGGCAATGGGTTGGCCCGCTACGTTGATTTTCAAGTGCTTGGCGTTTGGGACCAGTGGCTCACGGTGAACGGCCGTGCTGATTTCTCGGAGAACCAAATCCCGCGATGGTCTTCGACCGTGGCGGGCGGCTGGGACATGGCGGGGCGGCGTGTGCCTGTCGTGTTGTTTCACGACTGGGGATTCGGAGGTTTTCCGTGGCTTAAAGTTCCGCCGGAAGATCGACGGCTTTGGATGCGTATTCGCGGCGCAGAAATTTATGCCGCGGGGGGCTTTTTCGCCTTTCCCGTCCACGGCCCGTTCAACAACGACTCGCGTCAGGACGGGACATTGCCCGAAATCATACGTCAAAGCACTTTCTATCATCAAAACAAGGATCTTTATCTGAAAGCCGAGTTCGTGGGTTTTGAGCCGCTCGAAACCAGCGACCCGGGGCTTAGTCTGGCTCTGTGGCGGCGCACATCACCTCCGAGTTTGATGCTCCATGTGATCAATCGCCAAGTGGAAGGCATCCATCCCAAGCATCGAACGGGGGTGGCCGTACAGTTGCCGACCGACCGCGCACCGAAATCCGTCAACATTGTTTCGCCCGACTGGTCCGGTGAAAAAACGGGAACGATTCGGCAAGACAACGGCCGAGCAACGGTAGTTTTGCCCGAGTTGGATGCCTACTCCGTGGCAATTCTTCCCTACGATGCGTTGCCTGAAGTAAGAATGAACAGCCGTCGCATTACGCCGACATTGCAATGGATGCGGCCCATGGAAAACGAATTTGTGGTTGCAAAAGAAGGGTTGGTGCGCAATCAGTCGGCGTTGCCTGGCGTGGTGCAAGGAAATCTGCACCCAATGCTGCGTAATCCTCCGACGTTTTCGGTCAATATGCCCCGCGGCGGTTGCTTGCGGGTGCATGTGCTAGGGGTGGCGGCCTCGGGAGCGAAGCTTCAGTGGCAAGTTGATGGCCGAGTTGAAAAAACCATCGAACTGCCTGACCGCGACGGCAAGAATGACACTTGCGCGCGTGAATACGATCATACCTACGAGTTGCCGATTCCGCCTGGCCGTCACCGCGTTACGTTGGATAATGTCGGCAACGATTGGTTTTCGGTGGGCTGGTATGCCTTTTTCGGCGATTCGGAAAATCCGTAGCGGGCTGCGCAAGACAACAGCCCGCCATTGGCCGATGCGAAGCTACTGCGTAACCTTTCAGGGGCCGTTAATCAACGTAGCAGGCACACTCCGTGTGCCGTCACTCGCGATGCGGCGAACAAGCGGACGGCACATGGAGTGTGCCTGCTACTTTCTGAACCGT
>CAYWGR010000146.1:0-14831 GCA_964458015.1 uncultured Planctomycetaceae bacterium
CACGCGACGCCATATCGAAGAGGTCGAGAACTTCGTTCTGCTGGGCAACACCAATCGCGACGCCATCGCGGCCTATCGGCGGCAGGCGGAAGCAAAAATTCAAAAACTCATCGATCACGTCCAACAGGAACTGGATCTGCTCCAACACTTCATGCCCGACGGCCGCGAATCCGAGGAATGGAAACTCGAGCAGCAGGAACTGGACGTCCTGGCGGCAGCCCAGACGGTCTACCACGAGCTGTGTGCGACCAGCGAGAAGATCCTGTCGCAATATCAGAAATTCGACCACGACGCTCTACGCAAGCAACTTCGCGACCTCGACGACAAGCTCGATCGAGATCTCACCGTGGCTATCGAAAAATTCGTGGGCAGCGAGCTGGACGAAATGCTGGAACGCGAGTCGACGATGCTCTACAACACGCGCCGTTTCGAGCGCATCGCCGTCGGGGTTTGCTTGTCCACGTTTTGCATCGTGCTGCTGGGCACTTTGTTCATGAAGCGGGCTCTTCGCGATGTGGCCCGAAAAGAAGGCGCGATGGCGGCGGATCGGGCCAAAAGCGAATTCCTGGCCAAGATGAGCCATGAAATCAGAACGCCCATGACGGCCATCCTGGGATTCACGGAAATCTTGACGCAAGATATCACCGACCCCGACAAAATCGAGGCGGCCGCCATCGTCAAACGCAACGGCGAGCATTTGCTCGACATTATCAACGATATCCTCGATCTCTCGAAAATCGATGCTCGTCAGATGGAGGTCAACTGCGTGCCATGCTCCCCGTGGCGCATCATCGCCGATACCGCCTCGCTCATGCGGGTCCGAGCGGCAGCCAAGGGACTCGATTTGCAGGTGGAATTCAAGGGCCATATTCCCGAAACAATCATGAGCAGCCCCGTGCGTTTCCGACAAATTCTGCTCAATTTGATCGGCAATGCCATCAAATTCACCAACAAAGGCAGCGTCCGCATCGTTACCCATCTGGTGCAAGATAAAAAGAATGTCCACAAGCTTCAATGCGACGTAATTGATACGGGCATCGGCATGGCTCCGGAAAGCATGGGCGGATTGTTCCAGCCGTTCATGCAAGCCGACACCTCTCTCACGCGGACGGTCGAGGGAACGGGCCTGGGACTTGCCATCAGCAAGCGACTCGCGCAGCTCTTGGGCGGCGACATCACGGTCACAAGCGAACTGGATAAGGGAAGCGTCTTTTCCCTGACGGTTCAAACCGGTCCGCTCGACGGCATCAAGATGCTGGAAGAGCCGAAAGAAGCTATCGCACTCAAGGATCTTGAAACAACGTACCCTAAGGAAAAATCCAAGATCGAGGGACGCATCCTACTTGTCGAAGACGGCCCCGACAATCAACGGTTGATCAGCTTCTTGCTGCGACGCGCCGGCGCGGAAGTGGCCGTGGCCGAGAACGGCTTGATTGCCTTGGAACGCATCCAGCAGGAACTCGAAGATGCAAAAGCCGCCGGCACGCCCGCTTCCAAACCGCTTTACGATGTAATCCTGATGGATATGCAAATGCCCATTATGGACGGCTACGAAGTCACGCAACGACTTCGTAAAATGAACTACACGCACCCCATCATCGCATTGACGGCCTACGCCATGACCACTGACCGGCAGAAATGCATCGAAGCCGGTTGCGACGACTACGCCACTAAACCAATTTCCGAAGACGCATTGCTCAGAACATTAGCAACCTACATGCGCACCCGATCGAGCGCTACGATCGTGTCCCAATAGCTAATGCGAATCCTAATATGGAACTGGCGGCATATAGCCCAACGGGCTTATGGAAGACAGCCCGGGGTTGCCGCGCCGAGCGGCTACCCTGGGGAACGTGGGATATCATGCAATGAACCCTGCAAGGGTTCCGTAGTATAACGGTGTTCTCCGAAACCCCGTTGGGGTTTGGCGTTGAGAAAAATTCCGGTTCCTAGGGTAGTCGCTACGCGACAACCCTAGGCTGTCTTGTTTAAGCCCTTCGGGCTAGAGAACAACTTCTCTTACCATCGCCCCCCTGCCCTCCCCTGCCCTGCCCCGTTGAACGACAAACACGTTGGATGAAAAGTCAAGTTTTGCATCAAAAAAAGCTTGCACGAAACGTCACCGACTTGCAACGAACAACGTCACGGGGCCATCATTGATCAGCGATACTTCCATGTGCTGGCGAAACCGTCCCGTGGCCGTTGGAATCCCTTGGGCCGCAACGGCCTCGACGAAAGTTTGATAAAGCTTTTCCGCCATCTCGGGCGGGGCCGCTGCCGTAAAATCGGGACGCCGGCCGCGCCGGCAATCGCCCAACAGCGTAAACTGACTGACGATCAGCATCGCCCCCTGAACGTCGGCCAAAGAAAGATTCATTTTTTCTTGACTGTCCTCAAAAATTCTGAGTCCCGCAATTTTTTTCGCCAAATACAGAGCATCCGACTCCGAATCGTCCGTTGCCACTCCCAGCAAAACGAGCATCCCCTGCTCGATACGGCCGGTAATCTCGCCGGCCACGCGAACCTCGGCCGATCGAACACGTTGGATACAAGCAAGCATGGCTAGGGACTAGGGGCTAGGGATTAGGGGTCAGCGGCTAATGGCCGGTAAAATTAGCATAAAGAATTTGCAAGATCCGTACAATTGCCCTTTAGCTGCGGCTTGGATGCACTTAAAATTGATCTAACCATTTGAAGGTGTCCTGAAATTGGACTACCAAAACAGCCGGAAAAAAGGAACAGGAGGGTCGTGAACGACCCTGACATGAGACACGGTTGAGGGAAATTGGTTTCTTCGGCGTCCGACATCCCGGCGTAAACGCACGGGCCTAATACCGCCTGCGGCGGACAAGGGCCGTGAACGGCCCTGGCATTTGAATTTCGGGACACCCTCAACTATTTTACTGGCCCCCCTACCCTTTTTTCATCCGACGCAATAATTGGGATAGATTCATCCATCTCCCTACGATCCATTACGACATAAAATTATGCCTACAACGAAACCTCTCATTGCAATAACCATTGGCGACCCAGCCGGCATCGGACCGGAAATCATCGTCGGCGCTTGGTCCGAAACAGTCATCCACGAATGGTGCCGCCCCGTGGTCGTCGGCCATCCGGAAATCATTCGCCGGGCCGTGGATCTTTGGCAAACCGGCCTCTCGGTCGTCGAGATCGAATCGCCCGAGGAAGCGCAACCCTCGCTCGATGTCATTCCATGTATTCCATGCGGTTCCCCCGACGTTCTAGGCGTCCAACCCGGCACGCTCGACGCCAGGGCCGGCCAGATGGCCTACGATGCCATTATGACCGCCACTCGCTTGGCCTTGGCCGATCATGTCGATGCCATCGTCACGGCCCCCTTGCAAAAAGAATCGTTGCACAAGGCGGGCCACGATTACCCCGGCCACACCGAACTTTTAGCCCACATCTGCGGCGTCGACGATTTCGCCATGATGCTCTACCTGGGCCCCAACGACGAAATGCCCTCGCCCGCCGGCTTGGCCGTTGTTCACGTCACGCTGCACACGGCATTGAAAAACGTTTTTGAACAACTGACCGAGGAAGCCATTTTAGCGAAAGCCCGGCTTGCGCACAATTTCATGTCGCGGCTGATGCGTCCCACGGGCCGGGGCGCAGTGGCCGCGATCCACAATCGCCGCAAGTCGGATATCAAACCCAATGACACGCGACCGCGCATCGGCGTTTGCTCGCTGAATCCGCACGGCGGCGAAGGCGGGCTGTTCGGCGACGAAGAACTGCGAATCATTCGCCCCGCCGTCGAACGAGGCATTGCCGAAGGCCTCCGGCTCGAAGGCCCCCTGCCCACCGACACGCTCATGGTCCGCGCCCGCGACGGCCGCTTCGATGCCGTCGTGGCCATGTATCACGATCAAGGCCACATCGCATTGAAGTTGCTGGGAATGCACCGCGCCGTCAACGTCACGCTCGGCCTGCCCATCATTCGCACGAGCGTCGCCCACGGCACGGCATTCGACATCGCCTGGCAGCGTCAAGCCGAAACCGGCAGCATGATCGAGGCCCTCCGCGTTGCCAGCCGACTGGCCGCCGGAAGAAAAGACAAAAATTGCTAACGAAATGACACGGATTCTAATTTGATATATTGCGCGGATATTGCCGCGATTGCGTTTTGGCTCTCGTTTAGCAAAAATATCTGTTCAATAGCTCGAAGGGCTTGAACAAGACAGTTCTATAGCCCAAAGGGCTTAAACAAGACAGCCTTGGGTTGTCGCATAGCGACTACCCTAGGAACCGGAATGTTTCTCACCCCCAAACCCCAACGGGGTTTCGGAGAATGCCGTTGTACTCCGGAACCCTTTCAGGGTTCATTTTGCATGATATCCCATATCCCCTAGGGTAGCCGCTCGGCGCGGCAACCCTAGGCTATCTTCCGTAAGCCCGTTGGGCTATATGCCGCGCAGTTTCGAATTCGTTTCTGTTGCGGAAGGTCGTTTTGTCATCCTGAGCGTAGCGAAGGATCTCAAAAACTACGGAGATTCTTCGCTGCGATCAGAATGACTGCTCCTCGGTTAGCCTTTCCGCAACAGAAACGAATTAGGATTGAAATGAGAGGTCGCCAAACGCCTCTTTGTCATTCCGTTTGCATCACCACAAGCGAAGATAAGTGTTCCCAGAAAAAACACTCGCTCTCAAGCCGCAGCTCAGGACTGCATCTCGGCTTGACGCATTTTGTCGCGAGCACGGCTGAGCATGGGGCCAACGCTGTTCTCCGGCATTCCGACCATCGTGCTGATCTGTTGGTAGGTCAGCCCCTCGATGTGATACATCCGCACGACGCGGGCCTCGGTGCCCTGCAATCCGCCCAGAATCCGCTCGACCTCCTCTTTTTCGTCCAGCCGCTGTTCGACCGAAGCGCGCGGATCGGCCACATCGTCCGTCGTGATAGTTGAGGTCGTGATGCCCTCGCCGGGCCGTGCCGCCATCCTCGCTAGAAGCTCCTTCACGACGATCCGCCGGGCAACAACCGTCAAATACGTCGCCAAGCTGCTCTTGCCGCGAAAGTTGCGCAACAAGCTGAAATCGTTTTTCACAATCGCAAGAAAAACTTCCGCACAAAGATCGTCGCGATCCGCGGACGTGATGCGGATGCTCCTGGCCCGCGCAGTATGGTTCACCACATGCACGACCAGGCCCATGAAGCGGTCTACGAAATCTTCCCAGGCCCTTGGCTTTTGTTGCAGGCAGCGCTCCAGCAAGTTGCGATCAATTTCGGAGAGTGCCACGCTGTCATTCCTCGTATGCAAGGAAGAGTAAATCAGGAAGATGATAAAACGGGCGACAAGCTCGCTAACCACTCACATTGTAAAGCCAAAACGCGAAAGAAACAAGACTTCCGACGGAAAAGCACAATACGCATGGGGGGGCCGCAACTTATCCGCCCACGACTTTTCAACACCCGAAAACAGCCCCAGCAAACCTCTCGCCAACCCTACTCTTTCGCCCCGACATCCCAATAAACGCTATCCAACCAAACGCGCCAGTCTGCATATCTTGGATCGCCCAGCTTCATCACAAGCATGGGATTGCGCTTTGGCCGAACAGGCATATGGATCAGCTTCATCCGGGCTTCATGCGGCGTTCGCCCGCCCTTTTTGACATTACAGGCCAAACAGGCGCAAACGACGTTCTCCCAAGTAGTTTCGCCGCCGCGGCTTCGAGGCATCACGTGGTCAATGCTGAGCAGAGGTGTCGGAAAATGCCGGCCGCAGTATTGGCACAAATGGTTATCACGCGCCAGTACGTTACGCCGATTCAGATGCAATTTTTGCTTGGGCAACTGATCGAATCGCAACAGTCGAATGACCCGGGGCACTTGAATGACAAAATTGACCGCTCTGATCCAGTCATCGTTCGGCTGCCGGGCATCGGCTCGCAACTCGCTCATCTCACGCCACGTATCGAACGAGTAGGTCGCGAATTTCCCTTCTTCAAGATGAACCACCTCGGCCAATTCGCGGCAAAGCAATGCAAAAGCCCGACGAACATTGACCACGTGGACCGCCATATACAGACGATTCAACACAAGCACGCTGCAAGACAAAGCGCTGCTGGGGGGGGCGGAAGCCGAGGCCGCTGAGACAACAGTTCCCCGGTGCGGGCTGTGCGCCCGTGGAATAGGCGAATCGGCGGTAGATACCGCATGCACGTGCAAATCCCCCACGGTAACCCCGGCAAGAGAATAATCCCCGCCAGGTGGGTGATGCTTGCGCCGCTTCCGTGGCTTTTTTGCATTGTAGCTGATTTCCACGGCCTACGCCATAGGGATCCGCGCAAGCAAAAAACGTCCGCCTAAAAAAACCACATTCCTCACGGTTCCGATTTCCATCTCTGTTGCCGTAATCACAATCGACAACATGCTAGCAAAGAGAAAAAATAGCAGCCACAGAGAACAACTTTCACCATTGCAACAAAGCAACATAAACAGCAGACAAAAAAGATTTTTGCAAAATTTTTCCAATGCCGACTTGCCAGTTCCCCGGCGTTCGCATTAGGATAATAGAAGTTCGTTAAAGATACTTCCATTCATCACATCGTCGGCGTTCGCCGACTTCATAAAACGGGAGCGGGGATATGATCCGGTATTCATGTGACCTGTGCAAGCGGGAACTTGATCCCCAAGACGATCTCCGTTACGTCGTCAAAATCGAGGTCTACGCCGCGTTTGATCCGGCAGCCACCGATGACGCCGACGACGATAGCGATCATCTCGAAGAGATACAAGATATTCTGGAACGTCTTGATGACGCCGACAACGATCAGATCGGCGACGATGTCTACCAACAATTGCGATTCGATCTTTGCCCCGAATGCCGTCGCAAATTCATCAAGAATCCCTTGGGCCGCGAAACCGCCAAAGCAGCGTTCGGCTTTAGCAGCAACTAAAGCACCATGAGCGTAGTGATTCATAATTGTGGGATCGTATTAAAAGCCGCTTATTGAGTGCCACTGGCTTTGCCAGTGCCGGCCGCCGTATGTAATCACGCGGAATCCCACACTGGCAAAGCCAGTGGCACTCAATGAATAAAACCCCAACAGCGCGAATCACTACATGAGCGCCATCCCTCGACATCGTTTGCCGCGCAAATCGTGGCAGGCATCTTTGTTGATTCTGTTCTTGTTGGCGCTAAGCGCTTTCAAGGTCTGGCGCCCCGCGGATAATACTCCCTCGAAATCGCCGCAACCGAGCAGTGAAAAAACTTTTCACGTGGCTCGCGTCGTCGATGGCGACACCATCGTGTTGGCCGATACAAAAGAAAAAATCCGTCTGATCGGAGCCAATACACCCGAAACCGTCAAACCGAACTGCCCCGTCGAACCTTGGGGACCGGAAGCCTCGGCCTTTACTCGCGATTTCCTGTCCGGCGGAGAAGTTCGGTTGGAATTCGACGGCGATCGACGCGACAAATACAATCGGCTGCTGGCCTACGTTTGGGTCGGCGATCGGATGCTCAACGAGGAACTGATCCGCGAAGGTCTCGCCCGAGCCGAGTTACAGTATCACTATTCTTCCGCCATGAAAGATCGCTTCCGCCGTGCCCAAGCGGAAGCCAAAGCCGCTCGACGCGGCATCTGGTCGGGAAACGATACCGCCGAGGCCAAACGCCGATAAACAACGTTTCGCCGAAGTTTTTCCGACCACTCCCCTGCCCTACCGAAAACTTCGACAATCCAACGTCATCCTTCGTGAAGCGGGCGGGCTTGCCCGCAGGTGATTTGCGATGTTGCTTGAGCAGAAGATTCTGGCGTTGCTGAAACGAGAAAATGTCATCCTGAACATAGCGAAGGATCTCGTTGATACATAGATAGTTAGCGATGGCAAACGAGATTCTTCGCTACGCTCAAAATGACAAAAAATGCATCTTTGCGGTTCTCCTGGCCACAAAAACCCGTCACTTGTGAACCCCTGGGCGTCCTGGTAAAATTCATGGATTCTCAAAGTTGTTCCTTATAGGTGAGCAAGAAAGACTATGAGCAGCGGCAATCTGAAAGTAGCGGTAATCGGCGGTGACGGCACGGGCCCCGAAGTGGCGGCCGAAGGCCTCAAGGTTCTCAAGGCAGTCGCCAAACTCGAAGGCATCCAACTGGAGACCAAAGATTTTGATCTCGGCGGCGAGCGTTATCTGAAGACCGGCGAAATCCTGCCGCCCGACGTTTTCAACGAACTGAAAACTTATCCGGCCATCTTGCTCGGCGCGGTCGGTCATCCCGGTGTCGCCCCAGGCATCCTCGAAAAAGGCTTGCTCTTGGAGCTCCGCTTCAAGCTCGACCAATACATCAACCTTCGCCCCGTCAAGTTGTTCCCCGGCGTTGAAACGCCCTTGGCCGGCAAAGGCCCCAAAGACATCGATTTCGTCGTCGTGCGTGAAAACACCGAAGACATGTACGTCGGCATGGGCGGTTTCCTCAAGAAGGGCACCCCCGACGAAGTCGCCATGCAAACAGCCGTCTACACCCGCAAAGGCTGCGAACGCTGCATCCGCTGGGCATTCAACTATACGCGGAAACGCAACCAGAAGAAGCGTCTTACCCTCGTGGCAAAAACAAACGTCCTGACCTACGGCCACGACCTCTGGTGGCGCACCTTCCAGGAAGTCGCTAAAGAGTATCCCGATATCCAAACCGACTACAACCACGTCGACGCCTGCTGCATGTGGATGGTTAAAAATCCCGAACACTACGACGTGATCGTGACCACCAACATGTTCGGCGACATTATCACCGACCTTGCCGGCATCTTGCAGGGCGGCATGGGCGTGGCAGCCGGCGGCAACATCAATCCCGATGCTGGCGGCGTCAGCATGTTCGAGCCCATGGGCGGCAGCGCTCCCAAATACACCGGCACCGGCATGATCAATCCCATCGCGGCCATCAACGCCGCCGGCATGTTGTTGGAACAATCCGGCTACGACAAAGCCGCCGCACGGGTGAACAAGGCCATCCAAACCGTCACCGGCACCAAAATGAAGAGCCAAGCCGCCGGCAAGATGGGCTACACCACCAGCCAAGTCGGCGACTTGGTTTGCGAAGCACTATAACGGCTCATCGCCAATGTGGGGCAGGTTTCGATGCACGACAAATTCAGCAGCAAGACGGCGTT
Organism: uncultured Planctomycetaceae bacterium; assembly: GCA_964458015.1. Classification (GTDB taxonomy): domain Bacteria; phylum Planctomycetota; class Planctomycetia; order Pirellulales; family Thermoguttaceae; genus CAYWGR01. The sequence goes on from CAYWGR010000146.1 coordinate 9,140, forward strand.
TTCATGCCGAGCGTTTATGGCCGTCTCGCTGCTGTTGTTTGTCAGCACCATCGGCGTCTGCACCGAACGCGCTAACAAGAAAAATGCACAGGCCGCAAGCTCCGGCGTTCAAGATTTTTCATCGCCGCATTTCCTGCTCCACACCGACCTGACGCAGGCCGAGGCCCGCGAGCTTCTCAAACAGCTCGAAACCGTCGTGAAGCTGATCGGCACCTACTGGGGCCGTCCGCCGTCTGGGATCCTCGAATGCTATGTGGTCAAAAATCTCGACGCTTGGCCCGCGGAAAAAATTGATGCCATGGAGCCCGGCGGCCTTGCAAAAATCCGCGAAGGCGCCGGCGTGTGCATCACCCGAACGCTTTCGTCGGGCAATCGTTTCATGGCCAAGGCCCGTGTCTACACGGTCTCGAAAGACGGCGTTCCGCTGCACGAGGCGGTTCACGGTTACGCCGGCCAAACATTCGGCCGAACCGGCCCGCACTGGTACGCCGAAGGCATGGCCGAGCTAGGCCATTATTGGGTGAACGGCCAAAAAGGCGTCAACGCTCCTCCGGTCGTGATCCAATATCTGAAAAAATGTCCCCGCCGTCAACTGTCGCAACTCTTGGTCTGCGACGAAGAACTCGGCGGCACTTGGGAAGACTACGCTTGGTGGTGGACGCTTTGCCATTTTCTCGACAATAACCCCAACTACTCCGCCGATTTCCGCGCCCTCGGCCCTCAGTTGCTGCAAGGCAAAGAAACCGGCTTCCGTCAGGTGTTCGGCGCAAAGGTCAAGGAATTCACCTTCGAATACGAGTTCTTTCTCGACCACCTCGAAGCCGGCTATCGCGTCGAACTTGGCAGTTGGGATTGGAAACGGAAATTTTTCTCGCTGATCTCCGGGCGATCCGTCACCGCTGCCGTTCAAGCCGGCCGCGGATGGCAGCCTTCCGGTCTGATCGTCGCAGCCGATACGGCCTATCAATACACCGCCACGGGCACCTGGCGCACCGGAAAAGACGATGAAACCGTTGACGCCGACGGCGACGACAAAGGCCAAGGCCGCTTGGTCGGCGTCATCCTGAAGGATTACAAGCTCGGCGAGGAGTTCGAGCTTGGCAAGTCAGGCTCATTCACCGCCAAAAGCGACGGCAACCTTTACGTCCGCTGCCGTGACGCCTGGAACAAACTGGCCGACAACTCCGGTCGCATCTCCGTCAAGCTCCAGCTCGAAGGACAAGACGCCGAATCGCCGGAGAAGTGAGCCTTTTCATGCACATTGCCGAAAGTCCGCCGGGCGCTTACACGCAAATCGACGGTCGGCGATATCTCTACTTTGCAGGAACCGGCTACCTCGGCCTCCAATCGCATCCTGAAGTGGTCCGCGCCGCCGCGGAAGCCGCACAAACCTACGGCCTAGGCAGCGCCAACTCACGCACCGCCTTCGGCACCACGCAACCCGTCCTCGACGTGGAACGCTCCGCCGCCGCGTTCTTCGGCCAAGACGACGCCTTCTATTTCGCCTCCGGCTGGATGGGCAATAATGTTTTAGTGCAGATGCTCGATAACGATGCCCGACTCGTGCTGATCGACGAATGTTCCCATTACAGCCTTTTCGAAGCCGCACGGCTTTCAACCAGTTCGCCGATCACATTCCGCCACCGTGACGCGAATGATCTGCATGAAAAGCTAAAAATAAATCTCCAGCCCGGCCAATATCCACTGGTACTAAGCGACGGCGTATTTGCCGCCACCGGCCGCATCGCTCCCGCCGATCAATACTGCACCGTTTTGCAGGAATATCCCGGCGCAACGCTTCTCCTCGACGACGCCCACGGCCTAGCCGTCTTAGGCTCCAACGGCCGCGGCACCTACGAGCATCTCGGCCTTTGGCCAACGGTCTCCCCTCGCCCCTCGCATGAACCATCCGAGCTAAGCAACTCCTCCCCTCGCCCGGGCTCCGACCCGCAGGGTTGGTCGACGGGAGAGGGGCCGGGGGTGAGGGCGGTCAGCAGCGATCAGCGGTCAGCCGTCAGCGATCAGCTATTAAGAAACAGCGATGCCCTCCCCTCTCCGCTATCCACTATCCACTATCCACTATCCACTTCTTCCCTCCCCTGCCCTGCCCTGCTCCTTTCCGGCACCTTGAGCAAAGCCGTCGGCGGATTCGGCGGCATCATTCCAGGCAATCGCGATTTCATCGACCGCATCAAATCTCGCTCGCCCTATTTCGCCGGCGCCAGCGCCCCGCCCGCACCGATCGCCGCCGCCACGGCCAAGGCCCTCGAAATCATCATGGCCGCTCCCAGTTTGCGTAAAAAACTGCAAACCAACGTGCAGGCCATGAAAGCCGGTCTCCGCCGCCTCGGTTTCGACGTAGACGACACGCCCGTGCCGATTGTCAGCCTGAGTATCGGCACATCCGAAAACATGCAGCGGATCCAACGTGAGCTTTTCACCCAAGGCATCGCCCTGCCGTACATGTCCTCCTACGCCGGCCTAAAGCCCCAAGGCGCTTTGCGCATCGCCATTTTCGCCACGCATACCGAGGAGATGATCGAGCGGTTGATCGAAGAGTTGCGAAGGTTTGCATAGAAACCGTAGACAAAATGATAAACGATCAATTGAGAAATATTGTAGACAAAATCGACTTGTTTGTTGATGCTCCTGAGCATCATAATCATCGCGACGATGCTTTTTGGCAGCTTGCAGATCATTTTGGAATCTAGTATTTCCAAGCGGCCTTAGCCATGAGGACCGCCGTGTAGTATGGTCATGCGTAATTGCTGAATGTGGATTGGACTCCAAACCAAACGCCCGTAAAATCATGGATGTACTGGAATGGCCAGCTTCCGGAAAATGTCCAGATTGGATTTAGCGCAAGTGTACCATCGGCTTCATCAGTGCCCTCTAGGATACGGATGGATACAGTATGACCGGAATTTTGCCACAACATGAGGAATCCCCTCTTCGGCCCGCGCAACTGTTGGAAGCTGGCAGGAACGCTCAACATGAAGACAAGGGCGAGTTGGCTTACCATCTTCTTTGCCAGTGTCTCAAGGCCGCGCATGCCGTGAATGATATACATTGCGCCGGCCTCGCTCTGATTGCGCTAGTTGAGAATACATCACTGTTTGCACCACGGGAAGAAGCGGATATCTTCGACTACCGGGAGCGACTGTGCATTGAGGCATTGGATCATTTTCAAGCTATTCAAGAACCCGTAGGTATGGCCAATGCGATGCGGTTATTAGCTAGGGAGAAACCGTCCCATGAAGCGAAGGCCATGGTGGAACAAAGCCTTGCCATGATGCGCAGCGCCGGTGATGCCACGGGGATCATAAAGTGTCTCGACAACTTGGGTCACCTGGCCTTTATAGAAGGCGATCGACAATTGGGGCAGAAGCTTAAGAACGAGGCGCTGACGCACGCCATTGATAAAGGAGACAAGGAAGACATAGCTCGCGTCCTGTTCTCCATAGCTCTTACCGAAAAAGACGGACCGGAGCGAGTGGCCCGGTTTGAAGAGGCGGCTCGATTGTTTGAGGAACAGGGCCGGATAGGGGCGCAGGCTCAGAGTCTTGCTTATTGCGCAATCCTCGCGTGCGACGATTCTCAGGTCTCCCGGAAAGAATCGCATCTGCATAGAGCAATTGAGCTTTGTCGTGAAATTGGCAACAATGTTCTGGTATCCACGTGCTATGATGGGTTGGCAGAAGCGGCACGCCAGCGCGGTGATGAGACGTTAGCAACATACTACGAGTCCGCTAGTCGGGAATGTAGTGACATCCCTCAAATTGTGGAAAATCTAGCATTCGGTCCTGCCAAGTTGAACTATGAGACGTTACGGGAGTTAATGCGACAAGTGATGGGCGCGGTAAGAAATGGGAACGACACAGATGATCTCGACAACGACGATGAGGAACGGTAAATACAGTAAGTAGGGTGCGTCCGCGACGCACCACCTTGCCAGAGAACATAACTAAAAATCTAATATGAAATGGTTGCTAGATTTGCTTTTTACCTGCTCGTACTTCACACTTCAACTCGTCCTAGGGTGGTTCGGTTACGCGATGGATTGGGAACCTACACGGGACGAGACAACCAAACGCCCTTTTCTGTCCACTCTATTTTGCTCTTGTGTATTAGTGCTTTCCATTTTGTTGCTGACAAAACTAGTCTGGGGGCTTTTCTCGTAGGTTGAGGATTCGTTTTAACTATTTCCAGAACCTCCATGCCAACAGATCCACCAGATCAATCATCTCCGAACCTCGACCGAATCACGCGGCGATTGTTGATCACCATTGGCGCGTATAGCGTTCTGCTGATCGGTTTGTTAAATCTGTTTATCCTCAACTCGGGCGATGTGAATCACCGCGCGGTCATCGGCATGGCCGACGGCATGATTTTTCTATGGCTTATTGTCGGCGGTTCGCTCACGCCCGTTCTTCAACGGCGAGTAGTGCCGCGGCTAGCTGCTATTCCGATTGATTGGCGGGCGCGGTTCGTAGTGCTCTGCACCGTGATGGCCCTGATTGAAGAAATGATCACGACCGGCATGACCAACCTTGCTCCGTTATTCGGCACGACGCCCGAGGAAGCACATATTACCGCTTCTACAAACTTTTTTATCGTCGTACTCTTTCACAGCGTCGTTGTGTTCGTGCCGATGTTCATTGCCTGGGCATGGCTGTTGTCTCGCTGGGATTTCTCACCGCTAAAAGTGCTTTTGCTGTTCGGCATCACAGGCAGCTTGGCCGAAGCAAGCATCACCCCGACGAATCTCATCGGCGGCTTTTGGGTTTTTGTCTACGGCTTGATGGTCTATCTGCCCGCCTGCACTATTCCGGCGAATCGCAAGACACAACCGCCTCGATGGCATTGCTATCCTATGGCCGTCGTTTTACCGCTTCTCGCCGCAATGCCCGTCGCTCTGATCGTCGTCTTTCTGCGGAAATGGCTCGACATCCAATTTCTGCCGGGCGTGAACTGAGAAACCAAGAGACAACATCGCGCCATAGTGATTAGACGGCAATCGTTCCTTCCTGTCTTAACATCTAGCCCTCTTTACCCGAAGAAATGTTCATAATCGTCGTGGCTTCCGATCCAAAACCACGTGATTGTGTCACCATCGACAACGCCAACAGCTCGATAACCTCGATTTGTTCGCACAGACCAGATTTTTTCTACGTGGTTGATGCACTTGAACCGCAACGAGGGATGCGACGGATTGTCGCACCAAAGACGATAAGCCTTCTTGACTTGATCTCGGAGCGACGCATCGAGGCGACCGTAAGATTCCCAGAAAGAAGGCAGGACCGCGGATTTCATAGCTGTTCGGGCTTAAGAGGCGTAGCAAGACCGCGAGCAATCTCCCCACGTGCTTTTTGAGCTGCCGCCACGAGCTTATCTTGCGATTTCGCAAAAGACTCGTTCCATTGCAGTTCGTCACGGAGATCGGCAATGAACTCCTGCATGTGTTCCACCACCCGTTCTTGCAGAGCCTCGGGCAAGGAATCAACCATTTGAATCACAGTAGTGCTGGCAGCGGGAGACATTTTTACTTCTCCGAATGAAATCCTCACTACTTTACTATATGATTATTCGGCGAAGGCGTCAAGCAAGGTTCGTGCCAGGGTCGATCAATTATTGAAGTTGGGAAAAGCGTAGGGCGGGTCAAGCGAAGCGACGGCCCGCCATTTTGCGAAGA
>CAYWGR010000147.1:0-14823 GCA_964458015.1 uncultured Planctomycetaceae bacterium
GACGGGCGCGCAGGCCTTTACGGGCTCACAAGCCTTGGCGGGCTCGCAGGCCTTCGGGCAGCAAGTCTTCGGACGGCAGGTCCGAACGCGCTTGCAGTGCTTCGGGGCGCATGTCTTCGGCTCACACGAAGCCGGAGCACAAGCCTTGACGGGCTCGCAAGCCTTGGCAGGCTCACAGGCCTTCGGCTCGCAAGTCTTCGGACGGCAGGTCCGAACCTTGCAGCGCTTCACGTGGCACTTGGCCGGAGCGCAAGTGTCACAAGCCGGGGCGCAAGCCGCCGGAGCGCATGCAGCCGGAGCGCAGGCGTCGCCTGCTACCGCGCGAGACTCGTTGCCCAACAGGGCGATTCCCAACACCGCAACACCCAGTGCGATGCTCAACAAATACGTGCGATTCATTCGAGTAACCTCCAAAAATAGGTACCGTAGCGTTAAGAAACTCATACTCTTGCCGTCACTCTTTCCACTCTTTTCGATCCTGACGGCCAAGGACCGAAATGGACTTCCTCATAGCTAGTACCGTGCTGCGTTTCCGTTCGATCAACCGCCAAGTCACTTTCCCTGTTCAAGCTATGACGGCTGCACGTGACGGTAACGTCTGCACAGCTTAGGACGTTTAAGCTAGCATAGTTGCTCTTGTTGTCAACCAGGGGGGCAAGGGAATGATTGTTCGCAACCCCCTCACTATCATGGGTTCAATAGTCCGGTTAGATAGAAAAGACTAGGTTACGATTTTAACCGGCAAATGCTTTGCGCAGGAAAAAGGGGGGATTTTTCGCTTAATCCCCCCCTCTTTATTTGAATAAGTATTTGCAAAGCAAGAACTTACATCGCAACTACGCATCCCATTAGGAGCAACATTTTATCGCTAAAACCATCGAAAATGTCACCCCATTCCTTGGTGAATGCCAGAAAAAACTTAAAAAACAAGTAATTAAATTTCCTCTAACGACGGATGGGATTTTCCTTTTTTCCCGTACCCTTTGCCTGGAGATCCCCCGATTCGATGCGACGGCGAATCTCCTCGCGCACCCATTGCTGTTTGCGGAACATGTCTTCGGGATCCTCGAAATTCAGCAGCAACGGCGCTTCGCCGGGAAACACTTGCGCGGCCACGCCTGCAATGCGCCATTTCCCTTCCTCGCACCGAAGCACCCAAATGGCTACGTCGGTTTTCGGTTGGCCTTCTTCGTCCAAATCCGTCCAGGTGCAAGCGACTCGCGCACCGTCGTTATTGATATAGTCAACCTTGCCTACGGAGAATTTCGCGGTATCGCTGGCCGGCGGCGTCACATTACGATTCAAGGACGCGGTTTTTTCCCGCGCGACGGACGTAAGCATGGCGGATGCTTTTTCATCATTGCCTGTACGCAAGGCTTCGAGAAATTCCTGGGCCGCCGCGGCGGGAGCTTCCAGCTTGGTCTCGCTTTGTGCAACTTCGCTGTCAGCGGGCGCAACCGCCTCGTTTCCAGCCGGTGTTGCCGACGTCTCCGTGCTTGTTTTGCTGCAACCGGATACAAGAACAGCCAACAGTGCTGCTATTGCCAAATTTTGCATCTTCCACATATTTCCGACCTCCTTGTCTAGGAATTGTGTTCTTTTGCACCTCGATGTAATTTCCGGGGGCGACGGAGTGTCGCAACATTAGTTCCTGAAGTCAATATGAGAAATTGACGTTTGCACCGCCGAACAACCCACGGGGGGTATGGCTAGAACCACATGATGGTGAGAAAGGTCGATAGTTCCGGTTAGAGTTACTTCTATGGTTAAAATAGGTAAGACGATGTGGATGTGTAGGCGGGCCATCGCGTTGCTCGACCCGCCCTACCGAAAACTGAGCGGCCCTGGCCCCAAACTGTTCGGCCCTGGCCCCCTAGCCCAGAAGAACTGCAAAGTTGCTAAAAATAGTCATTCTGAGCGAAGCGAAGAATCTCTGTAAGTCTATACAAGTCCCAACACGCCAACGAGATCCTTCGCTTCGCTCAGGATGACGGTTCCTGATTGGCCAAGGATGACGGTCCCGCTTGGCCAAGGACATTGCAGTTCGCCTGGCCCCCTAGTCTCTTCAGCTTGACCCCCTCCCGCATCGTTGGTAGCCTATATTATTCTTGAGGGCATTTCTTCCCCGACCCTGCAACGAAAGATCCATTGAGCCTTATGGTTACCAAATTTTTCCGCGACAACGGCGTTCTTGGAATCCGTTTTTTTGGTTGGCTGGCGATTGCATTGGCCGCAAGTATTCTGCTTTGCGACGGCGTCTGGGCCCAAACGACCAAGAAAAAAGACAAAAAGGAAAAAGATACGGAAGCCGCTGGCCCTCTTGGAGGACTTGGCACGACTCCGGTAGCCAAGAAGGCTGCCGTTGTTGAGGAGCCTGTCATAGCGGACGATCCCGTTGAGCAGTCGAGCACGAAGTATGAGGAGATGGAAGTTGACGAGGGCCTCAAAAAGAACGTCACTAAAGTCAACTCGATGCTCACGAATGGCAAGTTTGCCGCCGGTGAGAAAGAACTTTTCGACGAGTATTTCGATAAGTTTGTGTTTGCAAAATGGACCCAGGTAAAAGACATTGCCGGTTTGCCCAAGTTCCGCGATGACCTGGGGAATCAACTGAAAAAGAAAAGCAACGCCGCCGAGGTTCACGACCATCTCAACGCCTTGGTCTTGGATTTCATGCAAAATTTAGCGGCGGGCCCCTATCATCCGGCCGTGCAAATCAACGCCATGTTGATGATCGGTGAGTTGAATAGCGTCGAATCGCCGGTAACGCCCTTGCCGGAGGCCTTGGCCGTTTTGGTCGCTTCCGCCTCGAATGCAAAACTGACCGATGCCGTGCGAGCGGCGGCGATGGTCGGGATCCACCGTCATGTAGTGCTTGGCATCGGCGATGCCGAAGCTCGAAAATCCCTCTCCACCGCGATGCTGAAACTAGCGGCCGAGGATTTGCCGGGAGGCCCGTCCGAGGCCGGCCGCGAATGGATCCAAGCCCAGGCCATCGACGTTTTAGGACGTCTAGGCACCGTAGGCGACAGCAACGCCATCTTCAAAGTTTTGGTGAAGAAACTGGCCGATGCCAAACTCTCTCCTTCCACGCGAAGCATCGCGGCGGAATCGTTGGGACGCTTGAACTACGCCAACGCCGCCGGCATTAACGCCCTGGAAACTGCGGCCATCATCGGTCAATTCGTCGTCGATGCCTGTAGCGATGAACTAAAGATGGTCAAGGAGTTGGAGGCGAAGGACGCCGAACAAGGTGTTTCCCGGCGGCGCATGAAACGCCAGCTCAACGCCGCCCTGACGGCATTGGCCGGCGGCGAAGACAAGAATCGCAAGAGCATCCTTTCCTTAGTGAAAGATCCCGCCCAACAAAATTTGCTTGCCGCCTTGCAAAAAAACATTGAAGCGATGACGACGATCATCGACGACAAGAGAAGCGAGAATGAAGATTTAAAGAAGGGCGTTGAGGAATTACGCAGCAAACTCGATTCTTGGCTCAAAAAAAACCGGGGGAAAAAAGGCGACGGTAAATAGCGGATAGCGGGCAACGAACCGAGGCCTGGACGCCGGCCTGAAGGGTTGGTCGTCGGAAGGCCGGATTTGCGGCAAAAACCGCAACTTGCCATTCCATACTTTGCTGAACATTCATCATCTCGATCGCCTAGCCGCTCATCACTTAGAAAGGATTCGCCGTGGCCAAGTTCGCCGTGATTTTGCCTGCCGCCGGACGCAGCAGCCGGTTTCGGGATTCCAGTTATAAGAAACCTTTTGCCCCGCTCGCCAACAAAGCCATCTGGCTGCATTCGGCCGAACGTTTTTTAAGCCGCAACGATGTGGTGCAAACCATTCTGCTCATCTCGCCCGAAGATCGCGCCGACTTCAATTTCAAATTCGCGGCGAACATCGCATTCATGGAAATCGAAGTGATCGACGGCGGCGCCGAACGCGCCGACTCGGTCGAAGCCGCCTTGGCCCGGGTAAAACCGACGGCCGACTTCGTTTGCGTTCACGACGCCGCACGGCCCTGCCTGACCGATGCTTGGATCGACGATATTTTCGCCGCCGCCGAAAAAACCGGCGCTGCGATCTTCGCCATCCCGGTCAACGGCACGCTCAAGCGAGTAGGCAGCGATCGCAAGATCGAGGAAACCGTCTCTCGCGAAAAACTTTGGGAAGCCCAAACGCCCCAAGTCTTCCGCCGCGAGTTGCTGTTGGAAGCCTATGCCAAACGCGGTGGTTTCCAAGCTACGGATGAAGCCCAACTGGTCGAGCGGATCGGGCAGCCGGTCACAGTCGTGCCCGGTTCGCCAATGAACATCAAAATTACCACGAAGGAAGACCAACGACTGGCCGAGCACCTGCTAAAGGCCTTGCCCAAGCCCAAGCTCCCCGGCCCGTTGCATCCGTTTGATGACAAGTGGAGATAGAGGGGAGAAATGGAAACTCATGTTTTGATTGCGGAACGGCTTAGATACATTGACTCAGCACATAGCAGTAACTTAGTACAGAACACAACTGAGATTGCCCGATTAATTAGCGGCTTAGTGAATTCTCTCGGCAAAAGGATCCCGCAATGACGTCAGAACCCTCTCCCCTCTCCCCTCTCCCCTCTCCCCTCTCCACGGATATCATCGCCGAGCTATCGTGGCGCGGATTGATCAACCAAACAACGGACGACGCCAATCTGCCCAAACTCCTAATGGAGAAAATGCGGACGGTCTATGTCGGCTTCGATCCAACGGCCGACAGTCTGCACGTCGGCCATCTTGTGGCATTGATGGTTTTACGCCGTTTTCAACAAGCAGGCCATCGGCCCATCGCGCTGGCGCCACGGGCATGATCGGCGATCCCAGCGGCAAAAGCGAGGAGCGCAAGCTGCTTTCGCCCGAAGCGCTCGCGGCCAATATAGACGGCATGGCCCCGCAGTTGCGGCGATTCCTCGACTTCGATTGCGGCCCCAACTCCGCTGTATTGGTGAACAACTACGATTGGATGGGCCGATTCGGTTACATCGAATTCTTGCGCGACGTCGGCAAACACTTCCCGGTGAACGTGATGCTTGCCAAGGATTCCGTCCGCGCTCGCCTGGAGCGCACCGAGATTGGACTGAGTTACACCGAGTTCAGCTACATGCTGTTGCAGGCCTACGATTTCGTGCATCTGAACGAGCATTATGGTTGCGAAATTCAAGCGGGCGGCAGCGATCAATGGGGCAACATCACGGCGGGCATCGATCTCGCCCGGCGGCTTCGCGGCACGCAGCTTTACGGCTGCACTTGCCCCCTGTTGACACGCAGCGACGGCGTGAAGATGGGCAAAACCGAGTCGGGCGCGTTGTGGCTCTCGCCCGACAAAACCAGCCCCTACCAGTTCTATCAATACTGGATCAATCTCGACGATCTCGACGTCGGCCGCTGTTTGCAGTTCTTCACCGACCTTGGCCGTGAAGAAATCGACGCCTTGATGGCCGACCATCGGTCGGATCCAGGCCGGCGCATCGCTCAAAAACGCCTGGCCGCCGAGCTGACGGGCCTCGTTCATGGCGAGGAAGGCGTGCAAACTGCCTTGCGAGCGACGGACATTTTCTTCGGGGCCGAAATTGCACAACTCAACGACGCACAACTGTCGAACATTTTCGCCGACGTGCCCAGCAAACAGCTTTCGCGCGAAATACTCTCGGGCGAAGGGCTCCCGATCATCGATGCATTGGTGGAGTCGAGTCTGTGCAAAAATAAGAGCGAAGCTCGGCGCGTCATCACCCAAGGCGGCGCTTATATCAACAACCGCCGTGCGGAAGGAATCGACCAGCGGCTTTCGCTTGCCCATCTCGCCAGCGAGTCGGTCATGGTGCTGCGGTCCGGGAAGAAGAATTACGCGTTGTTGCGGTTCGTATAAAATACCCCGGGAGCATAACCGCCATGTCACGCGCACTACGACTCACGATCGGAATCGTCGTAATTCTTGTGTTGTTGGTGATTCTTCTTTTGCTGACGCTCTATTGGGCCTCGCGGCACGAGCCGGCTTTTTATCGCGAAGCGCTCGAAATCGAGCCTGCCGTACTGGAAAAAGGCAGCGATCAGATGCTGCAACGCACGACGGCCTTGGCCAGTGCCCTTCAAAAAAAAGGAAAGTGGAAAGCCCTTTTCACAACCCAGCAGATCAATGGATGGCTGGCCGTCGATCGTGTACAGAACCATCCCAAGGCCTTGCCGCCGTCGCTGCGTGATCCTCGCGTCATCATCAATGCCAAGCAAATCATCATTGCTTGCCGCTACGAAGAGGGCGGCGTCAATAGCGTGCTGAGCCTGACCGTCGAGCCTTCCGTGCCTGAACCTAACGTGGTGGCGCTCCGAATCGTGAAAGCCCGGGCAGGGTTGCTGCCCGTGCCTTTGGCAGGCGTGCTAGAGCGTATTAGCGAAGCCGCGCGCGGCATGGATTTCCAATTGAGGTGGCTTCGCGCCGGCGGCGATCCGGTTGCGATGATCTCATTTCCGCCGACCGACGGCCGGTTCGTGGGCATCGAAACTTTGCGCCTTGGCGAGGGCGAAATTTTCGTGGCCGGCAGCACGAAGGGGAAATGAGTTCTAGTCTGTCTCGCAATGTTATTCCGAGCCGACGTACCGAAAGTGCCAAGGCTGCTCGTCTTGCTCTCGATGCAATGTAACCCGACCGGCTAACTGCTCGCCTTGCAAGTCAACGGTCCATAAGGTCTTGCTTTGTTCGATTATTTGATAGGTGCCGCAATCCCACTGCGTCACCGAGCCTCGGTCGCCGGAAATCGGGCCTTCATAGTCGAGATAGGCCAAACGGTGGTCGCCCAAGGCTTCGCAAAACATTTCCATATCCGATTGCGGCGGCTGCGGCAACGCCCAGGTTTTCAACACCTCTGCGGATTCGAGCATCAAGTCGAAATGCACACCGCGCGAATCGTCATGTCGAAGGATTACGAATCGGGGCATGGGGAGGAAGGGATTAGGGATTAGAGATTAGGGATTAGAGGTCAGAGGGCAATGTGAGAAAATAGCCGGGAGCTAACAGCACCCGGAATACGGTTACAAATGGATGCACACTCCGGGAGCTGTTAGCTCCCGGCTATTTTTCATTAACGCCCAACAGCTAATCAAAGTTGTTGGTGCTATAAATCAAAAATCTCAAAGCAATAAATCTCAAAACGAGAAATCCTAAGCAGCAATTCTCAATTCGAGAAATCTCAAATCAGCAAATCCCAAATCAATAAATCCTAAATCAACAATGGGATGTCTCACGAAGAGATTTTCATGGATTGATTTCGGTGTTGGTTTCCTTAACCAGGGATCTCGACATAGCGGGGGCGGAAAGCTCGGCGACAAAACGATATTGGCCCGGCTTCTTCGTTCGCACGCGAATTCGATACATCAGCGTTTCGCCCGGCTTGATCTCAAATACCGGATCGAATTGGATCGTCTTTCCTTCGGTGGTGAATTTGGTCGGACCGGGGCCCATGGTGCCGATCGGATTAATCACGACGCCCTCCGGCACGGCGGCGGTCAACGTAACACGCTGATACGATTGCGTGCTGTTGTTGGTCACTTGAACCACATAGGTCAAATCCTTGTTGACAGGCACTGGATTCGCCAGTCCGGAAGCCGTCAACACCAATCCATCGGCAGGCGGATTCGCCGGGGCTGTTTTTTCGGTGCCCGGAGCAACCGGCCCCTTGTCGGCGGCACGAATCTCCAAACACGCCTCGTCCTCCACCTTGGCGCCGGTCGAGGTCGTCACCCTCACGCGATTGCACGCCTTTGCGGAAACCGTCTGGCACGTGTAATGGATGCCTCGTTGAACCGTTTTTCCGGCCGGCAAACGCTCGATCGTCCACGACAATGCGCCGCGATCGGCCTGATAACCTTCCGACGCCAAAACCGGATACAGCGCCGCATCATAGCGGGCAAGAACCTGGACATTTCGCAACTCGGCCGCGCCGGTATTGGTGATCTCGATAAAATACTTAGCTGTTTCGCCCACTACGAGTTGCCGTGGGCCTGTCGTTTTCACGGTAATCGGAATCGCCCCGCCAGGTGCGGCCTTGGCAATTTCATCACCGCCGAACGACGGCGCCGATCCGCCCGGCGCGGTTGGAGCAGGCGAACCGCCGCCGCCGGTTCCCACAATGCAAGCTTGAGCACTGGCCGGCGTAACATCCTTTCCGCTTACCTCAACCGTTTGGCACAGACGGCCTGGCTTGGTCACGCGAACGGTCACCTTAACGCGTTGCGAAGCCCCCGGAGCCAAATCGCCCAGCAGTCGCTCGATGGCATTATTTTGAGTGGCGGCCGGGTTTTCCAATCCTTGGTCAAGGCGGTCCTTGATAATCAATTTTGCAGCCGGGGCCTGGCTAAGGTTTCGCACCGTGATCTCGAACGACGCCTGAGTGCCTACTGCCGCTTGCTCGGGGCCCGTGATGCGAACGTCGAGCGAGGCGGTGCCGATGGTTGTCGTACTGCAATCGCTGACCTTGAGTCCGCCTGCCGCGGTAACTTCGCAACAAGCCATGACGCTTCCTTGCCGTTCGGCCCGGAAGCCGGCGTCGATCGTGCGTTGTTGTCGGCCGCCGATCTCGCCCAAACGCCACTGGAGTTGCCGCCCGGCTGTCTCGGCGGCGGGATTGCTGTTGAGGAACGTCAGCCCCTCGGGCATGGTGATGACAGCCACGGCATCTTTGACTGCCAGATCGCCGGGATTGGCGACCGTGATGCGATAATTGATCGTGGTGCCCAAGCCGGCCGTCGCTGGGCCGGATGTTTTTACGCTTAAATCACCGGCCCTCCACGTTTTCGAGGTCATGCCGGAACCAACCACTAAGCGTTGACCGTTGGCCCCCGGCAAATTGCCCGGACGGATTACCTCGATCTTGATGTTGTTGACGCCGTGCCTCGGCTCCTTCTCGAAGATTTCCACGCTGGCCTGACCGGCCGCATCTGTCGGCACTTCGACCGACTGGGCGCCGTCGGGCGAAAAACCGGCCGGCGGACCGCCTTGAATCTCATAGCGCACGCGCCATCGTTCGACGGGCGTGTGGTTTGATTGCCGAACGACGGTCGTGGTGAAAACGTGTTTCGTACCCGCCGGATTGATCGCCGGCGGTGGGAACTGCCACTGGGCATCGACCCAATGAACCACGGTTGATTTAATCCGCGAATCCCAGCGGTAAACCTCGGGAGCAAATACCGTCACATGGCTCGAACCTTCGACCGGCGAGGTAATCGTGATCCAGCCTTGGCCCCGAAGCACATAGGCCGAATCCTCGGCGATGCAGGTGCCGCGGTTCAGCCGGGTGTTCGAGCGCAGCGTACTGCCGATGGCAAACGTGTTGGTAACTTTGCGCGGCCGGTTGAAATCGCCGACCAAGAGGTCAACAAATCCGGTTTCGCCTACTGCCACGAACTGGCCGACGCTGCCGGGATCGATTGACCATTCCAGCCGGCGATTGGTGCGTAGATATCCGTCCTGTCCACATACGCCCGCGATCAAGACCACTTCGCTGCCGACCGCGGCAACGGTTTCACGCGGTTGAAGATTAACCGATGCATCATCCCAAGGTAATTGACCAAGGGGATTGTCGTAATACTCTTCATTCGCCCTGCTGGCGGCCGTGGGAGGCGGCGGGGGAGTAAAAATGTGCTCGCCCGTCGGGTCGATGCCGGTCTTTTGGACGGAGGAACAGCCGATAGCGGCGCAGAGTATCCCGGCCACAATCAGAAATCGGCAACTCGTCCATGAACAACGCATGGCCCTATCCTCGGGACCACACCCCAGTCAACGTTTTTCCACTATAGAAACGTACCACACGATTTGGCGATATGGGGATTTTTCGCAACATGCAACGATGCGAAAAGAAAACACGACGGCTTAATCCGCGTAATCAGTATAACCGGAACAAGGGGAAAAGCACAGATGAACTCCAAGGAAAGCAGCGAAGTCCTTGGCCATGGAAGAACCGTCATCCTGAGCGAAGCGAAGGATCTCGTTGGAGTAAGGAGATTCTTCGCTTACTCAGAATGACGGAATAGCCCCCAAAAAAGCCGCACCCCCTGTGCATTGCTGTCGGCCTCAACCACTCCCTCGAAAGGTTTGTTTACCTGCGTTCATCCACATCCAGTCGCGGATTCTTGTTCGCGGGAGTTCGGCTCAACCGGTCGGCCCAATAAATCGGCTCGGGCAATCGACGCCCCAGTAGCATTTGGCGAACCAATTGCTCGGAGAAACTCAGATCCACGCGATGGCCGGGCGAGATGAAAATCGGCCGCCGGCTGCCGGCCGTCGGACGTATTGCCGCGCCGACGAGCTGGTCCTCGAAAACCACCGGCCGCGACTCGCCCGGCATCATATCCTTCATATCTACTTGTCCGCAAAGTAGTTTTTTCGTGATCCCGATCGTCGGCAGCGAAACCACGACGCCCAGATGCGATGCAATTCCGGCATGGCGATGGTGCAGAATTCCAGTGCCGTCTACCATGAGAACTTCGGCCATGCGGCCGGCCTTACGCACTTTCTCGATCAGTTCCAGCAGAATCGGGATCTCACGAAAACTCAGGTAGGTGCTGATGTAGGGAAACGTAACGGGACGTTCGACCGTAGCCGACCAAACGAGCGCGCCCGAGGCGGCTTCGACCAAAGCATAAGCGGCCGTCCCTACGCCCGGCCTCGGATAGGCCACATCGACGCCGCCGATCCAGCGTGGCATTTTTTGCCGCGGCCGAACAATAATCCTGCGTTGGATGAACTCCTGTATGCGTCGCAATTCTTCCAGAGGCCGATCGGAAATGAACTCGGCATATCCAAAACGCTCAAGATCGATCATGCCGTGACAAACAGCGATGCCTTCTTCGGTCAATCGCTGAGTTTTTTCGGCCGCAGAACCGCCGGCATAACCTCCCAAAACGCCGCCCGCCCGGATGATTCGATGGCACGTGCAGGATTCATCGTGTTCATGGTGCAGGGCAAAATGCCCGACCCAGCGAGCGGCAATACGGTTGCCCAAAGCATCGGCCAGATCGCCGCACGTCGTCACCCGCCCCGCCGGCACTTGCGCAATCAAATCGCGTAAACATTCGGTTAAGTCGGGAACGCTAGGAAACCGTGCAGCCATAGCATCGATGGTTTCTTGCCGAGTCAAGCAAGCCCCGGAACAACATCTCTGTAGAGGATGCGATCATGGTCACGACCGGACAAACCATCATCCAGATTACGGATAGGCATAGCGGCTAGATTGCGACGAAGGTCCTCGAGTATCGCTTTTTGCTGTGCTGGATTATCTGCTGTCGGCGTTTGCTGAAGCGATCGTGCCACTTCTTCAATCAGAAGCAATCGTTCATTGGGTGAAAGATGCTGTATTGACTCACACAGCATTGTCCAATTTGTGGAAACGTGACTCATGGTCATTCTCCCCCCGACAAAAACCATCCATTTCTATTTTAGTGGAAAAAAAGGCTGCCGCCAGCCCCAAAGGGCGGTAAGGCTACAATCACTGGCATTCACAATTTCACCATTGTTCCCCATTTTGCAGCTTTCGGATATACCTGTGTAGTAGGAACACCTTGCGGGATGTATAATTTGGGAGAACCATGCAGGGAGCGGTCATAGTATGGGCATACGTTTTTACTGTCCGAACGGACATAAGCTGAACGTCAAAGATTATCAGGCAGGCCAAAAGGGGTTATGCCCCCATTGTGGGGTAAAAATCCAAATCCCCTACCATAGCACTCGCCCCAGTTCGCACGAAGCGGAAATGCAAATTCAGGGGGTGGAAGCTGAGCCTGGCGTCCCAACGGTCTCCACAGCTCCATTGCCTACGGTTGTCGAACCGGCGTCTCCAACATTACCTGCTGCGCCTGCTCCAACCGTTGCAATGCCACAGCAGCCGATTGTGGCCATTCCCGTGGCCAGCCCCGCGGCGCAGCCTGTTTACGCCCAAGCGGCTTCTGCCCCGACGGCAGCCAATCCCTATGTTGCACAGCCGGCGACGGTTCCCTACGCAGCCCAGCCCGCTGCGCCTTATGTAGCACAGCCAGCCACGTTTACCCCAGCGCCCGTTCCTCCGGCGTCTGTACCGTCTACGGCCCCCGCCGATCCTTTGGCCGAGGCCGGCAATGTGGTTTGGTATGTCCGTCCGCCGGCCGGTGGACAATATGGCCCTGCCCCGACCGATGTGATGCGATCATGGCTGGCCGAGGGCCGTGTTACCGCCGATTCGCTGGTTTGGCGCGAAGGCTGGCGCGACTGGCAGGAGGCCGTCAACGTATTTCCGCAATTGTCGGCCCAACCGATGGCCGCCGAGATGGCCGCGGAAATTCCGCAGCCGGCAATCTCGCAACCTGGCGCAAGTCATACACTTAAACAACGGTCGCAAGCGCGACGCACGCAAATCGTCATCACCATTGGCTTGGCCGTAACGGTCATCGTCCTATTTATTGTCCTTCTTGTGATTCTATTTAATCAATGAGAATTCAGCAGTTTCTCGACCATTACGGCATTAGCTCGAATCCGTTTGCCGACGAAGATGCGCAAACGGATTTGGTTTTCAAGGGCGTCTGCATCCGCAACACGTTTCATCCCGCCTGGGATAAAATATACGGCGATCCCTTGGAGCCTTCCACGGCGGTCGTCTTTGGCGAGAAAGGCTCGGGCAAGACAGCCATCCGGCTGCAATTGGCCCGGCATCTGACCGACTTCAACGCCGAGCATCCCGAGCATCAGGCGTTCGTGATTCAATACGACGACTTCAACGCTTTTCTAGACCGTTTCCGCGACCGTTTTTCCGGCCGGCGGCGGCGTCCCGAGCGGGCGCTCGAACAGTGGCGTTTATGGGATCACATGGATGGGATGCTTTCGCTGGCCGTCACGCAATTGGTCGATCGCATTTTAGAGGTGAAGCAAGCTCGGCACCCCGCCGCGCGCGATGAGTCGTTGCCGTTGGATCAACTCGATGCCGCGCAGATCCGCGACGTTATGCTGTTGGCGGCATGCTACGACCAATCGACGGCCGAAAACGCCTTTCAGCGTTGGCGGCGATTACGCAAGAAATTACGATTCCCCACTTGGCAATCCAAGTGGGACTTGGCTCTGGGCGGCTTCATCACCGTGGCCGCGCTCACGGTTGCCTTTCGCTTGGGCGAATGGTCGCGATTCGTCGATTGGCTGCCCTACTTGTTGGCGGTGATCGTCGCCGGTTGGGCTCCGCGCGGCTGGCGGCTGCTTACTTCGCTGTATAAGGCATGGAAAATCGCCCGAAACACCCGCGTGCTTAATCGCAGCATCAAGCTGTTGGCCCGAATCCTTTTGAATTTCCCCGGCAACCGAATCGTCGGCCAGCCAATCCCCGCCTACCAACGCACCGACGACCGCTACGAACTTTTAGCGAAGCTTCAGGGCGTTTTGCGTTCGATGCACTTCGAGGGAATCCTCGTGCTGGTCGATCGCGTCGATGAGCCCTATCTGGTCAACGGCTCAACCGACTTGATGCGGGCGATGGTCTGGCCGTTGTTGGACAACAAGTTGTTGAAACACCCGGGCTTGGGCATCAAGCTGCTGTTGCCCATCGAGCTGGAGCGGCTCGTCGACCGCGAGGATCGTGATTTCCATCAGCGTGCTCGGCTCGACAAGCAGAATCTGATCCGCTCGTTGGGCTGGACCGGCGCATCGTTGAAAGACATGGCCAACGCCCGCATCGCCGCATGTTCGGCCGAAGGCAGTCCCACGAAAATTGCCGACCTGTTTGAAGGCATCGACGAACGCCGCTTAACCGATGCATTCGCGACGCTTCGCGTGCCTCGGCATCTTTTCAAATTCATGTATCGGCTGTTCACCGTGCATTGCAACGCCCATGCTGAAGACCAGCCCGTCTGGAAGATCTCGGCCGCCACGTTCGAGTCGGTCTTAGCGCTTTACCAGCGCGATCAAGAGGCCTTCGACCGCGGCCTTGGGGCAGGGTAATTGATAGATTTTTAAGTAGATGGATGGATAAACATCATGCTGCAATCCGTTGAAGGTATTTATCGGGACGGCAAGGTCGAGCTCATCGAACCACCGCCCGCCGGAGCGACCGGACGAGTAATCGTCACATTTGTGTCTTCGCCGATCCAGGCGGTTGACTTGGCCGAGCGCGGCCTGAATCCAGAACAAGCCGCCGATTTGCGCCACCGGTTAACGACGTTCGTTGAAGATTGGCAACGACCTGAAATGGATGCCTATGATGCCCTATAGTCGCGGCGATGTGGTTTTAGTTCTCTTCCCGGACTCTAACTTGGTTACCGCCAAACGAAGACCAGCTCTGGTGGTGCAGGCAGATCAACTACAAACCGGTCTGTCGCAAACAATCGTTGCTATGATTACCAGCAACATGTCGCGGTCAGGACATGCCAGCCGCGTTATTGTACTGCGATCATCTCCACAGGGACAACGAATGGGGTTGCTCTCCGATTCCGTCATTATGACCGACAATCTTGCTACTATTCTCGATTCTGAACTGGATCGAGTTATCGGACATTGCGATACTATGCCGGCAGTTGACGCAGCACTCCGGCATTCACTAGGCTTGAGAAAGAATTGACGGCTACACTCTTTTTTCTATTCTACTCCTTTTCATAATCTTCGGCCCTCCGCGACAACCATCGGGCCTTGTCGCCTGACCTCCGGCCAACATGGTGCGGCAGATGGCCAACGAGGCTACGGCCCAACTCGTGGCGATCAGCGGATCGTCCTCCTTCGCATCGGTAAAACGGTTGGTCCACGTGCCCAAATCGGACGCCGTCGGATGATTACTGTCTCGGGGAACTGCGTCACCATCCG
>CAYWGR010000148.1:0-14812 GCA_964458015.1 uncultured Planctomycetaceae bacterium
ACGACGCGCAAATTCGGCGGAACCGGCCTGGGGCTTACCATCAGCAAGCGACTTGCCATCATGCTCGGCGGCGATATCACGGTCAACAGCGTCCCCGGAAAGGGCAGCACCTTCCGGTTCACCGTCGGGGTTGGATCCTTGCAAAGCATTCGATTCTTCGACAAATTATCCGCCGTGCGCAACCAAACGGCAGCGACGACGACGCCTTCAAAGATCAAGCTACAAGGTCGCATTCTCCTGGCCGAAGACGGCCCCGACAATCAACGGCTCATTTCGCTCGTGCTCCGAAAAGCAGGCGCTGAAGTGGTCGTGGCGCAAAACGGCCAGGAAGCCGTGGACATGGTATTGGCCGAACAAGGCACGGCGGATGCGCCCCCGAATGAAAAGAAAGCACACCACCCCTTTGATTTAGTGCTGATGGACGTTCAGATGCCGGTCATGGACGGCTACGAAGCCACGCGCCGCTTGCGTGAAGAAGGTTACGAAGGCCCGATCATCGCTCTGACGGCCCACGCCATGCCCCAAGACATTCAAAAATCGCTAACGGCGGGATGCGATTTGCATCTAAGCAAGCCCATTGATCGGGAGGTTTTACTGACGACGATTGCCCAGCGTTTGCTGCTCCGATCTTTTATTAACAACACGGCGGAGGAAATCCCCCCGGCTGCGCCGCTTACGACACAGCCCCCGCCCGACGCCGCGGCGCCGAATGCCGATCCGTCTTAGCCGCCGGCCACTTGTCGTTGCAAAGCGTCCACATCCCGCCGGATGACATCCAACTCCCGGCGGAACTCGACGACGCGCCGGTTGTCGTTTTCAATCCGTGCAAACAGGCCGCAGGCCATTCCGGGATCCTGCCAACTGGCGACTAAGCGGTCGATCTCGCCGTACAGTCCGCGCCGCAAACGGCGGCAAAACATGCCCAGCAAAATCATGCACCACAGAGCCAGCCAGAAACCCGCCGAAAGGTAAAACTCCGCCCCAAAGACCGGCTGCGGGACGTCGGCCACCCAAGAATCGTAAAAAAAGTTCTTGCCAAGCCGATAAAGCAAAACACCGAGCATCGCGACCAACACGGATTCGTAAAAAAACCGAGTGAACCAGCCCGTATGACGCTTGGCAAGCCGAACCGTCAAGGAATCCAGTTCCGAGGCGACGCGCGCGACAAAGTTGCCGGCCGCCGTTTCGGCCTCGGCCAGGATCGTTTCGGTTCGAGCATTGGCACGATCCAAACGAGCTTCGACCGCGTAGCCCTCGACGATAATCGCCGCCTTGCGCAATTCAGCCGGATCAAAAACGGCGCGATGGATGCTTTGGTCGGCCTGATGCGATTGCCGACGGTTGCGCCACATGCGTGTGCCTTCCAAAGCGCCCCACAAAGCGATTTGGGCCGGCGTGCGCGCCCGATAGAGCAAAGCGCCCGACAACAGGCCTCCGATTCCTTGATACAATCGCAAGACAAGTGAAAAAGGGCTCAATCCCCAGCGCGAAGCACTTTGGGCAAGCAGGCGGTTTTCCCAGGAGCGCCGATTGGCCAGCAATTCCGTTCGCATTTCGCCGGCCATTTGTCCGGCCAACAGGCTGCGCTGCTGGTCGATCGCCTCTTGCAATTCCCGAATGCCCGGCATCGCTTCGTCAACTCTTGCCGAGCAAGCATCCAACGTATCCGCGGCCAAATCAAGGAAATTCGCCCGGCGGATGCGTTGGGCCGCCGCCCCGGCCATCTGACGTGTCAGCAGATCCCAAAGATCCGCGAACTCGCCGCGCGGCTGCAAACCGTTTTGCTGATCGGCCAATGCCCGCAGCGAGTCGATCCAATAGATCCGTGCCTGGGCGGGATCCACGATTGGCAACGTCGTGCCGGAAGAGGAAAGACTTGTTTCATGAACCGCAGGCGACCGACCGCCGGCCGCTTCCTTGACCTCATGACCGCCGATCTCCTTTTCCAACACCTTGCGCCAATCATCCCGAATGTCGGCGTCCTCGTCCGCATGAGTCTGAACAAAAACTAATCGGGCGCCGGGCGCGGCCGCCATCAACTCGTCGGCCACGCGCGCACTGCGATATTTTTGCTGCGTGCTTGTCACCAACAGTACATCGCACTTGGGCAATATCGTTCGCAACCGCGCCAAATTGCTGCCGCCTTCGATCGAAGGAGCAATCGCCCCTTCCGTCGTGTCGGGATCGGGACAATCGACCAACACCAAGTCTCTCAGCGCCGGCAAATCGCGTTCGATGACCTCGACGGAGGACGGATCGATGCCGAGCATCTCCGGCTTAAGTCCCGGCCGCACGAGGAGCGTCGGCCGCAAGGTCGTGGGGCGCGACCGGCCCGTCTGAACGATTTCAGCCCCGGCCAGGGCATTGATGAGCGAACTTTTGCCGGTGCCTGTGCCGCCCAGGGTGGCAACGACGAGCGGCGATTCGATTTTCACGCGCAGCAGCGCCGCCCGCTCGGCCAAACGCCGCACCAGCGCCTGGCATTTTTCGGCCGGCTCCCACGCCGGCGCATCGTCCGCCCAACGACGAAGCCGGTCGATCCAATGATCCACCTCGGCCAGCAATTCGAGTTGGGTTAGTTCAGCATGGGACATAACGTAAGGATAACCAGGATAAGAAGCAGCGACCAGAGGGGACTTACGCACGGCAAGTGATCACAGCAATTTTCTGCGGTTAAAACCACAGTTTTTTCTGTGGTTAAAGCAGTTATTTTCTGTGGTTAAAATAGATAACCTGTGAAGCGGGCGGGCTTGCCCGCCGTGTTTATGAGCAGTTGTATACCGTAAGCACGGATAACCCACGGCGAGTCAATTTATTGACTTATGGCCCGAAAACGCCTAAACTGATGCAATAGTTGCGACCGCTCCAAGGGGCAAATACTGCGATTCCCACCAATCCCCCCCTCCAAGCTTCGAGGCCTTCCCATGAGACGCCTTGCTCGGATCATTCCGGCGTTGGCATCGGTTCTTTTTTTTCTCCAAGTCGTCGCGGCCGACGAAAATCCAGTCCGGCTTACGGTCCTCGGCCCCATGGAGCGAATCAGCCAACACCAATCGCCTTTCGGCAGTCCCACGGCCGCTATCTCTGCCGCGCGGAATGAAGTGGAATCATTTCAGATCGTTGTTGCGACGGTAAAAGGAAATGTTCGCATCGTCGATGCCGCGATTTCCGACCTCATTGGTCCCCAGGGCGCAAAAATCGGCACAGAACACGTGCGACTCTATCGTGAAGAATACGTGCGCGTCCGGATGTCCACTCCTCGCGCCGAATTGCCGCCCGGCCTTTACCCCGACCCACTGGTGCCGTTCCTCGATCCCACGACCGGCAAGCCCATCGAACCGCTCAACCAGCATCAGGAACGATGGGGCGAACCCATGACCATCCGTGGCCACGGCATGTTCGCCATCCCCTTTGAAGTGTTCGAAGGGCAGAATCAGCCGCTCTGGATCGATGTGCATGTGCCCAAAGACGTTCCTGCCGGCGACTATCGCGCAGCATTCCGTGTCACTGCTCAAGGTGCGCCCGCCGTGGAAATTCCCGTAACGCTGACCGTTTGGGACTTCACACTTCCCGATGGCCCGACCCATCGAAACCACTTCGGCGGCTTTGAAAACGTTGCCCGTTCCTTCAATGTCCAACCTGGTTCAGAGCAGTACCGCGCGATTGAAGCACGTTACTGCCAGGCGATGGCCGAGCACCGACTCAACCCACCGATTCTGCACCATCTCTTGCCGGACGTAAAGCCCGACGGTTCGCTGGTCATTGTGCCCGAACGGCACAAAGCGTTGCAGAAGTTCATCGCCGATCTTCACGTAACGGATTTTCAAATTCCCAACGCCCCCTTTGCTCAGCTTCCAGGATCCACGCTAGATCCCAAATATAAAGAGATTGCGCCCGACCAGCGCGAAAAAGCCCAACGTTATTATCAGCAGTATTACGACTATCTGAAGCAAAACGGTTGGGAGAAACGGGCGTATGTGTACCTGCTGGACGAGCCGAACACACGTGAAAACTACGAACAAGTTTTGGTGCTCGCTCAAATGATCCACGAGGCCGTGCCGGGACTGAAACTCCTCGTTGTCGAACAGACATACACGCAAGATCCCTCTTGGCCCGACATCGATCCGGCCGTTGATATCTGGTGCCCTCTCTTGGGCTTTATCGATCGCGACTCGACCCAAGCGAAAATCGCCAAGGGCGATGAAGTTTGGTCGTATACGGCGTTGGTGCAAACGGCGCCTCCCTATCATCCGCAATACCAACAACTCAAGGACAAGAATCCTCCCCATTGGCACATCGACAGTCCGCTGCTGGTCTATCGCGTCCCCACTTGGATCAACCGCCAATACGGAATCACCGGGTTTCTCTATTGGAGCACCGTAACGACCGTGATCGATCCGTGGTTCAATCCGGCCTTCGCCCATCCTAGCCACTATAACGGCGGCGGTTTCCTGCTTTACCCAGGAACGCCCTGCGGCATCAACGGACCGGTGGCCTGCATGAGGCTCAAAAATATCCGCGACGGCATGGAAGACTACGAGTATTTTGCATTGTTGGAAAAGCGCGCCGGACCGGCTGCCGTCAAAAAAGTCGTCGATCATATTGCGCCGAACTGGTGGGACTACAGCCGCGATCCCAAAACCATCAATGCCGTCCGAAGTGAAATCGCCCGACAAATTACAGAACGGAAATAATGCACAGTTTCCTCAAATCAACAAATCGATTTTTATCCGCTATTTTCTTGGCTTCAATCGTCTCCACCGCCTACGGCGACGATACCGTGGGACAACCGATAGCGCCCTGGCAGCCGGGAATGCTCGATATCCACCAGATCAGCACGGGGCGTGGCAACGCGGGGCTCTATATCTTTCCCGACGGCACCACGATGTTGGTCGATGCCGGGGAACTGCCGCATAAAACACCGCCGCACACGCCCGACCGACCGGATGGCACACGTCCCGCCGGCGAGTGGATTGTTCGCTACATCCGTCACGCCTTGGCGCACGACCCGCATCCGGCGCTCGACTATGCACTGGTGACCCATTTCCACGACGATCACATGGGCGAACCGTCGGGCAAGTCACCCCCATCGAGTTCCGGGGCCTATAAGCTCACCGGGCTCACCCAAGTCGGCGAGAGTCTCAAGATCGGCAAATTGCTCGACCGCGGCTGGCCCGATTACTGCCACCCCAACCCGCTCATATATGTCGGCACAAAGAATTATCGCGCCTTCGTCAAATGGCAAACCGAGCATAACGGCCTGAAGGTCGAACGCTTTGCATCCGGCCGCAACGACCAAGTTGTTTTATGTCGCGATGCGAAAAAGTATCCCAATTTCGAATTCCGCAACGTAGCCGTGAATGGAGAGGTTTGGACCGGTGTGGGCGCGGCCACATGCAACCTTTTCCCACCGTTGAACACAGTTCCTTGCGGTCAATGGCCGGACGAGAACGTGTGCAGCATTGCGTTCCGCTTAAGTTACGGCAAGTTCGACTACTTCAATGGCGGCGACCTCCGAGGCGTTCTCGCCAAGAACGAACCTGCATGGCACGATATCGAAACGCCGGTGGCCAAGGCCGTTGGGCCGGTCGATGCCGCGATTTTGGACCACCACGGCTACATCGATACACAAAACGAATTCTTCGTCTCCACGCTGCGACCACGTGTCTGGACGATCTCGGTGTGGGACTCGCATCATCCCACGGCCGGCGTGTGGGACCGGCTGTTATCGACGCAACTCTATCCTGGTCCTCGCGACATCTTCGCCACCGACGTGCATCCGGATAATCGAAAGGCCATCCACAGCATCGATAAGCTGGCCTGCGACGCCGGCCACATTGTTTTGCGAGTCGCCCCCGACGGCGACAGTTTTCGCGTCGTCATTGTCGACGACCGCTCCGAAAGCCATCATGTCACGAAGCTCTTTGGGCCGTATCCTTCGCGATAATGGTTGTCACCCACCGCCGAGTTGTTTGCGGCCTTTGTGGATGGCCTCCTCGCGCGCAGGCGCAGTCATTTCATAAACGGTGTCCCAGAGAGCCTCGTCAGCCGGCGTCCACGTGCATTGGCGACGGCTCATGGCGATTTTGGCCGTTTCATAACCGCGCTGCTTGCCGAACCCCCGCGTGACCGCGCCTTCGATATACCATGCAAACGACGGCATGAACTTCGGCAGTAGCCGGCCGATCGTGGCCACGAGCGTCATCGCACCGAGGTATGCCCCGGTGTTCAAAAGCGTCCCGATCGACGTTTTCGCATGATCGCCGATCAACGAACCAATCTTGCTCGAGCCGGTACTGATCGGCATCTTGCCGTCCAGAACCACGGTTACGTTCGAGTAATCGTTCTTCAGATCGCTGTTGGTCGTCATCGCGCCAAGATTGACCCACTCGCCCACATAGGCATGGCCCAGGAATCCGTCGTGGTACTTGTTCGAGTAGCCTTGGATAATCGACTCCTCGACTTCGCCGCCGACGCGGCACATCGGACCGATCGAATTGCCCTCGCGGCATTTCGCGCCCAAAAGGATGGAATTCTTGCCGACATAGCAAGGGCCTTCGATCCTCGTGAAGGGATGCACGAGAACGCCCTCGTCCAAATAGACGGGCCCATGCTCGGCATCAATGACCGCCATCGGATGCACGAGAGCGCCGGGCGCGATATACACATCTTTCTTGCTGCCGCGAATCGCAAAAGGTTCTTCCACCTTGCCTTCGATCCCACTGCGGCCGGCGGCCGTGAAATCCTTTGCAATCTGCGAGGGATTGGCCAAAATCAGATCCCACGTGTAGTTCCAAGTTGCGGGAACGCGCTTGGCCGTGGGCAACGACGCCTTGGCCGAGGCCAATAGCGCCTCGATCGAATCGGTCTTCAGTCGGGCGAGATCCTCGCGAGCGATGCGCGCGTAGAGAACTTCGCCGTCCGAATCCACGGCCGTTTCGCTGGGACCGACCGGCGCAACGTCGAAATCCGCCGCCTTCACGCGACCGTTGACCAGCAAAAGATCGTCGCCCCGCAGCACGGCCGGATCGTTGACCGGCCTGCTGGTTTTCATTCGATAGGACTCGGCCATATACGGCGGCACGAAACAGGCCGTGTCGCTTGCGTTTAGCTTGGCGATCAGCTTGTCACCCAACGAAGTCATGCCGCATCGCAGCTCGAAAATCGGCCGGCTCAAAACCAACGGGTAAAAGTTGGATCTAAGCGGCGTCGCGCAATCGAAAAGCACGAGTCGCATCAGCGCATTTCCTTTCAACTATGGCGCATCCACCATTTTCGCTTGAATCCACTCGTAGTAGTCCAGCATTTTCAGCGAGCTGGCGGCCTCGTGATCGATGACGCAAATCGTGTCGCGATGCAATTGCAGCGCGCTGGCGGTAATCATGCTGGTGACCGGCCCCTCGACCGCCGCGGCCACGGCCCCCGCCTTGTTCTTGCCGCTGGCCAAAAGGATGATCTTCCTCGCTTCAAGGATCGTGCCCACGCCCATCGTAATCGCGTAAATCGGCACTTGGTCGAGCGTGTCGAAAAATCGGGCGTTATCCTCGATGGTCTGCTGCGCCAGCGTTTTAATGCGAGTGCGCGAACCCAACGAACTCGAAGGCTCGTTGAAGGCGATATGACCGTCGGAACCGATGCCCAGCAGTTGCAGGTCGATGCCGCCGCAATCGCGGATCCGCTGCTCATACCACGAGCAGAACGCCTCGTAATTGTCGGTGGTGCCCGACGGAATATAGATGTTCTGCTTGGGGATGTTGATATGCTTGAAAAAGTTTTCGTGCATAAAGTAGTGGTAGCTTTGCGGATGATTTTGCGTCAGCCCCACGTACTCATCCAGGTTGAAGGTCGTCACTTGCGAGAAATCGAGCCCTTCGTCCTTGTGCATCCGAACGAGTTCTTTATACAGCCCCAGCGGCGTGGCGCCCGTGGCCAAGCCCAATACGGCGTTCGGTTTGGCGTTCAACGCGCGCGCGACCACCCGAGCCGCGCACTTGCTCATTTCCTCGACGGAATCTTTGACGATGATTTCCACGTGAATATCTCTCCTGAAAGGTTTTTTATTTTTGGAATCTGTTAAGAAAGTTTATCGGCGATGAAATCGGAGACCATGCCGACGGTTTGCAGATTTAACGCGGCGTCCTCGTCCATTTCAATGCCGAACTCATGCTCCAGAGCAGTCACCAATTCGACCCACTGCGTACTCTCGGCCCCAAGATCATATACAAAGTGGCTTTCCGGCCGAACGGCGTCCGGATCCGCCTCCAGCACTTGGCACACGACTTTTGCCACGCGCTGCTCGATTTCCCGATGAACCATGATATTCTCCGATCTGAGAAGCTTGGGCAAGGGCCGCCGTGAAAGTTTGCTTCGGCTCGCCCTGGCAACCAACCGACCATCCGGCAATCTTCCACGAGAGGTCACGCTTGTCAAGGGACCGCCGACCGCAAATCGTTGCCAAGCCAAGATTGTAATTGTAATGGAGTAGGCAGAACTTCAGAATGTCCGATTGTTGAAAAATTGTCGAATTCTGCCGCCCCGAGCTGATGCAGGTTCCGTATAAAAACAAGAACAAGCCGAGTGCAGCGATCCCAAAATATGCCCCCAAGGGCCATTTATCCTCTGATCGGTGGAACATTCTGCCGGATAGACTACCTACCCAACCAGACGACACCCCCCATAGATATGGTTTTTGCCTTGGTTATCCTCATTCACCCCCTCTACACCCTTTGGTTATGGGCTCGGCTAGGTTAGGATAGAGTGTTTGGCAAGGGGTTGTTCCAGGGGTTTGGCCGAAGCATGGCGTCGAATCGAACTATCGTCATTACCGGGGTAGGGGTTGTTAGTCCAATCGGCATTGGGAGGGAAGCATTCTGGGCTTCTCTCCGCGAGGGACGCAGCGGCATTCAGCGATTGCCGCTGTTCGATGATCCCACGTTGCCGGTGCCTTTCGGCGGTCAAGTGGCCGATTTCGATCCGAAGCAATATGTTCGCCCGCGGAAAAGCTTGAAGGTGATGAGCCGTGATATTCAGTTGGCCTTCGCGGCAGCCGACTTTGCCTGCAACGAAGCCGGCTTGAGCCAGACGCCGACCGACCCCGAGCGATTCGGCGTGTTGCTGGGGGCCGACATGATCCCCTGCGACCTCGACGAACTGACCCTGGTCTACCACAATTGCACCACCGACGGCCGTTTCGACTTCCAGCGCTGGGGCCGTGCATTTTCGTCCGACATGTTCCCGCTCTGGATGCTCAAGTATCTGCCGAACATGCCTGCCTGCCACATCGGCATCGCCCAAGACGCCCGAGGGCCTAACAACAGTTTGACGCTTGCCGACGTTTCCACACTCGCGGCCATGAGCGAAGCAGCCCGCATATTGGAGCGAGGGCAGGCCGACGTCATGATCGCCGGCGGCGTCGGATCGCGGATCCATTCGGCCATTTGGGCCCGAAACCAGGTCTATGGCCAATCGCAACGCAGCGACGATCCCGGCAAAGCGTCGCGGCCGTTCGATGCCCGGCGCGACGGTCTTGTCAACAGCGAGGGCGCCGGCATGTTCATCCTCGAATCGCCGGCGCATGCCGAAAAACGTGGTGCGAAAGTCCTCGCAAGTATTCTCGGGCACGCCTCGACCTTCGAACCGCGCGGCAAAGGACAACCGCTGGAAGGTTTGGCCATCCGCCGCGCCATCCTTGGCGCTTTGCAAACTTCCAATCTGCGGCCCGAAGATATCGGATTCGTCGTGGCCCACGGACTCAGCACCGTGGAGGGCGATTGTCTGGAAGCCCAAGCCATCCGTGACACGCTGGGCGATGTGCCCGTGACAGCCCCCAAAAGTTATTTCGGTTATCTCGGCGCGGCCTCGGGCGCGTTGGAAACGGCCTTGGCCGTTCTGGCCTTGCAAGAGGGACAAATTCCTCCGACGCTCAACTACGAAGAGCCCGACCCGCGGTGTCCGATCCGCGTGGTTCACGGCCAACCACTGCCCGTTGCTCGCCCCACCGCATTGATTTTAAGCCACTGCTTGCAAGGCCGGGCCGTGGCAATGGTGTTGGGAGAAGCAAAATAGCAGCAGCATTTCGCAACAACAATCCATGCCAACTTTTCATTCCTTTGCCGCCCAGGTGCAGCAACTAAGTCGGGCGTTAGACGCCTTGGCCCCCGAGGCGGCATCCATCGGCGCGGCCTCCCCCGCCGGGCAGGAATGGTTTGCTCTGCTCCGGCACAAACTGCTCGCCGAACTTGATCTGCCGCCGTTGTTGGTCGTCGCCATTGTCGGCGGCACGAACATCGGCAAATCCGCCGTTTTCAATCAACTCGCCGGTGAAAACGCCAGCGCCTCGACCCCATTGGCCGCCGGCACGAAACATCCGGTCTGCCTCGCGCCGGCCGACTTGGCCGATTCAGATCTTCTCGGCCGGCTGTTCGAGTCGTTCACGCTTTATCCTTGGCATTCGGCCGACGATCCGCTGACCGATACATCCGAGAATCGCCTGTTTTGGCGCGTCGGCGCCACGATGCCGCCGCGTTTGCTGTTGCTCGACGCCCCCGACGTGGATTCCGACGTAACCGTCAATTGGGAGCGTGCCCGGGCCATTCGCCAATCGGCCGACGTACTGGTCGCGATATTGACCCAGCAGAAGTATAACGATGCCGCCGTGAAGCAATTTTTCCGTGCGGCCGTCGAAGCCCAAAAACCGATCATCGTCGTCTTCAACCAATGCGATTTAGAGGCCGATCGGCGTTACTGGCCACAATGGCTGGCCACATTTTGCGAGCATACCGGCGCGCAGCCGGAATTGGTCTATGTGGTTCCGCACGACCATGCGGCCGCCGACGCGATGCGTTTGCCGTTTTATGCGGTCGGAACATCCGCAACCATCGCCGACCAGCCGCCGCGGCCCGCCAACCTGCGCGAGGATCTCGCCGCCCTGCATTTCGACGCCATCAAGATCCGCACGTTTCGCGGAGCTCTCGACCAAGTGCTGGACCCCCATCACGGCGCGCCGGCTTATTTGGATTCGCTCCGAGCGACAGCCCGCGAGTTTTCGGCCGCCGCAAAAACCCTTTCAGCCGCCGAGATGGCCCGCGTGCATTGGCCCGCCTTGCCTGCCGGCGTGTTGGTCGACGAAATTCGTCGCTGGTGGGATGACTCCCGTGAAGAGTGGTCGCGCAAAATACATGGCTTCTATCGAGCCCTGGGCCGCGGGGCCGCCTGGCCCGTACGCGCCGCGTGGAACGCCCTGGCAGGGCCGCCCATCGATGCGCTAGACGCTTTCCAACGTCAAGAGCGAGCAGCCATCGTGCTGGCCGTCGAAAAATTGCTCGACGAACTCGAACGGCTGGCCCAGGTGGGCAACGACACGCTCCGCCCTCGTCTGCAAAAGTTGCTAGGCGGTCACGCCAGGGCGGCGCTTTTAACCCGCGTTCAAGCCGCCCACGAATCGCTGCCTGCCGTCGATGAACACTATCGCGCCTTCCTGCAAGCGGAACTCGACGCTTGGCGACAATCGAATCCTCGCGCCGTGCGGTTTCTGCAATCGCTCGACCATGCGGCGGCGTTGGCGCGGCCGGCCATCACTATCGGGCTGTTTTTCACAGGACTGCATTTTGCGGGCGATCTGGCCGGACAGGCCGCCGCACATGCCGCCGGGGCCACGGCCGGACACCTGGCCACCGAAGCCGCCATCGCCGGCGGCATAACCGGCGGCGGAGAAGCACTCGTCAGCAGCGCCGGCGAAGGCGTTCGGCAAGCAGCCGGCCGGCTGTTCCTCCGGCTGCAATCGCGCTACGCCCAACAACGAGCCAATTGGTTGGCCGGCTGGCTCGAAAATGAATTGCTCGGCGATCTTCTGGCCGACCTCCGCCGCGGCGCAGAACTGCCCCAGGGCAACGCCTTCCGTGAAGTGGAGGCTGCGTTGCAAGCCTTGAAAAACGATGCGGCATCGTAAGAATTACGGGAACGGCTGTTCCGGTCGTGGAAGGGCAGGAAGCCGCGGCGGCTTTTTTTGCCGCCATTGTGCATAGCGTTCTCGCCAATTGGCCGACGAAAGATTTTGGGCCAGTTCGCCGCAGCCGGTCAATTGAAAGACGGCCTGAAGGTCCAACACTTCGCGCCATGTGATGCTGCGCGGCGGTTCGGCTGCATCGAGAGCGTCCAAATACGCCAACACCGATGCCATCTGCTGGTCGGGCGGCAATTGAGCCCGCCAGGTCCAATACCGGGCCCAACGTTCGAGCAATCCTTCTCGATGCGTAATTTCGTGGGAAAAAGCCTCCCGCAATGTCTCGCCGCACGATCGGCCGCCCAAGTGTGCCGCCAGATGCAGATCGAAACGACGATTGCCCGTACCCCATTTGGCAACCATCTCGGCAATCAACAGATCGGCATTCGGCGACGTTTCGCACCGCACGATTTCCACATCGGCCTCTTGCGCAGACCCTGCCGCGCCGATGCGATACAACGCCCATTGCCGCGCCAAGGGCTGGCGATAGACGATCGCGAATACCCCGGCCACAAGGACGATCAACAGAAACAGACCTAGAAAGATTTGCCAGCGACGCATAGCATCAGCATAGCGAAATTCGTTCCAGGAGTGAAGAGACGGCGTGTACAGTAACGGATTTTAGCGGTTTACCCCGGACCACAAAATCCACAACAGTTTAACCGGGAGCTAACAGCTCCCCGAACGTGTGCGGATTGCACGACAGTTTAGCAGCCGCCGAAACATCAACCCTCGTTTTAGCAGCCGACGGCACATCAACCCTCGTTTAGCGGTCGACGGCACATCAACCCTCGTTTTAGCAGCCGACGGCACGTCAACCCTCGTTTAGCGGCCGACGGCACGTCGGCCCTACTGCCAAATCACCATGTCATTGGTAACTAAACAACACAGCTATCCAACTTGACCATAAGAAATTACTGCGCCCGGAGACGGCCCAGCGAAAAGCCGGTTCTTTGATAAGAGCGATAGCCGCCAAGAAAAAATACCGACGCGTCTGCCGCTTTTGACGTGCTACGTGCTCATGCACGGTGCTGGGGCTGCGGAGCTAGGGATCGCAGTTCTGCAACGGCAAGGGGGCTGCCCCTCTCGAGGCCCGGCGGCGATTGTCGCGGCCGGGCGTTTCCTGGCATTGCATTGCGTCCAAGAGCCCGTCGAAAGCCCGCGAAAAGGCATGACGTCTTTAAGCGGCAAACGCGTCGTGGAGTACATTCACGAAATCTACGATCGAACGATCCTCCTAACCAAGGGTGAAAATTGATGGCCCGAATCGCGACGCAACGTTCCTCCTGTGAATAGAGATGAGTAATGAAACGGACTCTAACATGGCGGCCGCGGTCGATACGGATAAGGCGGTATCGCCTGGTAATCGACCAGACCGGCCTGGATATCTTCCTGCTGCTCTCGCAACAGGCGGCGACGCCTCAGGGCGCCCAGTTGGTCGCCGAGCGCCCCGGCTGGCGGCCCCGAACGCGGCAACCGCATACTTTGCGTGTACATCCACGCGCTACGCAGCGGACCAACGGCACGAATCATGATACGGTTTCTCGTCAAAGGCGAGGGAGAAACAACACGCGGCCGCGGCGATTCGGCCCTTGATCTCGCGTTGTCTCATACCGTACTTGTATATGCCCGATGCCCCTGGGAAGTCAACGAAAAGACTTGAGAAAAACACCTAAAAAAAGGCTTTTTTTTCGATGCCGCGCGGCACTTCGCATAAATGCGACAAGCCTTCAATAACCGGCAGAGTCGCACGAGAAGACGCGCAAAGTTTGAGGGCGAAAAACTCAGCGAGCGCTCAACTCGTGCACCGCATCGACCAACGCAATCGCGTTCTCCACCGGCGTCTGCGGCAAAACGCCGTGGCCGAGATTGAATATGTGCCCCGGCCGACCGCCGGCTTGGCGTAAAATCTCTTTCACGCGGCGGCGGATCTCCATAGGCGTCGTGAGCAGCACGGCCGGATCAAGATTACCCTGAACGGCCTTGTCGTGGCCGATCCGGCTCCAGGCGTCGTCCAAACGAATGCGCCAATCGACGCCCACCACGACGTTGCGACGCTTCTTTCCAAACGCTTCGCTCATCATCGGCAGCAAGGCGGGATTGCCGGTTCCAAAAAGGATAACAGGCGCATCGGGCCGAAGCGATTCGATCACCGAACGAACATGCGGCAGCACGTAGCAACGATAATCGTCCACGCCGAGACAACCTACCCAACTGTCGAACAATTGAACGAGTTGTGCGCCTGCGTCGATCTGCGCGTTCAGATAAAGAGTAATGGCTCTTGCAAATCGGGCCATCATGGCGTCCCATGCGCCCGTGTCGTTATACATGAGCATTTTCGTGAGGCGGTAATCGCGGCTCGAACCGCCCTCGACGGCGTAGGCCGCCAACGTAAACGGCGCACCCGCGAAACCGATCAACGGCAACGCCTCGGGCAATGCGGCCCGCGTTTTGCGCACCGCCTCGATGACGTATTCCAGCGGCTCGATCGATTCCAACTCCAGCAACCGATCCACGTCGGTCGCCGTGCGGATGGGATTTCCGAGTACCGGCCCCTCCCCGGCCGAAAACTGCAAACCGATCCCCATCGGTTCGAGAATCAACAGCAGGTCGGAAAAAAGAATCGCGGCATCCACTCCCAACTGCTCGACCGCGCCGGCCATCACCTCGGCACAAAGGGCCGGGTTCTTGCATAGATCGAGAAACGAGGTGGATTGCCGCAATTGCCGATATTCCGGCATGTAGCGGCCCGCCTGTCGCATAAGCCACACCGGCGTTCGTTCGACCGGCTCGCGCCGGACCGTTTTCATC
>CAYWGR010000149.1:0-12435 GCA_964458015.1 uncultured Planctomycetaceae bacterium
AATGTTCGGCCCACGATTTATCTCTGTAGCGAGATTGTGGGCACGCAGCGTCATTATTGGTGGAAGACTGGTTGCTCGAAAAAACAGGACATGAAAAAGCTGCCGAGGGAGGATTTCCTCGACGCGCTGCGTCGTGAGACCGGTTACGAACCTGAAAAGGAATATGCGGATCGACAATCCTTGACTTTCGACGAGCTCCGCGCGATGAGCCCCTTCGTCGATTTCGGTTCCCATACGCTGTTTCATCCTATTTTGACCAACTGCACGGAGGAAATCTGCCGGCAGGAAATCGTTGAATCGAAACGCCGACTCGAGAAACTGCTGGCATGTTCGATTGATCATTTCAGCTATCCCAACGGCGATTACTCCAATCGCGAGGTGCAATTTGCGGCCGAGGCCGGCTATCGGTCGGCGCGAACGATTGAGATCGGGCGAAATGACCTGAGCACAAACCCGATGCAACTGCGTGCGATCCCCGTGGACGACGATGCCTCGGCGAACGTGCTTTGCGGCGAAATATCGGGCTTATTCGGATGGATTCATGCACGGCTTCACAGGACACCCAAAAAGCGGCCGATCAGCGTCTTGATGCTGGGCACTGAACCGCGCGACGGCGGCGGCATGGGCACTGTGGTTCAACATCTGCTCGATTACGATTTCGCCGCTTCGAATGTGCAGCTTCGCTTCATTCCCAACGATCATGGCACAAGCGTGGCTCGCAAACTGCTTTATTTCCTGCGTTCCGCGATGGGAACCGCTGCTGGCGGACTTCGACGCAACGTCGATTTAATTCATATCCACACGTGTTCCGGCAAGTCGTTCGTCCGGGCGTCGGTTTGCATCGGCATCGCGCGCGCGTTCCGCTTGCCCGTGGTGATTCATATTCATGGCGGCGGTTTCCCTAAATATTTGCAGCGGTTTCGAGCTTTGAAGCTGGCAGTCTTGAGCTGGTGCTCGGCCATCTTGGTCGTGAATGATCATTTGCTCGACATGCTCAAGGATGAACCGCTGAGCGATCGCGTGAAAGTGCTCTATAACATGCTGCCCGAGCCTTTACCCTCCGGACAGCGTCCTCGGCAAGCCGCCGTGGCATCATCGACCAACATGCTTTACCTGGGCCGATTCGACGCCTTGAAGGGGTGCATGGAATTGCTGGAGGCATTCCATGCGATCCATGCAAAACATCCCGAGGCTCGCTTGGTGATGGCAGGCAATGGCCACAACTGGGACGCCGCATGTCGATTCGTTGCGGAAAATCACCTGGAAGAGTCCGTTGCTTTGCCCGGCTGGATCGAAGGCGAGGGCAAAGAACGATTGTTGGACGAGGCCGGCATACTCGTGCTGCCGTCTTTGTGTGAAGCATTCCCGATGGTCATCCTCGAGGCCATGCAGCGGGCATTGCCCGTGGTCACGGCCGCTCGGCCCGGGGCCGAGACCCAAGTGGTGGATCATGAAACGGGCATCATTGCCGCGAGCGCGGCGCCCGAGCATCTAGCGGCGGCCCTCTTGGAATTGATCGAGTATCCGTTGCTGTGTCGAGAATATGGCAACGCAGGAAGACGACGTTTCTTAGAGCGTTTCACCTCCGATGTGATAGGGCCGCAGTTGGTTGATATCTATTGTTCCTGCACGAATACGACGGCCTTGTCGCGTGATTCGATCCAACATAAAACCAATACTTATTTGCCCGGCGGAGCCTCGACATGCGGCAATTCTTGATGAATAAAATCGTGATCCCGACATTGGACGCCGTCACCGGGACGCGGCTTTCGCAAACCTTGCGATCCTTGGAACAAAGCCAGTGGTATTCGGCCGAGGAAATTCGGGCGTTGCAGAATGAGAGACTGCAAGGCATCATCGCCCATGCTTATGCGACGGTGCCTTTTTATCGCGAATTGATGGATGCACGGAAGCTGAAGCCCTTGGACATCCGCACGACCGACGATTTGCAGAAAATGCCCATTGTCGATAAGGCGATAATGAAGGCGATTACGCCGGAAAAAACCGTATCGAGCGCGTATAAGGTGGAACAATTGATTCCACGCGACACCAGCGGTTCGACGGGCGAGCCGTTTCACTTTTTCGTCAGTCGCGAGGAAAAGATCATCAAACGCGCCGCAGTCGCCCGCTTTTGGCGCTGGGGCGGATGGGATTTCGGTGTTCGGTTCGTGCTTCTGTATAGTCGGTATCATTCATTGTTTTCAAAACCGGGCCTATTGCGTAATGTCGAGTCGTTCGTGATGGGCCGCAAATACATGAACGTGAAAGGAATCACGCCAGCCTACCTCGACGAAATTGCCGCATTCGATCCGAAGATCATCATGAGTTACGCCTCCGGCATGGCAGCGCTGGCAAACTTCGCAATCGAACGCGGGATTCGATTGAATCTCAAAGGTGCCCTAACCACCGCCGATACGCTAACGCAACACCACCGCGACCGCATCCAGCAAGCCTTTGGCATCAAGGTTTACGATGAGTATGGCGGCGAAGACATGAGTTTCATGGCGCAGTGCGAACATGCCGACCTTTATCACGGCAATGCGGAAAACACATTTGTCGAGCTGCTCAAAAACGGCGAGCGCGTGGCGCCCGGCGAGAGCGGCGAGGTGGTTGTAACCGATCTGACGCGGAAAGCGATGCCGTTTATCCGTTATGCCATCAAGGATCGCGTCGTCGGTTCAACCCGGCGTTGTCCTTGCGGCCGCGAATTGCCGACCTATGAACACATCGATGGACGCGAGTTGGACATGCTGGTTTCCAGCAGTGGCCGAAAAATACCGGCCACAATGATCGATTGCGCTTTGCACATGCCGGAGATTAAGTTTTTTCAAGCGGTGCAAACCAAGCCCGACGCCCTTGTGATCCGCATCGTACCCGACGCCGGCTTTAATTCGGAAACCTGGGAACAATTGCTTGTTCATTTAAGGAACTATGTCGGGCCTGATTTTCAATACGAGTTGGAATTGGTTAAAGACATCGAGCGAACGGCAACCGGCAAAGCGCGGCTAGTGATCGTGAACATCCAAAATGCAACCTAACGCCGTCCCACAAGCGAAGAAGATTTGCGTGGCTGCCTCGACCGGCGGCCATCTGACGCAACTGCTGCGCATTTCCGAGGCCTGGCGCGACATGCCCCATTTCTTCATCACGCCCGGCAAGCCGCTTTCCACGCAATTGACCGGCGGTGCCAAAGCTTACACGGTATGTGCGGCCAATCGTCAGCATCCGTTGCGTGTGTTACACATGTTTTTTCAGTGCGTTCGGATCTTACTTAAGGAACGGCCCGATGCGGTCGTCAGCACTGGCGCGACGGTCGGATGTCTGTGCTGTCTGCTCGTAAAACTGATGGGCGGAAAGGTCGTCTGGATCGACTCGATCTCCCAGCCCGACCGGCTGACCTTATCCGGCCGCATTGTTCGTCATTTCGCCGACCTGTTTCTTGTGCAATGGCCTGCCCTCGAACAGCGCTATCGGAAAGTCAAATACGTGGGGGCCGTCCTATGATATTTCTTACCGTGGGCTCGGAATTCCCTTTCGATCGCCTTGTCAAGGCCGTCGATGAATTGGCCGCCGTTATCGCACCGGAAGAAGAGATAT
Organism: uncultured Planctomycetaceae bacterium; assembly: GCA_964458015.1. GTDB lineage: Bacteria > Planctomycetota > Planctomycetia > Pirellulales > Thermoguttaceae > CAYWGR01. Next base: position 3,598 of record CAYWGR010000149.1, read on the forward strand.
TCGCGCAAATCGGCGACGGCAAATACATTCCGCAAAACATGCAATGGGCAAACCACCTGGACCGCGAAGCATTCGACGAGCATTTGCGGCAATCGCGGGCCGTGATCAGCCATGCCGGGATGGGCACGATTATCAAGTGTATGGAACTGCAAAAACCGCTGCTGGTCGTGCCGCGCCAGAAACGCTTTGGAGAGCATGTCAACGATCATCAAATCGGATCGGCCAAGGCATTCGAGGCCAAGGGCGACGTGCTTGCGGTTTACGATATTGAAATGCTGCCCCGGCAATTCCGCGCATTAAACAATTTTCGGCCGCCGGCGATGCGCGAGGGGCCCCGGAACATCATCAACTGCATCCGTAATTTTCTAGAGACCGTCAACGCATAAACAAACCGCCGATTTCGTTAGACAGGACCAAAACCATGAAACACATGGATCAGATATGCAACTGGATGTGCCGCGCGGCGGGATTCCGCAAACGCCGGATGCGAAAGTTCGAGAACGTCATGCACCCCTTGGATGAAACAAACATCCTCGATATCGGCGGCACGTATCCGATTTGGCGATATCTATCGACCAAACCCCACGTCACGCTGCTCAATCTGAAGATTCCCCAAGATCAGAATGATTACCCTGGAAATATTCAGTTTCAAGCAGGCAATGCTTTGAATATGCCGTTCAAGGACGGAGAATTCGACATCGCATTCTCGAACAGCGTAATCGAACATGTCGCGACGTGGGAAAACCAACAACGATTCGCGGAAGAAATTCAGAGGGTTGGAAAAAGCGTTTGGGTACAGACGCCCGCATATGAGTTTTTCATGGAGCCGCATTATATTGCGCCGTTCATTCACTGGTTATCGCCCAAGTGGCAACGGCGTCTGATTCGCAACTTCACGCCCTGGGGTTGGCTCACCAGGCCCACGCCCGAACAAGTCGAGAATGCCCTGACGGATGTTCGGCTTTTGCGGTTCGGTGATATGCCGAAGCTGTTTCCCGCATGTGAAATCATCGTCGAGCGATGGATGGGAATGCCGAAATCGTACATCGCTTATCGAAAGTGACTTTCAACAAGACGATTGCATCGATTTTAAGCATTTTGCCGATCCTTTTGCCTTACCCCCGCTCTACGACGTGCTATGGTTGCACTAAAGGTTTATTGCAACCATGCCAGACACAATGCCTACCATAACGCCGGACAATTGGGGCCAATTTTCCACCGGCGCACTGCCTTGCGACATTCCACCGACTGCTCCCGCGTTACCACCGATTGCGGCTGAGTTGGAGGCGAACTTTCCCGCCCTGGAATGCGACCGATTCGCCGTTCTGGGTGTTCAAATCCTCAATGTCACACGGCTCCAAGGAATTCAAGCGATCGAGACGCTGATTCGCCGGCGTATCGGCCGGGCGGCATGTTTTTATTTCGTGAACGCCCATACGTTGAACATGGCAGCCGCGGATCCGTCGTATCGTGAAGTGTTGAACGCGGGCGATTATGTTTTCGGCGACGGCACTGGCGTTCGTTGGGCCGCGCGACTTCATGGCGTTCGCGTTTTGGCGAACATGGTGGGCACGGACTTCGTCCCCCACCTTTTCGAAGAAACAGCCGGACGCGGATACTCATACTTCATGCTGGGATCCGATCAGCCGACCGTTGCCGCGGCCGCCGACTATGCACGCTACGCCTTCTCCGGCTGGAAGCTATCAGGCTACCATCATGGATTCACGTCCGATCATGCAGCCGTTATCGAAAAAATAAACGCGCTACGTCCCGACGTGCTTCTGGTGGGCATGGGCAACCCTCTCCAAGAACGCTGGATCCATGAATATCGCGCTCAATTAAACGTGCCGGCTTGTTTGGGCATCGGAGGATTGTTCGACTATTGGGCCGGCAACGTCCGTCGCGCGCCCGCCTGGATACGACGGCTCGGTCACGAGTGGCTCTGGCGTCTCTACCAGCAGCCGGCCTTGAAGGCTCGGCGTTACTTGATCGGCAACCCGTTGTTTATCATGCGCGTGTTGCGCGAGTTCCGCCATGATGCAAAACTATACTCTAAAACCAATCCCGATCTATTAATAACCTAGACATTTCGGCGATGCCGATTGTCTTGACAACATTTTTTTGCCGCCTACCCGCCATGCCGTCTTTGCATTGGAATCAACGAAAATCGCTGCTTCTGGCGATCGTGCTATTTTGCCTCGCCGGAGCGGTGCTCGTTCGGTCTTCTTGCGGCGTGGATTCGCTGCTATGGTGCAATATCTATGCGGTTCAGGATTTCGACACGTTTGGCAAAACCGCTGATTTCGTGAAGAATCTCAGGGTTCCGATTCCCATCGTGCTCTCCTTGGCGGAAATCGGATCGTTCAATCTTTTCGGCGACACCTATCTTGTGACTCGCACCTGCTATCGCATCGCCCTGGTGCTTTCGTTCGCGCTGGCGATTTATTTAGCATCATCCTCGACGCGCAAAATGCTCGCCTCCGTTGTGTTTTCCTTGGTATTCCTCTGGGCCACCGTGCGGATTCATCCAGGCAACGCCCAGACCTACGATATTTTTCTGCCTTTTTTCAGTTTGTTGTTCATCGTTTGTTTGAAGGTCGGGCTAGAGCGTTCGGAACCCACCAAACCGACAAAGACAATGGCCCTTTGCTTTACAGCCGCGGGTTTCTTCTTGTCGATGGCCGAGTTGATGCGCCCGTTCATGATTTTTATCCTGCCGATTCTGTTATTCGGAACTTATCTGGCTTTGCGAAATCGACCGAAACGTTATTTCCTTTACTTCCTGGCTCCGCTGATCCTTTTTTCCGGCACATGGCATCTGAACATGTTCGTGCGACATGGACAGGTGGCCTGGTCGCAACACGGCGGTTTTAATCTAATACGGGCGTGGCCGATGGCGCCGAAACCGATGCTTGTTCGCGAATCTAACAACCAACCGCTTCAGCCGTACCGTTGGGCGAACAAAAATACGCAGGAGCATTACGAGAATAGTCGTCGGCTGCAAGAGGCCGTCGTGCAATACATGCTAGCGCATCCCTACGACAGCCTGGGCCATCTTTACGATCAAATCGGAGCGTTACTGTTCGGTAAAACGCAACTGTTCACGCATAAGCCCGAGTCACCGTTGTTTTGGGTCTATCGCCCGTTTGTATGGATCGCTTCGGTCTGGCTGTTCTATCATGCAACGATGTTGCTGATTGGGCTATGTCATGGGCACGGTTATTTGTTCGCCATGCCCGAGAATCTGCTGATCGTAATGACCGTTTGCTGCATTTTTATTTTTGCCTTTGGCGAAAGCGGCGAGCAAGCGCGATTTTTGCTTTCACTCCTGCCGTTTCTGGCGGCATTTCCCTCGGTTCCGATGCCGCAACGATCGGCCGGCAACGCAACCCAAAAAGCTGGTTTGCTGACCATGCTGCAAGGAAACGATTCCGCGCGGCATGAACATCCCGTTTGAGGCTCTTGGCAAGAGACGACGAGCAAACCTGTTCCTTGTTCATTTCTTGGAATTGTCTGCTTGACATTGTCACTCGTCTTGCTAGAATCAACTTCCATCGTGGCGTGGGTGGTCGGCCATTTCATGCGGAAAGGCCGACGTACAGGGAACCCGGTGCGATTCCGGGACGGTCCCCGCCGCTGTAACCGAGTGCTATCGGAAGCCCACTCTGAAAAGCCATTGTCATAAAAACCTTCTTTTTGAGGGTTTTTTGGCGAGAAGGCCGGGCAAATTCGAACTCGGAAGTCAGAAGACCTACCAACGCGATTTCATCGGTTCTCTGCGCGGGACGGAGATCGTGAAGTTGTTCTAGGAGACATCGCGCCGCTCGGGTCTGTCTGATCGTCTTTTGCATCTGCGATCATCGTGCGCGCTTCGGCGCGGCATCGACAGGCTCAACGTGCGCGCATGCCGCCTCTTGGATAAAGGAGAACCAATCATGCATTGCATTGTCTTCTGAACGTTTCTTCGATTTTTCACAAATGAAAACCAAACTCTAACAACAATTTCCATCTTTTACCATTGAAGGCAGCAGACATGCTTAAGAAACTCTATATAAACAGTGCGATAGCGCATCGCACGAATGTATTGTCGATCGTTTTTATGCTGATGGTCCTGTCAACATTCTTCGCACCGGCAGCCACACAGGCCGGAAGCTATTGTGGTGCAGCCGGAACCGCCGGATCGAGCGCCATTTACTATACGGATGCGTCCTTTGTTAATTGGGCCATCGGCTGCGATGTTACGCGCGGCTATCAAAACATCGCGACCAAGACGGCCTACGCCGGCTATGGAACAGCTTCCAACGGAATCGGCAAGGCCGACAACGCCATCCTTAGTCTCGGCGATGCCGGGTCGGCCGTAATGACGTTCGACAAGGCAATTGCCAATGGATCGGGCTATGATTTTGCGGTGTTTGAGAACGGTTTTAGCAACACTTTTCTCGAATTGGCATTCGTCGAGGTCAGTTCCGACGGCAATAACTACTTTCGATTCGACGCCGTTTCGGAAACGCCGTCAACGACGCAGGTGGGCTCGTTCGGAACGATTGATCCGACATGCCTGAACAATCTTGCGGGTAAATACGAAGTCTACTATGGCACGCCCTTCGACTTGAACGAACTGGCGGGCAAATCGCCGCTTCTGGACGTGAACCATGTCACACATGTGCGGATCGTCGATGCGGTCGGCTCGATTACGCCGGGTTATTGCACCTATGACTCGCGAGGCAACATGGTCAACGATCCTTGGCCGACCGCTTTCGCCTCGGGCGGATTCGATCTGGACGCCGTCGGCGTTATCCATCAAGTACCCGAGCCTGGTATGTTGGTTATGCTAGGCTGTCTTCTGTTGTCTGCGATCGTTTGGCGGCGTTGGCAACGATCTCGCAGGAAGAACTACGCAGCCGTGGTGTTATGTTCTTTCGTTCTATCCCAAATATCTGCTGCAATCACCGCAACGGCCAACGCCGAGACCGTGACATTCGAGGATCTCGCCGTCCCTAGCGAGGGTTACTGGCGAGGCCCTGCTGCAAATGGCATCGATGCCGAAGTAGTGGACGAAATCTATGGATATTCCAGCACGATTTGCACCGGCAGTTTCGCAAGCGGCGGAGTTCAGTTCGTCAACCGCTACAACAAATCCTGGGGAAGCTGGGGCGGTTTCGGCTATTCCAACATGACCGATACGACGACGGCGGGCAGTGCCAACCAATACTCCGCCTTTCCAGGAAGCGGATACGACGCCAGCAGGAATTATGCAATCGCCTATGGGTATTCCAATGAAGTTGATCCAAGTAATGTAAATCAGCTTCAACAGCTCCCTTATATGGTGCTGCCCAACGGCTCGAATATCCAGAGTGTTTCGGTAACGAATACGACGTATGCGGCGCTGTCGATGCAAAACGGCGATAGTTTCGCCAAGCGGTTCGGCTACACCTACCAATACATTAATGGCGTAAAAACCTTGGTTTCGTCGAATGATCCTGATTGGTTTAAGTTGACCGTGTATGGGTCGGACGCCTCTGGAAATGTGTTGTCGAATAGCGTGGATTTCTATTTGGCCGATTATCGCGGCGGTAGCACATCCGACTATATCGTCAACACATGGAAAGAGTTGGATCTATCGTCACTGTCCGGCGCACAATGCCTGTACTTCAACCTTTCATCGTCCGACGCAGGAGATTTCGGCATGAATACGCCTGGCTATTTCGCACTCGATAATGTCCAGTATACGGCCGTGCCTGAGCCTTCGCTGATTGCGATGTTGGCTATTACGGCCGCTGTCGGGATTTGTAGCGTCCGAAAACGCCGGAAGAATCGCCAAATTAAGTCAGAACCCCTGCGCGGTGTCATTCTGAGCTGAGATGGAACTCTCGCTCAGAATGCCCGCCTGGGTTTTCTGAAAATTCAGAACAACCGTCGGTCACGGCGAGATTACCGCTTCTTTTTCAACCTGATGCAGTCGGCCGCAAGCTTTGATTTGCGTGGCGCCGAAACCGTGAAACACTCGCACTTGGCGGGAATCAGAGAGCGGCTTGCCGTCGAGGCTGCGGAGTGTGAACAAGGTCGGCCCATCATATTGCACTCCATCCCAACGAAGTGCGCAAAAGGCTACAAACCTTGGCGATTCAACGGCAAAACCATGGGGCGGCAAAATCACTTCGCCGGCCGTTTTGGACACGAAGCGATACTCCGCGACGCTCATGTTGACAATTACCTGAACCGCGTCGGCCCCTTCGCCGAAAACGCTGCGTTGCACCTTCCGATCGGCCGAAAGGAACTCATGCTGCGTCATCGTGGTCTGCGAAGTGATTTCATTGAGCGGCGAGAGAATTTCGTGCGTGTTTTTCAGGAATCGGTCCATCGGATGCAAGCCGTCGGCCCAGCCGTGATCGGCCCGCACGAATAGGGCCTGATCGGCAGCAGTCTTCACCGGCGGTTTTAGCTGAATCGTATCGCCATTTACAACAAGTTGACCGACAAGCACACGGCACTCGCCGCCGGTGGCCTCTGTAATCGCAATACGCTCTCCTTTCGCCGGATCGAATAGCCCCATATAGATGTTATAAGTTCCATTGCACTGCTCGGGCACATGGACGGTAAACGGGCCTTGCCGCGCGTCGCCGGGCTTCCATTCCGTCAGCGCCAGCGCCGGGTCGTGGTCGTTGCCGAAACAGATTTTGCCGGAATCGTCGGTGAAATGCACGAAAACCCGGGCGTTTCGCGAGGGGATCCGCTCAACGGCCCAACGATAGGTGATGTTGAATCGCCGCGGCCCTGTTGCTTCCAAACGATCCACCGTTGGACGCAGGGCCAGCGGTTTTGAATCCGTTTTCCAGTAAAGATGCGATGGAATGCTGTGATAGTGCAACGGACGTCCGATGAGGATGTGATGCAACACATATTCGGCTGCCTCCGAGGGATTGTAGCCGTATTTTCCATACATCGCGATGCAGTCGCGATAGACGATCTCGAACAGCGGAACCACGCCGGCCCCCAGTCGTTTGGGCAAACCGACATCGTGATAGTATTGACCGCTGACACCGGTCAGGCCCTCGAAGAAATCGGCATGGGGAATCGCCCATTCGCGTCCGCACTCGCTGCCGAAGCTGCCGAACACGTCCCGGGCGTAATCGCTGAGAACCGCCTTCCAATGGATATCGCCCGATCGGTCGAGCGGATGCTCCTTGTCGTAGCACTCTTGCGGTCCCACGGCATACGTGGTGTCGATGAAATAGGAGTTTGCGTTCGACAGCTTCTTGACGGCCGTCAGATTTTGCGGACGTTTGGCCAATTCAACGGCCATTTGCGCGCAGGTCATGAAAGCGCGTCCGCCGGCCCAAACGCCGCCCGCCGCCGGTTTGCCGTCCGGCGTCTTCTGCAAATATCGCTCGTTCCACGAAGGCGCGTCACGATACATGTCTTGGTAGTTGTCGTGCAAGCCGAGCAGATAACCTTGCGCAAGGATGTGTCGGCAGGCGTCGCTGAAGGCCGGATCACCGCCGCATTCGGGCGCGGTGGGCAAAATATCAGGATGCTGACTGTCATAGCCGCGATGAATCCAGCCGCCGAGAATGAATAATACCTTGTCGAGTTTCAAATCATTTTTCAGATGTTCGGCGATTTGGGCCGTTTCGTCGAACGTCCAATTCATCGAGCTGGATTCCATCTTCTTGCTGTCCTCGCTCATCTTCCGGATGAACGTGGTCCAAAGCTTCACGTTCGACGCGCCGAAGTATTTCGCACGCTCGGGATGGCCTTTGAGCTTTTCCTCCCATTTGACGAGCAAACCTTTTTGGGCTGCAATTTGCCGATAGGCCTTGGCAATGGTCACATAATCGCCCTTGCCCAAGAAAGTAACGCAAACCGCGTGCGCCGTCTTCCGCAGTTGCAGCGATGGCAACAACGCCTGACCGCCGTTCACCCAGGCGGCATTGCTCACCACGCTCTTGAGCTCGAAAACCGTGTAAGAATCGTCCCACGAAAACAGTACCGCAGCGCCGTTTTGCACCACACCGGCCATCGCCATGTGGCAGCCTTCGTATTCATACGTTCCAAAACCGTGCGTGAACGCCAGTTTGCTATCGGCTGGAATCAGCAATCCTTCCCGCGTCGGCACGACCGCATAGCCGTGCGCCGCATCGGTGGTCCAAAATCCTTTGTCCAGTAGCCGGATGTCTTCGACCTTCAAGGCCGGATCCGCCGCATAGCTGAATTTCAGCGTCCGCCCGTCGGCTTGCGGCTCGATCGCCACCGTAATCACGGCGTTCGGCTTCTGCGGCAAAACATGGAACGCCAGCTTCAACGCCGCGCCCTCGCGTTTCGCCTCGCATTGCCCCAAGGCAACGCCCTGCGTCTTCCCCTCCGCGTTGATCACCGCAAACCCGAACCTCGGTTCCTCCGGGTTCGATTTCCAAACGACGCCCGACTGCTTGTCGAAAACCTCATAGCGGCCCGACTCCGGCGCTATATTGAATCGGATCTGCGGCGTATCGAGAACGACCGGTTCGGCACGAACGCTTGCAGAAACGGCAAAACACGACAGCGCAAACAGAATAATTCTTCGCATAATGCACCTGGGAAGGATAAATAGGCGGGATAAAGGAATCAAGGTGGGATTGCCAACCACAGCATAAAAGCAACGCCTGCATCAAGTATCAATCTATTAGAATTCCTGCACAAATGCAAGCATCACAAACCATCGGGTCCGACATAATATCATGGCAAATGAGCAAAATAGCCGGGAGCTAACAGCTCCCGGGATGTGCGATACTTCCCCAATCAACTCTGACCCATTCCCCTAGCTGCTTGCTGCTTCGCAACGCACAACCAGTGGTACGT
>CAYWGR010000149.1:12445-14798 GCA_964458015.1 uncultured Planctomycetaceae bacterium
GCCTTTTCGCGCAGCTTGGGCGCGGCGGCGGGCAGGTCGAAATGAGGGGCGGGAATGATGTGACGACGCGGAAGGCCGAGCGGGCCGACAGGGCCGTCGAGCGACGAATCCCAACAGTGGGCGTTGATTTTCGCGATAATCTGCTCGGCCACTGCCAACGCATCGCGGCCGGCCGCACCGCTGACCAACGGTTCGCGCGGCATGTGAATCGATTGCACAAAATCGTCTTGCTCCAACGCCAGTGCATCAAAAGGCTCGAATGCCAACTGTTCGCGCGGCAAATGTTCCGACTCGAAATGCTCGCGATGATAGGCCAACTGCTCTTGGCTCAGGCCTTCCACTTGAAACTGCCGTCGCAGGAGCGTTTCGCTAGGCCGAACCATGGAGGCAGTGCGCGTGGCGAAGTCGATGCCTGCATAAGCCCGGGCCGACCACACTTGCATCTTGCGCACCGGATCGTGGCTCACGCGCGAGGCGGAAAGCGAGGCGACGCAGCCGCATTCGAATTCCAGCCGGGCGTTGGCCATGTCTTCGTGGCCGCCGAGAACCGAGACGCCCAAGGCCTCTACCTTGCGCACCGGGCTGCGAACCATCGACAGAACGAGATCGATGTCGTGGATCATCAGATCCAAAACCACGCCTACGTCGGTCGAGCGGAAGGTGAATCCATTGGCGCGAACAGCCTCGATGTATTTCGGGCGCTCAAGCTGCGGAGCTGCGGCGCGAAACGCCGGATTGAATCGTTCCACATGGCCTACTTGCAGCACGACATGTTTTCGACGCGCCAGGGCGACGAGCTGTTCGGCCTCGGACCACGTGGGGCAGATCGGCTTTTCCACCAGAACGTGGACGCCGGCTTCCAGCATCTCTTTTGCAATGGAAAAGTGCAGAGTCGTCGGCGAGGCGATCACCGCGGCGTCGATGCGATCGAGAAGGGCGGCGTAGTCGCTATGCGGCTCCGTGTTACATTCCTTGGCGACGCGCTGGCAGTTGGCCTCGAACGGATCCACGATCGCGACCAACTCGACGTCGTCGCGTTTCGCGAGTTTTTGCGCATGAAATCCGCCCAAACGCCCCGCGCCGACAACCGCACATCGCAATTTGCTCATTTTTGCACACTATCCACTAGCTATTAACCCTACGCTGCTTTTCGCCGCTCGCGGCCGCGGCCGTGCTGGCCTTCGTGTTGGCCTTGCACGAAGCTCAGCAGATGATTGACCTGCGGAACCAGTTGGCCGTTGGCACGGAGAATTTCCCAGGCGTTTTCCAGGCCGACTTTCGAACGATATAGCAATTTGTGGGCTTCGACCAAGGCGAGAATCACCTGAGGCGAAAAATCATTTCGCTTGAGCCCCACGGCGTTGATGCAACGCGGCCGGGCGGGATTTCCCTCGACCAACATGTACGGCGGAACGTCGTGACGCACCGCGCTCAAGCCGCCGATGAAGCTATAGCTTCCGATCGTGGCAAAATGATGCACGGCCACGGCACCCGAAAGCGAGGCATAGTCGTGCACGTGAACGTGACCGGCCAATAGAGAGCCGTTGGCGATGATGATGTTGTTGCCTAGCAAGCAATCGTGGGCGACGTGGCAATAGGCCATCAGGAAGTTGCGGTCGCCCATCGAGGTGATCCCTTCCTCCTTTTCCGACGCCCGGTTGATCGTCACGCCTTCGCGAATGATATTGTGGTCGCCGATGATGACTTTGGTATCGCTGCCGCGATAGCTGATGTCTTGCGGTTCGCCGCCGATGACCACATTGGGATAAATATGGTTGTAACAACCAATCGTAACGTTGCCCATCAGGGTGACGTTGTTTTCCAACCGCGTACCGCGTCCGATGCGGACCCTGGGTCCGATCACGCAGTAAGGACCGATTTCGACTTCATCGTCGATTTCGGCGCGGCTGTCGATCGAAGCATTGTCGGCGAAAATAATGGCCATGGCCGTGACTCCTTCACGGAACGAATTCGCCCTCTTTTCCAGGAGAGGGACTGTGAATTACGCACAACGTCTTAGTTCTTCCTGAACTTGTCCTTGGGCGACGATCGCCCGCACTAACTCGGCATTCAGCCGGTGTCCGCTGCGAAACGCGACGAATCGGCCGATCAAATCGCAACCCGCCAAGGCGAGATCGCCCATCATGTCGGCCACTTTATGCCGAACGCATTCGTCGGGGAACCGAAGTTGGTTGTCGATCAGTCCGCGACGCCCGAACACCAAAAGATCCTTGCACGTGGCCCGATGACCCAAACCCTGGGCCTTCAGCGCCTCGGCTTCCGATTCCAACAGAAACGTGCGGCTTGGAGCCAAATTGACGTGAAAATAGCGCGGTGAAATCGAAACTTCCAG
>CAYWGR010000150.1:0-14587 GCA_964458015.1 uncultured Planctomycetaceae bacterium
GGATGTTCTTGCCGCTGGGACGCCAATAGCTGGCCGTGGTCAATTTGAGGGCCCCGCAGCCCGGTTGCAGATCCATCACCTCCTGGACGGTCCCCTTGCCATACGAACGCTGGCCGAAAACCACCGCGCGGTGATGATCCTGCAAACACGCAGCCACGATCTCGGCGGCGCTGGCCGTCAGTTGGTTGACGAGCACAGCGATGGGGAAATCGGTAAATTGCCCCTGGCCGCTAGCCTCGTAGGTGCGGCTGATGCGCCCGCCGCGCCGCCGCGTGGTCACGATGACGCCCGAGTCGATCAACATATCGCAAACATCGACGGCCGCATCGAGATATCCGCCCGGATCGTCGCGCAGATCAAGCACCAGCCCTCGCATGTCGCTTTCCGAAAGTTTTTGCAAAGCATTTTGCAGCTCCTCGACCGTTTTATCGGTAAAGCTGGTGAGGCGGATATAGCCGATCCGGTCATGTCCTTGCAACAAAAAGTTCCACGAACCATCGGCGTTGCGAGTATCGCCTAAAACCGTGTCGAGCTGGATCACATCGCGGACGATTTTGATTTCGAGCGGTTTTTCACTGCCTTCATGTTGTACGGTAATGGTCACGGGGTCGCCGGGCTTGCCGCGCAACAGCCCCACGGCGTCTTTCAACGACATCCCTTGCGTGCTCGAATCTCCGATCCGCAAAATCCGATCGCCGGCCAAAATTCCAGCCTTGTACGCCGGCGAACCAACCAAGGGGCTCAAAACCATCAACTGCTTGGTCTGCGGATCTTGAGTCACCTCGATGCCCAGACCGCCGAACTCCTGATCGATCGTTTCATGGAACTGCTGCAAGTCTTCCGGCGTAACGTAGGTCGAATAGTCGTCCAACTGGCCGACCATGCCTTCCATCGCCCCTTCGAACAACTGCAACGCCCCGACCGGCTCAAGCGCACGGCTTTCGATCTTCGCCATCGCGCCGGCCAACACCCGGCCATAGGGATTTCGCTGCACCTGCTGGTAACAAAGCAAGGAGAGAATCGTTACAGCGACCAACACAAACAAGTTGCGACGCGGCATGGGCGGATCGATTATTCCAAGGACCGGAAGCCAATAGCTCCCGGAATGTGTGTAAAATGGGCAAAACGCTCCGAGAAATCTCCCTTCCCGGCTATTCCTTCACGTCCCTGTTTTACCCTTAACCACCCGCTCTTGGCAAGTATGGCCAAAAAGACCGTACAGTAAAAGTTTATGGCGGTTTGTTCCCGGACCGCAAAAACACAACCGTATAGCCGGGAGCTAACAGCTCCCGGAATGTGCGAGAATTGCACAATAGTTTAGCAGAATGTCCTGCAAAATGGCCAACCAGTATCGCGTCGGTCTCTACGTTCATTTTATTTGAGCCCCAGCAACGAATCGATCAGTTCCTGCCATTCTTTGGTCGGACGCATGGGATCCTGTGGAGAATATCCGCCACGCGGATTCAGCGTTGTCGTAACGATGTTTGTGTCCAACGAAACAGACAACTCTGTGAGGAAACCGTCCTCGCGTCCCAATGCCATTGGGCTGTTGTAGACAGCAGGTGGCTTCGTAGCCAGCCAAGCCTGAATCAGACTATTGAATTTTGCCGTATTTTCCATAGAGAGATCGGTCCAGGGAACGTTGGCAATCAGCTTGGCGATGCCTGCCTCATCAAGCGGCAGCATTGGGGCGGGGTGGTTTGCCGATTTCCAAAGCTTCCGCATCTCGCCCTTGGATAAATCCAGCTCTACCACGATCAGCGACGTGCGGGAAAAACCGTTCCCCGGACTAACGCCTGACCACTGTTTGTATCGCAGCACATATTGGGGAGCAGCCTTGCAGTTCGATGGAAGCAGCAGACCATGCAATCTTCGTTGAGTTGTCGATTCCGGAGGTTCTGCGTCAAACGTTGCGGTTGTTAATCTGCCGTGGATGTAGGAAAGCGTAAACAAGACAAACCTAACGTTCATCTTTTTTTGAGCATCCGCATGGGTTTCGCGAAATATCCGATCTGCCAGAGCGTTCTTCTGATCCGCATCGTTGTTTTGCAGCTTTGAAGTAAAGGCGAGAATATCGGACTTCGCAAGTCCCACGTCCGCCAGCTTCCGAAAAAAGATGGGACCGGCCTGCTCTTCCCACTGTTTTGCCATGCGTGCTTCATGTTGGCTCGCCATTTCCCATGTCATGTCTGTAATTGCCATGAAATTTAGAGCATCAACAATCGGTTTCATTTTGGAGACGAATTCATCATCAGAGAACAATCTTCCAAAGAAGGCAACCGCTGTTGCCTCCACGCCAGATCCATTCACTGGCGACGTTGCGTTAGGCGACGCACCCGGCATGACCAAAACACTCCGAATTCCTGACCAGCATCTGTTGGGGAAGATCAGAACACGGTTTTTGAACAGACGCTGCACAGAGGCCAAACCATCAACTTGTTCTCGCTTAATTTTAAATTGCAGGGGCAGGGGGATACCCGCTTTAATCTCGATGAACGGACCAGTATTTATGGCCCCCGGAATCAGAAGATCAAGGCTAAAAACATAGTCTTTGCCATTCTTTTTACCATGAAATGAAGCTTTGAAAGTCTCACGGTGAATCCATATCGACCTATCATCTGGGCTACTCAGATGGATCAAGATAACATAGCTGTCCTTTCGCTGGTCTTGGGCTACAACAGAAAGCGTTCCCTTGGATCGCTGGATCTTATGTGTTTCTTTTAGAAACAACACAACCCGATCCATGGAAAACTCGGAAAGGCTGTTCGCGTCAATAAGGAAGCTCAATGAGTCGCTGTAAGCGGTTTGCCAGATGCCATTCGAGTTGGTTTTATCTGCAGAACGCATCTCCTGCCGTTCAAGAAACAGAATTCTTGTTTCTCCACTTTTGTATTCCGGCTCCCACCATCCGGGTTCGGAGAACTCAACGATGTCGCCGGGCGAGAATTTCCCCTTGATACATTTGAGAACCTTAGCCACGCCTGCCATGGGGCCATCTTTGCCCGTTCGACTATAGTCCGTTCGTTGAATCTTTGCAGCTACGATAACTTCAGCCCTATCTATAAGGTTATTCAGGGTAGGGGATTGTTTGGGCGTTGCCGCCCATGACGGAATACACGACCAAGCTAGAACAACAAACAATGTGATAAGTATGGGAGGAATCTTCATCGGTTTCCTTCCGACATCGTATCGAGATAGACCATTGCTGTATTTGATCGGAACGGGTTTATCAAGCCTGCCCCATGTGGAGAATAGATCGCACAATCCGGAAGCTGTTAGCTCCCGGCTATCGTATCTAATCCCTAATCCCCAATCCCTAATCCCTTCTTCTACGGCTCGATCAAATACGCCTGATCGTCCAGGTTCAGCAGCACGGGCTCGTCGAACACAAGATACTGCGAAAGCCGACGGCCGTGCGTTTCAGCCAGCTTGAAATACTCGTCGCTGAACTGTTTCACGCGCCGAGCGTTTTGCTCCTGGGCTTTCGTCACCTGCGAATCGACCCATTGGCCATTGCGGCGGAAGAAGTTACGGTTGCCGATTTGCCGCATGTTCTGGCCGGCCTCGCGAAGTTCTTTCTTGGCCTTTTCACCTTCAACTTGCAGCGCCGGGGAACTGTAGCCGCCACCCATGCCTCCGGAGGGCTTGGCTGCCATCGCGTCGGCAGCCCTCTCGGCCGCGGGAGCGAACGAAGGCGAAGCCACTTGTGCCCGCTTCATGTCGCCTTTCATCGCACGCTGGGCAAAGCCCGAGCGGCCGTCGGCGGACGACAACGCTTCGAGCCGCCGGTCGGCCCGGGTCATGTTACCAACCGTGTCGCGCAGATTGACGCCCTCGTCGGCCATGAACGATGTGTACGGCGTCAGGATGCCGTGCCGTGTGGCCAATTCGACCAATTCCTTGACCAACTCGTCATTCTTGCCCTTCAGGTCCAACTCGTCGAGGATTTCACCCACCCGGCGCGTGGCCCAAAGCTTTTCGATAAACGCAAACCCTTCGTCGTTGCTCTTTTCGACGAATGTCGCCGGAAAATCCAGCTTCTGAAGGCTTTCGCCGACCGAGCCTTGGACAATGACCTTGGCCGTGCCCGGCCGTCGATAACGTCCCACCGCTACGAGTTGCTCGCCCGCAAACAGATCGAACGAATCCTTGGGATACACGCGATTCACCGGCGGCCCATCCTCGGTTTTCAATTCATCAAAAATGAACTGCAATTGCACGCCGGTCAGCACAGGCGACTCGATCCGGTTGTAAAGCTTGCTCACGCGATCTTCGATATCTTCATTCGGCCGAACATATTCGCTCTGGCCGAAGTTTTCACGCACCAGTTTGTCGAGCAACCGGCTGTTCACATCATAGCCCACGCCGAAGGTGAAGAGCCGTGCATGAACTTTGTTCCACTGTTTGGCGTCGGCCGCGATTTTCATCTCATTCGTCTCGCCGGCCGTGGGCAATCCGTCCGTCAAAAAGATCACGTAGCTCGGCCGCTTGTCATCTTGCAATTGGCCAAGCGCTGTACGCAACGCCCCGCTGATATCGGTGCTGCCGCCGGCATAGAGACCTTCGACAAAGCCCAAGGCCGCCTTCCGCGTCTCCTCGTCGAACCGCTGCAACTCAGGCCGAAACGCTTCGATCTGGCTATCGTAAGCAATCACGTTGAACAAGTCGCCGGCGCGCAGGGTGTTCAGTACATACTTGAGCGCCGCCTTGACCTGCTCGATTTTCTTGCCGCTCATGCTGCCCGACCGATCGATCACCAGTAGAACTGTCTTTTCCGAACGTTTTTGGTCGGCCGATTTGATTTCAGGACTGGCCAAAAGCAGGAAAAAACCGTCCTGATTCTTGTCAGGCCGATAGCTCAACACCCGTGTGCTGACTTTGCCCTTGCCGACATCGTAGAACAAACGGAAATCGCTCGACGGCACTTCGTTCTTGCTGCGGAACGTGACCGTCGCATGTTTAGGATCCGGCCGCTGGATTTCGACGGCGTGCGAAGGACTATAGACATTCTTAATTTCCTCTTGGCTTTCAATGGTCGTGCGAATGGCCACTTGTTCGACAGCCTCGGATGTGTATTTCGCGGTGCTCAAGGGGAACAGGAAATCGGTCAGCCCTTCCTGCTTGCGGCAAATTTGCGAATAGCGCAACGAAACGGTGCGACTGGCGCCGGCCGGCACGGGAAACACGCTCGTGCGGAAAAGCCCCGTGCCCATCCACTCCAACAATGCCGGATCGCGGTTCCTGCGCACGATCTCTTCATACATCCGCCGCGCTTCCTTGGCGTCCAGCAGCTTTGCGGGCAATTCACGCCCGTCGATCATCAAGGTCATCTGTTCGATGGCCCCGTCATAAGGCAATGGAAAAACAAACGACACTTCCATCGGGCGATTGCCTGTGTTGACGAACGTCTGGGAGACTTGCACCTTGGCCACCTGATCGACCAGCCGAGTTTCGACGTTCAATTCCTTGATCTTGTAACTCATCGGCGACGGCGGAGGCACCGGCGACGGCGTTGGCCACGGGTGTGGCGGCCATATAATGATCGGACGCGGCAGACGAACCCGCACGTTCGGGTCATCCACGATCAACAACCCCTGCGCCCGGACCACCGCCGGCGCAAAAAGCAACACGATGACGACCAGGACGATGGAGCGGCGTATCGACATATTTACTCTCCCTGCGAACGAATTCCCGTGGAAAAGAGCCTCAACCTGGATACGTATAAGACGAGAATGCGACGTTCCTAGTTCCCAATAATTCCAAAATGGCGAAAAAAAGGTTGTCATGGGACAGGCGGGGAATGATAGAGCAAACCACCTTGTTTTCTCCAAAAGCCCCACTTTTCAACAACCCTCCGACAGAGGTAACACGGTTTTTTCTCACAACTGTCTCCCCCTCGATTTCTCCCTTTTTTCGCACAAAGTTTGACGCTTCTGCATAGATTGCTATGCTTGTTATAGAGGTTCTGAGTTCGACGTTATGCCAAATTCGTGCTTGTCATGGAAAAGGCTTCTCAAAAACGTCCAATGCGAGTTTCCCCCTTCCGCGTGGAATGGGGTGAGTTCTGTTCTTCCACGAAAGGATCCGTGTGATGCAAACGGCCAAGCAAATGTCGGTTTCGTTGGTCAACAAGCCCGGGCGACTTGCTGATTTGTTGGCATCCTTGAACAAGGGCAGAGTGGACCTTCGGGCCCTGTCGGTCATGAATTCAGGCGAACGTGGGATTGTCCGTTTCGTGCCCGACGACTTTGAAGCTGCTGCTTTGGTGTTGGAGCAAAACAACATCCGTTTCGAGGCGGCAGACGTGCTTTTGGTCGAAATTTCGAACCAGACAGGCGGATTCCGCAAAATTTGCGAAAAACTAGCAGTCGAACACCTGAATATCGACTACGCCTATAGCTCGCTAAGCGGCGGCGAAAAACGTATTTTGGCCGTCTTCAAAGTGAATGATCTGGCTAAAGCCCAACGTATCCTGACCGAAAACGGCACGACGCGCAAGAGGACGACATTCCGTCGGCTTGTAATGGCCCACTAGAAAATGGGCTGTTTGCGCAGAATACAAAGCCGCGTAGCCATACTATCTGCTCTTGCCTCGGTTGGCGGTTTCGAGGAAACTTGCCGCCCCTAGGTTTTGTCAGAGAAGACTATTGTCATCCTAAGTATACCTATTGTCATCCTGAGCGTAGCGAAGGATCTGCCGCATCACCACAGATTCTTCGCTACGCTCAGGAATGACTCTATGTGGCTTTGGGCTTTTTTGAGAGAACCTAGTGTAGTGATTCATAATTGTGGGATCGTATAAAAACCGCTTATTGAGTGCCACTGGCTCTGCCAGTGCTGGCCGCCGTATGTAATCACGCGGAATCCCCACACTGGCAGAGCCAGTGGCACTCACTGAATAAAACCCCAACAGCGTGAATCACTACACTAAGGGCGGAGCATTTTCTCCTCGGCAAGGATCGCCATGCGCAAGACGTTTGCAGCCATAACGATCACGATGGCCCTTTCGGGCTGCGGGATGGGGCCGGAATATACCGCCTGTCCGCCTCAGACGAATGCGCCCTTGCTGCCCGCCGCGCCAATCCAGCCCAATCCCGTGCAGATTCCAATTACGGATTCTCAAGCGGCATGGGAACAGGTTGTCGATGTCGTGGACGACTATTTCCGCATCGAACGCGAAGAACCAATCCGGACGGTTGGCAACATGCTGACCGAAGGCACCATTACCACCTCGCCCGCCATCAGCCCGACGATTTTCGAGCCGTGGCGGCACGATACCGGCGATCACGATCAGCGTGTGGAAAACACCTTGCAGTCAATCCGCCGCCGGGCGGTGGTTCGTGTAATTCCAACCCAAGGCGGCCATTGGGTCGAAGTCCAAGTGTTCAAGGAACTTGAGGACGTCGTCAGACCGGAATTAGCCACGGCCGGCGCTGCCACATTCCGCTACGATAGCACGCTCTCGGGCATTGAAAATCCGATCAGCGAGCAACAAGCCGCCAAAGGTTGGATCTCGATGGGACGCGACACCGCGCTCGAACAAGTTATCATCGCCGATCTACGCAGCCGTTGTGGCCAAGCAGCAACACCCGCCACCATACAGACACGCACCGGCAATCCCCAATCCGTTCCCGCAGCTTCCCTCCCCGGGCCCGTCATCGAACAATTAGCCCCTGTGCCGAATCCGCAGCCGATCACCACCGATCCTTCGCCACATCTTTAGCGATCAACGATTCCAGACAGTAGAAAAGCATTGTAATTCGTCATCCATTGGGTTTGCACTCCACTCCTGTACTACTAACCCAAAAGATCGTGAACTTTTTCGCAAAGTTTAGCGACCAACGGAAGCGAATCGAAGCCAACCGAGCGGTAGCTCGTATTGGCTGGCGGCCCTGCCGCCCTGTGTGGAGCATTTTTATGCGCCGCATCCTATACTGCATTCTGTTGTTTACACTTTTCAATGCGACTGGATGTACATTCCTTGCAGACGCAATCTTCGGATCCCTTGCTGAAAAGCATTACACCTGTGCAGATACGCCGGCAGAACGTCGCGCTCAATATCAAAGAGATGTCGATGAACTACGAAGACAAGCTGAACGGTAATTCAAAGAACTCTGTTCTCCTTTTCTTGTCACCGTTTTGCCAGTGAACTTGTTCGTCACGGTTATTGCGAAAATTATCATACTTTCGCGGCGAGCAAGCTCGTCGGCTAAACGGGCGCGCTATCGCCGTTTTTTCTCCGCCCGTGAGAACTTTGGCTTAACATAGCTTCTCTAGCCCCTCTTCTCTCTCCCCTCTCCCCTCCTCTCTCCCCTCTCTCCTACACCAGCCCCCACCGCTTCCGCAAATACCACTCCACGCTAAGCAATGCAACCAACGTGAGGAAGAAGGTCCAGGAATCCCAGAAGGTCTTTTTCGTTTCCTGCTGCACGTCGAGATGTTCGGTCTCGGCAGCCAAACGGCGAACCAGCTCGGGCAATTGTTCGGGAGCTAGCGATTGACCGCCCGTCATCGCGGCAAGGCCTTCCATCGTCGGAGCGTCGGCCGCCGCATTGTCGAGTTCCAGATCCTGCTGAAACACCAGGAACCTTGCCCGGGTGCTGCCCAACGGCTTCTCTTTTTCCAAGGCCGTGATCTCGACGGCATAATCGCCGGGCTGCTGCGCATCGCGGAACGAGCCGACCATCTGATCGCCTTGACGCACCAGCGAAAGCGGACGCCGCGCGCCATCGGGCAACACCACCTCGGCCTTATACGTGGCATCGGTCACAGGCTCGCCGGTCGGCGCATTGACGCCCGCGGTGAACTCGACCCGTTGCGACGGCGCAAACCGGCGTTGCTGCATCCGGATCCAGACGCTGCCCTCCTGCCCTTGATCCTTATGGGCAAGCCAAAGTACAACCTGCCGCCAAAAGCGTTTGAAGGCGGTTTCCTGGCCTCGCATCCACCATCGCCACGTGGAATCGGCGGCAAAAGCCAGCACGCGGCCCTCGCCGAAGTTTTGCGCCACCAACAATGGCTTATCCGGTCCCGCTTCAGCCAGCACGATCGCGCCGGGGGAAAGATCGTGGAACTTATTGGCCCCTTCCAGCGGCGGCAAGCCGGCCCAAAGCGCGGCGTTCTCGGCCTTGCTGTTGGCCAACATGGTAATGAAATGCGTTAATCCCAGCGCGGTCGGTTGCATGCGCAACGGACCAGGCCAATGCAGATCGGTCCGCAGCGGTTCGTCGATTCGCTGACGTTCAAGCCGATCCATTTCGACCGGCAACACATGGGCCAAAGGCGTTTCGCCATAGCCGCCGGCGCCGAATGTCTGAAATCCGCCAAGCATCATCAGCCCCGCCCCGCGGCTGACGCTGTTGGCCAACTCTTTCAACTCGCCGCCGCGGAACGACGCCGAATCAATATCGCCGAGCAGATAGACTTCATACTTGCCCGGTTTGAAGCGATCGGCCAGATCAGCCGGCCGGTTTTTCATATCGCGGGGATCGAGACGCACATAATCCAACTTGATATCAGGCGAGGAATCGAGCGCGCGGCGGATGAACTTCTGCTCGACGCGAAGCGCCCCCTCGATATACAACGCCTTCAACCCGCCTTTCAAGACGCGGACGAAGGTGCTGAGCCGATTGTTGGTCGTCACCAATTCGCCCGGCTGTTCGGCCACTTCCAGTGTAAGCTTGTATTCGCCGGGCGTTTCGGGAATGTAGCTTAACTGGATGGGCAACAACTGGCCGTCCTTCGTGGCGCGGACTTTTTGCTCCGCGACAACTTCCATCTTGCCCGACGGCGTCTCGAAAAGCACGCGAACCGGAATATCGACGTTCACAAAACCATCAACGCGAACTTGGCCGCTGATCGAAAGTTCGTTTTTCACGAAAACGCTCGGACTGGCGATCAGATCCTTGACCGACACATCCTTGGCTTCGCCCAGCCCTCGGGATTGCCCCAGCGGAAACGTGAACATCGGATAGCCGAGATGTTTGAGCCTTGCGGCGGCGTTTTGCGGCGGCAAATCGCGCGGGGCATAGGCCCGCTGCGCACCGTCGCTCAACAACAGCACGCCCAGAAGCCGTTTGCCCGCCTCGCGGCGCAACACATCTTCCAACGATGCCCCGATGGCCGTTTGGTTTCCCTCAGGCTTCTCCGGCAATTTGATCTGCCCCTCTTCGGCCGTCGCTTCATGCAATTCATCATCAAAGGAATACGCCTTGAGTTCGAAATCGCGTTGCAAAGCCGCCAAGGCAGGCGTGGCGTCGGTCAAAGCGGTGCGCAAAGCATCCCATCGCGTTTTATTGCCCACGGCATCAGGCACCGACATGCTTCGCGACCGGTCTGCCAGGACAACCAGCGTGGCGGCTTGTTTTTTCGTTTGCGTATAGATCAACGTCGGCCGAAGCATCGCCAACACAATCAAGGCGATCACGGCCGCCCGGGGCAAGATCAACATCGCCCTATGCCACCGCGAAACCTTCCGCCGGCTTGGCCCCCAAAACATCAATCCCGCAAGCAACAGCGCAACGACAGCAACCAAAACATAGCTGTCGAAGACGGGATAGAGGGAAAGGCGAAACATAGCAATCAGGGGTCAGGGGTCAGAGATTCAATGTTCAGGAGTTCAATGTTCAGCGACTACGGTTCATCGATTGAAAAGCCGCTTGCGGCTTCGCATATTACGCTTCGTTTTCTAGTTTGACTATGTATATCAGATTTTAATCCTCGTTCCCAAGCTCCGGCTTGGGAACGCTCTAGCAAACTCTACTTGACCGTCAGGTAACGAACCTCGCAGGAAGATAGCCGGGAGCTAACAGCTCCCGGAATGCGTGAAAAATTGAAAACCCATTCCGGGAGCTGTTAGCTCCCGGCTATCTTTTTAATCCTCGTTCCCAAACTCCGGCTTGGAAACGACATAAACTGACCACTCTCATTTTTCGCTAGCATGAAATCCAATCGCTCGTTTGGTTTTGTTCGGCGGCGGTTGCATCAGTTGCCGCAAGGCATCAAACACAATCTTGAATTGTCCATCGTATTTCTTTTCCAACGCTTCGACCTTCCGCGTCAGATCGGCATGTGACGACAGCATCTGGCGAAGTCGCACGAAAGCACGCACAATCTCGATATTTACCGCTACGGCCTGAGAGCTTCGCAGTACGCTAGAAAGCATCGCCACACCTTGCTCCGTGAACACATAGGGTGCATAACGGCGACCGCCACGACGTTTTGAGGTCGCAATTTGCGACCTCAAGATGCCATACTCCTCTTGGCTCAATTGAAACATGAAATCTTCGGGAAATCTCTCGATATTCCGTTTCACGGCTTCAAGAAGTCGCTTCGTCTCAACCCCATACAAGGCTGCTAAATCACTATCCAGCATCACTTTCTGGCCGCGAAGCAGCAGAATCGAATGCTCGATCCGTTCCGACGGAATTACTGATTGGTTTTTCTGCATCAATAACCCTTACTCCCGATAAAACCGGTTGGCCACGAGCATTTCCAGCCCTAGCACGACGGCCAAGAGCAAAATCAATGCGGGGAACAATTCTCGCCCCACGCGGCCCATGCTGATGTCGCGGTCGATTTGCTCGCGGGTATGGGCCAAACGATATTTCACCGAGCCAAACACGCCCGCCAAATCCTTGTCCGTCAGTCGGTCAAGCCGCGTCTGGTCCAAAGCATAATTGACGCTGAACCCAAGATCCACACCACCGGCGCCGCCCGACTGTAACCGATAATTGCCCACCTGATCAGTCGTTGTGATAGCCAACTCGCGGCGTTTGAGATCGGCCGCGATGGGAAAACTCATTCCGCCCGGCGTAAACAGCATGAAAGCACGTCGCTGCGAGTCGTCAAGCGGAAGGACGGCCGTTTGGCCCGCCAAATAATTCAACTGTTGATCGCTGCCGCCGACCAAATACGACATCATCTGATTGGCCAAGATCAAAAAGGGCCACGCTTCGCCGACCGGCAGAAGGTTCCAAGGCGTTTGGTTCGGCCGATCCGAAACAGGCGTCGTCATCGCCAAAACGCGCCCCCGGCCCACGGTGCGTTCCAAAATCGCCGGTCGGCCGTCGTTATAAGGCAGCACGACGCTTGCTCCCGCCTGCGGCTGATCGAGTTCCCAATAGCGGAACACCGGAAAAGCCTCCCAGGGGATCCCGCCGGCTTGCCCCCGAAAGGCGGTCAGGATCGGATGCTGATAATCGCGCGGAGCCAAATGCAAATCACCGTCAGGTCGTCGTGCCTGACGTAAAAGCTTGCCGGGCAACAACTCCTGTGCTTGCTCGGCATTGAACGAATCGATCGGCTGAGCATTACGCCCCAGGAAAATGGCTGCGCCGTGCCCCTCGGCCACATAGTCGGCCAATCGCTTCCACGTCGCAGGCTGCAAAGGCTTGGGATCCAAAAGACAGACGGCGGCGTAATCCGCAAGCTGTCGTTTGCCCAACTCGCTCTGGTCGCAGATATCGCAATCGAATCGCGATTGACCGCGTTTGCGAAACACGCTGGGGGCCAATGCCTCGGTCAAAAACAGGGCATAGCTTTCCGACGGCTTTGGCGCAACCACCAACACGCGCCACGCCGGACGCACGGCCACGGTAAAGTAACGGGTGTCATCGGCCGCCAATCCGTCTTGACCAACGATCCGCAAAAACCCCTGGTGGGTGCCCGGTTCAAGTCCGCCCACGTGAAATTCCACCGAAGCTCGCCCGGCACGGCCTCGCAGCTTTGTTCGCTGCGTTTCTGCGGTTTTCGATCAGCATCCTGCAAATACAATTCAACGACGCGCGGCGCGGCAACTCCGATGCACGACAGCGCCGTCTCGACCGTCAGCGTGCTTCGATTCGATAGCACATCGCCCGATAGCCGCATCTCGCCCAGCCCATAATCGGTCGGTTGCGCCACGCCGACATCGATCACATAGACGCCTAAATCGCCGATTTCGCCAAGTTGCTGCTGAAGTTTGGCCGCCTGCTCCTCGGGCCAACTGCCGCGCGAAAGATCCGTGAAAACATAAAGCTCTTTGCGCTCCTTGTCGCTTTCCCGCAGAAGCTTCACGGCGCTGTCGATGGCCGACGGCAACGGCTGGGAATTGGCCACCGTCTCCAGACGCGAGATGCGTTCGCGGGCTGCGCCGCGGTCGGCCTGAAACGCCGCCGTCGCGCCCAATCGCGTATCCATGACGGCCACTTCACTTTGGTCGGGCAATTGGGCTAAAAGCCAAAGGCCCAGGTCGCGGCCCGCTTCCAAGCGCGTTTGATTTTCGTGGCGATATTCCATGCGCGGCGCGGCATCGAATACCAACGCCGCCGCCACGGGCGCCTCCTGGCTTCCGACGGCTCCGCCCAATTTCATGCTGGGCCGCGCCAATGCAAACGCCAACAATGCAATGGCTCCCGCCCGCAATAATAACAACAACAGATGCCGCAACTGCAATCGGCGCTGATTCATGTCATGCCGCTTCTGGATGAACCGCAGCGCGGGAAATTCCATAAGCGTCGGCCGCCGGCGCATGATCAAGTGCAGAATAATCGGCACCGCCACGAGCGCGCTTCCGGCCAGTAATGATAAGTTGACGAATGTCATTCGACTCAGCCGTTCCAGCCTACGCCTTCTTCATCGTGGAACTCGTGCGGTACATCAACACCCGGGCACGCTCGCGCGTGACCAAACCTTCCGATATCATGGGCTCCAAAACAGGCAGAAATTCCTCGATGCGATCCGGCTTATCGACGATTTCCACGACAATCGGCAAATCCTCGGAAAGACGCAGGATCTTTGCGGTATGCATCCGGCTATCGGCCCCGAAGCCCATAATGCCGCGCAAGACCGTGGCGCCGGCCATGCCCCGTCGGCGAGCCTCCAAGACAATGGTCTCGTAAAGCGGCCGACCCTCGTAACGATCGCTTTCGCCGATGAAGACCCGCAGCAGTTCGGCTTCTTCAGGCAGTTGCATGGAATGATCTCCTCGCGTATGCACGCGACATGAAGCTTTCTACAAGAATCGCCCCACTCGCAATCCAATCAAAATCGCCGCCAATCCGCCGATATTGTGAATCGCAAAGTAACCGAACATAAGCTGCCATTGCGAATCGTGCAGCAACCGTTCGGTTTCAAAAATATACGTCGAAAAGGTGGTGAATGCGCCCATGAACCCGATCAAAATGATCGAACGGACTTCACCGCTGATAGACCAACGCTCGGAGCCCGACCAAACGAGACCAAACAACAAGCATCCCAAAAGATTGATGACGATGGTTCCCCAGGGAAACAGTGTTTCGTTACGGCTTTGAATGAATCCGCCCAGGCCATAGCGCGCCAAAGTGCCGAGTATTCCTGCCATAGCAAGACATGCAAAGAAAAAAAGCTTATGCACAACCGAGGCTCCTCATGCCGCAGAGGCATTGAAAAACAACTCGCATGATTTTCCCCCAACCGGAACCATGGGTCAAGTGACCCGCCTGCGAGCATCCCCGTAACTTGCAATGACCAAAAAAAACGACGCCGCCGGCTGTATTGTAACCGGCGGCGTCGTAGGGCACCTCCCTGTGCCGTCGTAGCTTATGGTATCAAACACACGCCGCCGACC
>CAYWGR010000151.1:0-7446 GCA_964458015.1 uncultured Planctomycetaceae bacterium
CTGTTAGCTCCCGGCTAAACTAAACTGTTGTGCAATTCGCACACATTCCTGGTGCTGTTAGCTCCCGGCTAGACTTATGCAATTCGCACACATTCTGGGTGCTGTTAGCTCTCGGCTAGACTGTTGGGGATTATGCGGTTTGTGATTTTTGCGGTCTGCTGACAAGCCGCCACAATCTTTTACCGTACCCGCCCGTAACCTAGACTTGCCTATGCTTCAAGTAGAAGAAATCAACCAGATCGAGCGGCTGGCGGGGATACGCCAAGAGTGGGGGTCTTTGTTTGCCCAAACGGTTGGCGCATCGTTTTTCCATTCGTTCGATTGGCTGGAAATCTATTGGCGACACTTTGGCCACGATCAAAAGTTGCGGGCGTTGTTGGTTCGAGACTCGGACCAGCTCATCGGCATCGTGCCGTTGGTGATCCGGCGCGAGAAGACGCATGTGGGCACCATTCGGACGCTCACATTCCCTTTGCACGATTGGGGGTCGTTCTACGGGCCGCTGGGGCCTACACCCGAGAGAACGCTTGAAGCGGGTTTGCTCCACCTGCGAAAAACACGGCGCGACTGGGACATTTTGGAACTACGTTGGCAAGGCGCTCCGGGCACGGATCCAGAAATGGCCCAACGAGCAATGCTCGCGGCCGGTTTTCAAGCATTTCCAACGGTTAGCGATCAAGCGGCCGTAGTGGATTTGACGGGAACATGGGAATCGTATTGGAAATCGCGCAAAGGCGCGTGGTTGCGCCGGTTTCGTCATGCCGAACGTCAACTTGCCGAGCAGGGCGAAATTACCTACTTGCGTTATCGTCCCCTGGGATCAGCGCAAGGCGAAGGTTCGCCTCGCTGGGATCTCTACGATGCTTGCGAAGAAATCGCACAGCGAAGCTGGCAGGGTTCCGCGACCGACGGCACCACGCTTTCGCACGAATCGGTGCGTGGATTTTTTCGAGAATGCCATGAAACCGCGGCAGCGTTGGGCAACGTTGATCTGAACCTGTTATCCATCGACGGCGTGCCGACGGCCTTTGTGTACGGCTATCACCATCACGGCTATTTATACGGTCTGCGACGGGGATTTGATGCCGCACGCTGCCGGCAAGGCGCCGGCAACATATTGCTGGCGTATACGCTGCGCGACAGCTTCGCGCGCGGAGATCATCTGTATGATATGGGCGCCGGCTCGTTCGAGAGCAAGCGGTATTTTCAGACCCGCCTGCTGCCGATCTTGCGATTCAGCCATTTCCCCTTGCCGGCGTTGCGCACGCAACTATTGCGTGTGAAGCGCTGGTGGCAAGGGCACTCTTGTCCGGCGTCCATCGCGGTCGGCTGCGTTCAGGAGGCCGCGGCCGACGCGCGATGAACATTGTTTCGCGTGGTTAGCGGGCCGGAATGGGCGTAGGCGTAATCGCGGGCGCCGCGCACGGAGTATCGCACGGACTGACGCACGTATCCGTGACGACACAGGCGGGCTCGGCAACGACAACGGTTTGCTGTTGTTGTTGGGGATGGAACCGCGAGTTCCAAGCATACTTCCAGCATTCGGCAATGCGGCATCCCGCCGCGCTGCTCAGTAAAATGCCCAATACGGCCAAAATCATTAATCGCTTCATGGTGGGGATCTCCTTATCGTTCAGCGAGTCGGCGCCGGCGTATAGGTGGTTTCCGGGCCGGGGGTCACGACGGTCGTCGTGGCACAGGGGCTGCTGCAGGGGGTTTCACAGGGGTTTGCGCAGGGGCTGGCGATCACCGTCGTCGGCGCTTGCTGTTGCTGCTGGCACGCCGGACCACGGAATAGACACTCCATGAACCGGCAACCTGTCAAGCCGGTCATCAGCATCCCTAAAACCGCTAGAATTAATAACCTCTTCATTCCTCGTTTCTCCCATCTAAACGGAAATACGGTTTCCACCTAGAAATAGCTTGTTTATTATGACTCGAACGGCGTGTTTTTCCGTAGGATCAACGCGCGGCGAATCGCTATTGAAGGTGAAATTGGTATAACATGCCTTCGCAAAGCTTCAGTCATGGAAACTCTACACCAGGATTGATGATGTGCAAATGAAACACGTGAGTTTTTCTGGAAACATGGATGTTGCCGATACACCTCGCACGAATGCGGATTATGGGGTACAATTATGGGGAGAAGGGGCGAACTCTGCGTTTCTTCGCGAATGCGATGATTTGGAAAAATATATTGCTTCCCGCCACATTACCTACCTTGGAATAATGAAGCACGACATTCCCCGATACGTAATTCCCTGCACTTTCGTTGTTTTGGCGTTGATGGCGAGCAACGTCTGCTCGCGGCTCGACGCCGCCGATGCGTCGCGGCAAATCTGGCTCGTCGATACGCGCAACGCCTCGCTATGCGAGGAGTCGAACGACTCGAAGGATTTTCGGTATTGGCAACTTGACGAGGAAGGCCGCTGGCAATCGGCCGACGCGAAGGGTTTTCATGCGACCGACCGGGAGTCGGAACCGACCGTGGTGTTCATCCCGGGCAATCTCACCACGTTTGAGCAATCGGTGTATAAAGCTTGGTACGCCTATGATTTGATACGCGCGGCATCGTGCGGGCGGCCGTTTCGCTTTGTGATATGGTCGTGGCCCGCCGACCGGGTTTGCCGTCGATTGACCGCTGATTTTCGTTTGAAAGCCGATGACTGCAACGGCGAGAGCGTTCATTTGGCCCATTGGCTCAATCACGTTCAACCGGGCGTGCGCGTGAGCCTTGTCGGGCACAGTTTTGGCCCACGGATCATCACGGGGGCTCTGCATCTATTGGCCGGCGGCGAATTGGCCGGTTATTTATTGCCTGAGAATACGACGAAAGCCTGGGCCGGCGGAAAGCGCAACTCGGTTCGCGCCGTGCTATTGGCCGGGGCGGTCGATGCCGACTGTCTTGCGGCGGGCGGTTGTCACGATTTAGCATTGTCGATGACGGAAGGATTATTGATCACCTGCAACGGTAACGATATCGTGTTGCGGCGTTATCCCCGCATCGACGGTTGCGGTGCAATGCAAGCCATGGGCTCGATCGGACCTCAGGGTGTTACCGACCCATCGAAGATCCGGCTTATCGATGTAGCACCCGCTGTCGGCGTGCGTCATAGTTGGCAGTTGTATTGTTCGGCCGTTGACAATTGCGGCCAATGGCCCCGCTATACTTTTTTAGACGCGCCGGCTAAATAGAAATGTCTGAACCAGTTGCATTTCTCAACGGCCGATGGATTCCGGCGTCCGCCGCAACCGTATCGGTAGGCGATGCGGGATTTGTGTTGGGCGTGACGGTGGCCGAACAGGTGCGAACGTTCGCGGGCAAGCTGTTTCGGCTTGACGATCATCTGGCTCGATTGGCTCGTTCGCTGGAAATCATCGGACTGGATCCGGGAATGTCGTTGGATGAGTTGGGCGAGACATCGCGCGAGCTAGTTTTGCGCAATCACCCTTTGCTGCCTGCCGGAAGCGATTTGGGATTGTCGATTTTCGTCACACCCGGCGAATATCCGACATTTGCGCGGGGCCCTATCCATCCAGCAGTCTGTCTGCATACGTATACGTTGCCGTTTCATCATTGGGCCGCGAAATACCGCGTGGGCCAATCGTTGGTTACGACCGAGGTGGAGCAAGTCTCTCCGCAATGCTGGCCGCGTGAATTGAAATGCCGCAGCCGGATGCACTATTATCTGGCCGACCGGCAAGCAACCGCGAAGGAACCCGGCGCGCGTGCGTTGCTTTTGGACAGCAATGGATTGGTGACGGAAGCATCGACAGCCAGTTTGTTGATCTATCGTGCCGGCGAAGGTTTGTTGATGCCGCCATCGGCGAAAATACTTCATGGCATCAGCTTGGCGACGGTTGTCGAGCTTGCCCACGAAGAAGGCGTTTCCGTCGGCGAGCGTGATCTCCCCCTTGCCGACGTGGCCGGGGCCGACGAGGTGTTGCTGACTAGTACATCGATGTGCCTGCTGCCGGTAACGCGACTCAACGGCCGACCGATCGGTTCGGGGCAGCCCGGCGAAGTTTTCCGCCGTCTCTTGGCGGCCTGGAGCAGGCGGGTAGGCTTGGATATCGTTGGTCAGGCAGAGCGGTTTGCGGGATGAATATGGTTTCTTCTAAAACGGCCAAAAAACGTTGGTGAGCCCTGGGTGCGGTAATATCTCCCGGTCAAGTTGGATAAGTTGTGTTGTTTAGCAACTACCGGGTTAGCTTGGCAACGGGGCCGCCGTACCGGCGGCCGCTAAACGGTTGTGCAATCCGAGCATATTCCGGGAGCTAAACGGTTGTGCAATCCGCACACATTCCGGGAGCTGTTAGCTCCCGGCTATACTATTGTGGATTTTGCGATTTGCGGATAAACCACCAAAATCCGTTACGGTATCCTTGTCCTCTAGGATGATTGCCGATGTCGTAGTAAACTAGAGGTGGGGATGCGGTTCGAGTCTGGAGTCATAATCATGAATACCCAATCTTTAGTTCTGCACGGACGGATTCAAGCCGATGGAACGTTGCAGATTGAAGAAAAAGTTAATCTTCCTCCGGGGCCGGTCTCTGTGACCGTTCGATCCGTGACAATCTCGGAACAAAAACCAACCCTCCGCGTACTGGAGGATATTTGGGCTCAACGTGAAGCCCAAGGGCTAGTAGGTCGAACCGCCGCCGAAATTGACGCGGAAATCAATGCCATGCGGAATGCGGACGAAGATCGGACGCAGAGTATCGAATCGATCGCACAACAACCTCAACGCAAGTAGGGGTGAAGGCCTTGGCCGTTTATCTTGACACCAATGTCGTCATCTACCTGATTGAACGAACGCCAGATCTCGGTACAATCGCGGCTCACTATATCCAGAACCTGATCGCCCAGAAACAGCGGTTGGTGGTCAGCGATTTGGTACGGATGGAGTGCAGCGTGCGGCCTTTACGGCTTAACGACATCATCACCTTATCCGCATTCAACGCATATTTTGATTCGGATGATGTTGACGTAGCTTCGATTACCGCTGCCGTGTGCGATCGAGCAGCCGTCATACGCGCGCGATATGGTTTTCGGCCTATGGATTCCCTGCATTTGGCTGCGGCCATGAATAGCGGTTGCGAACGATTTCTAACCTCGGATGTTAGGCTGCGAAGCTTCCCGGATATCTTGGTCGAGATTCTCGAATAGAAATCATCCGAC
The DNA here is from genome assembly GCA_964458015.1 of uncultured Planctomycetaceae bacterium. GTDB lineage: Bacteria > Planctomycetota > Planctomycetia > Pirellulales > Thermoguttaceae > CAYWGR01. Next base: position 5,183 of record CAYWGR010000151.1, read on the forward strand.
CGTCACGCAGCCTAGCAATCGGCTGCCGGAGCTTCGGATGAGGCGTGATGCTTCGGCAACGGCGCGGCGGGAAGTGCGGCCTAAGCGGACGACCAGGAGCACGCCGTCGCAACAGCAGGCCAAGGGGGCCGTTTCGGCATGGGCGAGCGAGGGCATGTCCAACAGCGTCAACGACCAGCCTTCCCGCAAATCTTCAACCCAAAATTGATGCGACCGCAAGTAGGGCGGCCCAGGTTGCGGCAGAATGGGCCGCGAGCCGCCTGGCCCCTTTTGCCAGTGGACCGTTTCGCCTGCATGGGGCGCGGGCATTACACTTAGTCGCGCATGATTCGTCGGATAGATAATGGATGTGGGATCGGCGGTTTTGTTTTCCGGCAACGTAATTCGCGACGAAAGATCCGGCTGGTGGAAATTCGTATCGACGGCCAACACTTCGCCCGAGATTCGCAATGCCAGTTGCGGCGCAAGGCCAAGGATGAAGCTTGTTTTGCCGTCACCATCGGCGGGGCTTGTGATTGCGACGACTTTCGGATGATCCAACGGCATTAAGTGCAACAACACCTCGGCAATCTCGGCACTGGCTTGGGCTGTCTCGGTGTCGATTGGATTCGGCCAAAGGGCCTTGGGCGATTGGTGGAGAGGTTGGTTTTCACTAGGATCCGCCAAAGCAGGGAAGGCGAACTTTTGGAGCAATCCAGCATTTTTGGCCGAGGGCGTCTTGGTCGCACCTGACGGCGCATTGCTAGTCTTGGCGTTTCGTGCAATAGGCAAAATCACCGGCGGCGAGGGGCCGTAGAGATCGGTCTGCTGCAAAGAAACTGGTAGGTGCCCCATGATCGCTTAACCTCGGCGCAGTCGGGCGAATAGTTGTCGATACTCGCGATGTGGCGTTGGCTTTTTGGGCGACGTTGCGGCTGTCGGGATCGCCTGTCTAGTTGCCGGCTTCTCTTCGGGAGCAGGATAAGGCTCTGACACCGCAACAGGTGCGGAGGCGAGAGCCCAATCCGGTTCCAGAGCGGCAATCTCGGCCAAGGGCGTTTCGAAAGCGACGGATACGACCGGTTCCGCCTCTTCGACCTTTTTCTGCAACACCGAGGACCGCTCCTCGATTGGTTGGGGCGTCGGCAGGGCTAGACCGTAGCGATCGGCCACGACCTCTTCGTGTTCGAACGATTCCTCGAAGGGATGCGATGCCTGCTCGAAATTCAGCTCCACTTCACATCCGATCGAGCCGGCCGGTTGAAAATCTTCGTCCACCTCGGCCAATAGTTGCTCGATGCGATGAATTTGTTGGTCCGGCTCGCCTTCGTGGGATTCAAGCTCCTCTTCTTCCGACGAGATCCGCAACGAAGGCTGCGAAGCCGTCATTTCCGGATCGCTCGACACAGATTCAGGCTCCGGTTCGAGCGATCCAAATTCAATCACGCCGCCGCCCGAGGGTTCGGCGCTCTTGGATTCGCCGGTCCAAGGCGTAGGCAACTGCTGGAGATCGCTCCACGCTTCGGCAACATGGGCGGGCTCGATGCGTTGCCGTCCGGCTACTTGGGCCAACAACAGAGCATGATCGCACAACTGGTTCATCAATCGCGGGACGCCGTTCGTGGCTTGAAAAACGCTATCACACGATTCTTCCGGGAAAACCAGTTCACCCCGTCCGCCGGTCCTGTTGATTTGCGATTGGATGTACTCGCGGCTTTCGGTGCGGTTCAACGATTCCAAATAGCATCGGGCGGCCAATCGCTGGCTGAACGAATCGAGTTTCGGGCTCGCAAAGCGTTCCTCTAGAATCGGATTACCGGCCAAAACAAGTCTTACCAACGGCTGATCGCCGCGCACCAAATTGGTCAGCAGGCGCAATTCCTCGATCAATCGCAACGGCAGCGTATGCGCTTCATCGACCAACAAAATAATGCCGCGCGTTTCGCTTTCGTCGGCCATCAAGTAATCGACCACGGCCAGACGCAGTTCACCTTCGTCCATGCCGCGATAGGGCTTGTTCAATTCATATAAAACCGCTTGAAACAATGCACGGCGCGAACTGAGGCGTCCGCTATGGAGCATGACTACGTGGAAGGAACCGCGAAATTGTTCGGCCAGAAGCAAACAGAGCAATGTCTTGCCTGTGCCTGAGGGACCGATGATGAGCCCGGCCCCTTCGCCGCGTTCGATGCAACGGACCAAGTTGGTACGTGCATTTTCAATCGCGGTGGCGGCAAAATAGTGATCAATTCGTGGAACCGAAACGAACGGTCGTTTATTCGGTC
>CAYWGR010000151.1:7456-14426 GCA_964458015.1 uncultured Planctomycetaceae bacterium
GGTCCGAAGCAGCCGTCGTACATCGCCTAATCGTCCTGGATTACCTGTCCGGGCTAGATAATCTCGGCCCGGAAAAAACTATACCCCACTCCATCCATTCGGCATCGGCCAGCTTAATGGATAAGTAGTTTCCTCGGCAGAAAGTTTGGGCCGGGTAGGTAAGAAGGGACGCCACGAATATGGCAAAAAGAGGCGATTTACAGCGATTCCGCAGGATATTTCGGCGGGCGACTAGATCCCGAGGGTTCCCCAAAGCACTACGGCCGGACATGCCGCCATCAACAGCAAGCCAATGGCCATCAATGCCTGACGGTCGCGCATTTGCCGACGGCTGAGCTTAACGGGGTCGGCAATGGGATCTTCTGCCGGCATCGCACCAATGACGGTCATGTGGGCGTCTGCCTGCACTTGGGCCGCATTGGCTGCAACCGGCTCGATGGTGATGCCGGTCGAGATTGAGCCAACGCCGAAGGCCATCAGGACACCGGCCACGAGCGTGGTCCAGAGCAACTGCCGTCGGTCACTGGGCTGCATGGGGGTGATTCTTTCGGCCTTTGCATCGACGACCGCATATTGCGGGGCAACTTGGTGGTCTTGAAGAGCATGCGCAGCCGTTTCGGCCGCGGCAAGCGATTTGCGAGCTTTTTCCACGGCGGCAGTCAGCGCCAAGATTTTTTCGTGATCCTGTTTTGTGCGGGCATTGTCGGCCGGCGTTGTTTCTGCGGTTTGCGGGCTTATGTTATCCGCAGGCTTTTCATTCGACTGTATCTTTTGCGGGATGGCGGCCATTTGGCCTTTGAGATCGTTGATTTGCGAGGTGAGATCAACGACGGAAGGATGCAACGGGGTACGATCCAAGAGCAATTTTTCGCGACGCTGTTCCAATTCCGAAAGCTGAAGATCCAAATCGATCCATCGTGGATTATCCGCCATTGCCGGCGTTTGGGCGCGAGGTTTTTCATCGCGGGCTTTTACGGCTTTCTTGGCCATCCTCTGCTGAAACTGTTGAAACTCGGATTCGCTTCGGATCAGATCTTGCTTGGCCGATTCAACGATCGTTCGAGCCTTTCGTAGTTTCCATTCCGCCCGCTGGTTCGATTCCCGGAGTCGATCCACGACATAACAGTTGGCCATTGCATCGACCGCTTCCTTGGCATAATCGGGATCCGGATCGGTGTAGGTTATCGGGATGCGGAACTGTTCGGTCAGCGTTTTGTCGGAAGGTTCGACCACGAAGGCCGTAGCGGAATAGATAGGCCGGCCTTGGGATGCAACTTCCTTTGTGCCGCCCCAGTAGTAGATCAAACTGGCTGTTGCGGCAAAAGCCAGCAGACAAGGCAACAGCGGGGTATGCCGGGTCGATCTCGGCCGAACGATTTTCGATGTGTAATTCCACGACCAAGCCATCATGCGATCCCCGGTGGGCCGACCATGCTCCTTAGCTCGACTTCGTCTTAGGCGGGGCTCAAGCTTGAAACAATATGCCGCGACCCTCAAAGTACGGGTTGGGATGCTGATGGGGACAGTAATTTTTTATGGTCAAGTTGGATAAGCTGTGTTGTTTAGTTGCCATCGGTATGGCGATTTGGCGGTAGGGCCGCCGTACCGGCGGCCGCTAAACTGCTGTGCAATCCAAACACATTCCGGGAGCTGTTAGCTCCCGGCTAAACTAAAACTGCTGTGCAATCCGGACACATTCCGGGAGTTGTTAGCTCCCGGCTAAATTAGCTTATTAGGCCCTTGCCAGCCCCCTGATAATGGGCAAAGATGGATGTGCGATGTTTCAGATCAAAATATGCGGTATTACGAGCCTTGAGGATGCAACGGCGGTGGCCCAAGCGGGGGCCGACGCCATCGGGCTGAATTTTTACGCCCGCAGCCCGCGTTATGTCAGCGTCGAGACTGCACAGCAAATCATCCAGGCGATTCCGAGTCAGATCATCAAGGTGGGGCTTTTTGTAAATACCCCGGCCGACGAAGCGGCTCGGATTTTTGACGCCCTGGCGTTGGATGTTATTCAGTTGCACGGCGACGAACCGCCGGAATATCTGGCGGCCGTGGCCCCGAGGCCGATCATGCGGGCGTTTCGCCTGGGATCGGAGGGGCTTGCTCCTGTTTTGAGCTATCTCGCCCAGTGCAGTTTGCACCATTGCCGACCTGATTTTGTGCTGTTCGACGCCCTGAAATCGGGCACTTACGGCGGAACAGGCGAAAAAACCGACTGGGCGGCCGCACAAGCGTATTTACGCGAAAAAGGTATGCCGCCGTTGGTACTGGCAGGTGGTTTAACACCTGAAAACGTGGCTACGGCCATTCGGGCCATGCGGCCGGCGGCGGTGGATGTTTCGAGCGGGGTGGAATGGAGCCCCGGCCGGAAGGATCCGGCCGCCGTGGCGGGGTTTGTGGCCGCTGCCCGGGCGGCGTTTGCCGAGGATCCGCCCCCGCTTGCGGAACCAGAATCGAGTTCGTAAAATGGTGGCTTAGTCGTCGTGTGGGGGTCCATTCCTCACATGTAATGTGAACCATTGGGGGCGGTAGCTCAGTTGGGAGAGCGCTGCGTTCGCAATGCAGAGGTCGGGAGTTCGACCCTCCTCCGCTCCACTGGTGTGTTATAGTTAGTTATTTGGATCCATTGCTTGAACCGAGATAGCGACCCCCAATCATGGAGGGTCGCGTTTTTTTTGTTGCAGGTCCATCATGTCTGAACGCATTCCCATGACCCGAGTTGGGTTCGACAAGCTCAAAGCCGACCTCGAACATCTTCAGTCGGTTGAAATGCCGAAAATTCTCGAACGGCTGGCCACAGCCCGGGCGGAAGGTGATTTGAGCGAAAATGCCGAGTATCACGGCGCGCGGGAAAGCCAGGGCATGATGCAAGCCCGGATCAATTTGCTGCAAGACAAGCTCTCGCGTGCCGTGTTGATGGACGCGATGCAGTTTCCGAAGGACGAAGTGGCTTTCGGCTCGACGGTCCGTGTGAAAGACCTCAACTTTGACGACGAGGAAGAGTTTACGCTTGTCGGCGCCGGCGAAGAGGATTACGACACGGGTCGAATTCTTATCACAAGCCCTCTGGCCCAAGGTCTCGTCGGGAAAAAGGTAGGCGCTCAGGTCGAGATCGACGTTCCCCAAGGAAAACTCCGGTTCGAGATTCTTGAAATCCGGGTTGATGGGTAGCGTATATTCTTCAGGGTAGATCTCTTGCGTGAAGTTCAAGGGAACGATCATGAAAAAAGCCTCTTGGCTTGCGATCCTGCTTCTGTCTGTCGGCATTGCCCCTTCACAAATCAATTCAGCCGAACCAACTACGCCAAGCAATCGTTCTGCAAAGGCCGCAGCCAACCGTTCTGCCAAGAAAGTCGTTGCTGAGGGAACGATTGAACCGGTTAATGTGGCGGATGTCTGCTCGCAACTGTCTGATAAAATCGTGAGCCTTGGCACCGACTCTGGTGCCAAAAACAAGACAATTGATTACGGATCGGTAGTTGATGTCGGCACTGTTCTCGCTCAACTCGATAATGTTCCCTACACCATTCATGTAGAACAAGAGCAAGCCGGTTGCCTGGTTGCGGAAGCGGAATTGGCCCAAGAAAAAATCAAGCAGGAACTGGCCGAAGTCCAGTGGAAACGTGCTGAAAGCCTGGTTGAAAAGGGAATGATCAAGGAGCCGGAATACATCGCAGCGAAGTATCAATTCAAGCTTTCCAAGGCATCCGTCGCCGCAGCAGAAGCCTCGCTCGCTAAGAAAAAAGCCGATTTGAAGGCGGCCCAGCTTAATCTCAGCTACACGACGCTTAAATCACCTATCAAAGGCGTCGTTATTGCCCGCCGTGCGAATGTCGGCCAATTGGCTAATGCCGGTCCCAATGTGCCTAGCCTCTTTTTAATCGCAGATATCTCAAAACTGGAAATATGGGCATCTGTGAACGAAGCAGATATCAGTCGAATTCATCTGCAACAGCCGGTACGATTCACAATTGCTGCCTTTCCTGGCAAGGTTTTTGAAGGCAATGTGAAGCAAATCCGGCAAAATGCCACGATGATTGAGAATACGGTAGTCTATACCGTCGTGATTACGATATCCAACTCGGCCGGCACAGATAAACTGCTTCCTTACATGACGGCGCACGTCGAGTTCGCCGAATAAAACAACGCGACTGCGGCAACGTCGTCCCGTTCTATTTCATCACGCGCGTGCGACGGGAGGCGGTAATGGGCTTGGGGCCGAGGGAAATGCCGATCCAACCGTCGTCGATGACGAACTGAGTGATTGCGGCGTATTCAAGTTTGGGCTCTTTCGTGATTGGTTCGGGCAACAGGTTCCAGGCGTTGTTTTTCGACAGCGCACGCGAGAAGATGCCTCGCAATGCAATCTGTGCGCTGGTGTTCAACCGCTGGCCGATCAAGTGAATGACGCCGTCGCGCACGAGTTGGGCCGAGCGGCCGCTGACCTCGGGCTTGTAAAACGCCCTGATTTGAAAGTTTTTCCACTTCCGCGATGCCTTGCTCAACTGCGCGATGGAAAGCGTCAAAACCACCTGGCCTTCCTGGCATCGCACGACGATGGAATCCTTTTCGGCAAAAGTGATTTTCACGTCGGCGTTTTCAGGATTGATTTCCCAAGCGATCGGTCGATTCAGCCGCGAAGCGATATGTTCCGAAAGTTCAGGCAACGTAAATGTGCGGCCATCGAGCAGCAATCGCTGAATGCCGTTGTTAATGACCGATTCATGAATCTGCACACTGGCCAAACTGTCGGAGGGCGCCTGCGGACGGGGCGTGTGGCTTCCCAACTGATCTTCGCCGGCCAATCGCAGCCGCATCGTAAACCGTTTGGCCGTTGTTTCGCCCGAGATCATTTGCGGATCGAGCGACAAGGAATTCAACGGATCAAACACTCGTTCATTCAACTGATTCACAACCTTGGCCAACCGCTCGCGGGTTTCAGCATTGATCCGTTCGCTGGCTTGTGCAGCGATTTTCTGCTTCACTTCTGCCGAAGCCGCCGCACGGTTTTGATCCAGCCCGGCCTTGGCCGCGGCACGGGCAAACGAGCTAATCACCGGGATGGGGTCTAACGGCGTGTTGATGCCGGTCAGTTGCGTATCATTTTCGACGTTCACTTCCACCGGCCAGACGGTGATTCCGCGCATGTTGATTTCAAGCGGTTTTCTCGCGACATATCGCGATGAACTATCGTTGTGGAACGTGGCCGGACCTGCTTCCGAAGTGGTTTCCGACACGATCTCGCCGCGCACTTCGAGCGCGAGCAGCACTCGCTTTGGATCCGGCAACATGCGCAACGAAAGCTCCGTGGCCATCAAGCGTTCGCCGCGCGTCGGACGTCCCAAAACCGTTTCATCCACCGGGGCATACTCGATATTCTGCTCGGGAATCAGCTTGTTCAGCAGTTCTTCGGTGACGGCGATGCGCAAGCTGGCATTGCGATAGTGCATATCAATTCGCTCGGCCAGACGGCGACGGCCTTCGTTCGGGGAAACGGCCAAAAACTGGCAATCCTCGGCCAAACGACGTGCATCGCTCGGCAGGCCGGAGCGTTCGTAGATTTCGATATCGCGCAGGACGGCGGCAGTCCCGATCGGCTCGGCTGCCCAGCGGCGCAATTCATCGCGCAAGGCTATCACCGGTTTGCTGACGACGAACTGTTGTTGATGGGGCGTCAACGGCGTTTGAGTCAATCGTGCCAACGCCTGCTGGGCCGTTTGTCGCGCGGCACGATCTTCGACCGACGGCTGACGTTGCGACAGTTTTTGCAACGCATCGACCATCAAGTAGTCGCACCAGGCCTTTCCTTCGTCCGAGTTGCCGGTAATTTTTGTAATGGCCCTGAGACATTGTGCTAGTTTTTCGGGCTCTACTTCCGGGGTCATGCTCATGTCAACCGATTGCGGCACGCCCAGGCGGGCGATTTCCTGCCAAATATCGATCCTGCGTCCCAAGGCGAAGGCGGTTCGACTCAGTTTTTGCGCCAGTTTTCGGTCGGGAATGGTTTTTGCGATTTGCGTCGCTTGGCGATCCAAAACGGTCAGCCGTTCCAAGATGGCAATCGCTTCGTCGGAACCGCCGGCAATCGCGGGCCCTAAGGCTCGCACCTGACGAATTGTTTCGTTCGCCCATTTCTTCGTCGAGGATGATGAGGCCAAGCTCCTTAAGCTTTCCAGCAGCGATTCCGGAACCTGCCACGAGAGTTCCTCGGGTTGGTGCTTGGTTTCCTCGCTTTCTTTGCGAGGAGGCGTCATTTTGGAAAGCGGATGGGGCTGATTGGTGTCTGGATAGAACGTCTCGCCTGCCGGCCTTACATCATCTTGCAAAATGTTGCGCACCGCCGAAGGCAAATTGGCCACCACCGCCGGCAAACGCTTGATCGGGTCGGTCGGCTCCTTAACGGGCTCCTTGGGCTCGGCCGGCTTGCTTTCGGGCTCGGGAATTTTCTCTTGTTTTTCCACCGGGACCGCTTCCGTGCCGATTTTTTTGGCAGGCTCTACCGGTTTCGGTCCTTCCAAGGCCGGTTGCTCGGGCGTTTCGGTCTTTTGTTCCAGAGGCAGGGCCGCTTTGCTATTTTCGGCAAGCGAATCAGGCGAAGGCAACTGGGGGAGTTGCAAATCCGAGGATTTCTGTTCTTCGTCCTTGGTCGTCACGCTGTCGGCCGTTAAACGATCCGCGGCAACATCGGCCGCGACAAGCTTAATACCGTCGGCAGGCAGATTTTCGGTAGGAACCTGATCGACGGGCTTCTCTTTTTCCGCGACAAGATCCTCGGATACCGCCGGCCGTGCGTATTCCGATGTCGGAACATCGGAAACGGTTTCAGGCGTCGCAAGAGGAGTAGAGTCCGGCTTGTTCGTCGATAGCAATCCCGTATTCCATACGCGGGGAGTTGCAATGCTCAGGACAAGCAAACAGGTTAAAAAACAAGGAAATACCCAAGCAGTCAAGATGTTTTAGCTCA
>CAYWGR010000152.1:0-14294 GCA_964458015.1 uncultured Planctomycetaceae bacterium
AAGTGTTTACAGTCAGCGAAAGCCTAGCTTTCGCCGGCCCCTACACGGTTTTACGCTCGTCGAACTGTTGGTCGTGATCACGATTATCGGAATTTTGGTTGGTCTGTTGTTGCCCGCCGTGCAAGCCGCCCGCGAGGCCGCACGCCGGATGCAATGCCAGAACAACATGAAGCAGATGGCCTTGGCGGCTCTCAACTTCGAGACCGCCAAAAAAATGATGCCCTCGGGCGGAGAAGGCACCTATATTGATATGACTAAATCCGCAGGTGCCCGGGCCGGCACCCGCATGGACAAGCACTCGGTATTTACTCATATTTTGCCGTTCCTTGAACAAGCCCAGCTTTATCAAGGGATCGATATGAACAGCTCCTACCGTAGTACTGCCGCCAACGTTGCCGCGGCGAGACAGTCGATCCCGACTTTCGTCTGCCCGAGCAACCCAATGGGCGCTGTCAAGGATCCGAGAGGTTATGGTATGGTTGATTATTACGCCACGGTGTATACCGACATCAATGGCGATACGACAAGCACGGCGTATGGCCAGCGCATGCAGGATAATGAAACCTACCGTCAAGACGGTGCTTTGGCGGTTCCCGCAGCACCGATTTCCGCAATTGTTGACGGAACAAGCAATACGATCATGTTCATCGAAGATGCAGGTCGTACCCACGGCACCCAAGGTTACAGAACCATGTCTCACTATCCCGATACCGCCGCGAAACTTCATCCTGAAGTCAAAGATGCCGCCGGCAACACGATTACTGCTTGGGGTTGCGAGGTTGTCACAGCCGGCGACAGTACTGATTGCGCTGCAGCAATGGATGATACCGGAGCTTCGAATGCTCATACCGTCCATCGTTGGGCTGATCCTGACGCCGGTGGAAGCGGCGTATCCGGCCCGCACGGCAGCACTGGTGCGACAGTTGCCGATGGTAACGTCATGAAGTCCAGCAACACGACTCCCTACACCCGTTATATTAACAATAACGCCCTGCCGATCGGTGGCCCAACCACCTGCTTGTGGTCGTTGAACAACTGCGGCCTGAACGACGAACCGTTCTCGTTCCACGTCGGCGGTTGCAATTCGGTCTTCAGCGATGGCAGCGTTCACTTCCTGAGCGAGCAAATCAGCCCCCGGGCCATGCGAGCCATGGTCACCCGCGCCGAAGGCACGGTCATCCCGGGCGATGAGTTCCCCAAATAGTTGAAGTTTGAAAAGACGATCCATCGTCCCGACCGCCTTGGAGTACACTCCCCGTCTCCAAGGCGGTTCTTTTTCTGCTTACCGTAGTTGTGATAGTTTGTCATTCTGTGACAGTTTGTCATTCTGAGCGTAGCGAAGAATCTCAAAAAGGCGGAAGATTCTTCGCTACGCTCAGAATGACAATTTTGCTTTCCGTGATAGGATCAAGTTATGAAGCGGCTACGCCTTAAAAGAAATCATTGCAAGGGCGTTAAGAAACCCAAGTTCTTTTCTTTCTAACCATTTGCTAGTAATTCTCTAATATCCAGCCGCTAGAATGTTAAGCCATGCACAGGCTGAAAATGGTTGGAACTATGGAGTTATGGATGAACAGCCGTTCCTTGAGACAGAAAAATCGTCAGCGATTCTCCACAATGACGGGCCGTTCAGCGGAACGGCTTCGCCTAGTACTTCTGGCAACGTGTTTTTGCATGACGACCATCAGCGGTTGCGGCGGATGCGGCAATTCGATGAATTTTCCTTCCGAGGAAGAAGCCCGCGCGGCAAGGGAAAAAGCCGCTGAGAATGAACCGAAACCCCAGCCGGCGAGCACAAAACCACCCGAAGCGGAAAAGCCGCAAACTCCGCCGCCTCCGCCTGTTCGCAAACCACCGGAACCAATTGCTGAAGCAGATTTACCGGTTGCCCCGCCCAAGCCCAAAAAACCAATCCGGCCTGAAGATATTTCCGACTGGAAGCGGGATGATTACTATAGCGCCAAACGAGACAATGATCCGCGGTTGGTCGAGGCGGTAGCTTATCTCGGACGTCGTTTCATCGGCAATGAAAACGCCGCCATCCTGCTGGCCAAGCTTTTGGAGGCGTCTACCGATGACCCATTCTTAAGCGGCAATCGCGAAGATAACGGCCGGCGACCGGAGAGTGACCCGGCAGACAAATTGCCGCCGGCAATCATCGCCGCATTGGCCCTTAACAACACGCCCCATGCGCAACGCACGCTTGAACAGCTTGCAACCGGTTCTCTGAAAACGGTTGCTCCTCAATTAACGGCCTTATCCGCGATGAAGGCGTTGTTGGCTCGCCCCAATCCGAAGAGCGAGGAATTGCTGTTGAACCTTCTTCTGGATACGTCTTCCGTGTCGGAGGATGAACATCCGGCGTTCGACATGAATCAACTACGGCAAGCGGCCGTCGAACCAATTCGCGCGGCGGCATCGGAGTCGTTCCGCACACGTCTGGCAAAAAAGTTGCTTGGACCTGATTTTTCGCAAGAGACATTCGACCGCCTTTGGCCTTGCCTTAAAGATCCCAAACCGGAAAATTTGCCCGCCCAGATCCTCTTTTATCAAAGCGGCCGCTTGAATCCCGCGGACCAAGAGGAATTGCAGACACGGTTGACCGAGCGAAGCGGCCTCATGCTCGACACATTGCTCGGCATCGCCCCTTCGAAGCATGGGGCGTCGCCTGCCGTAGCACGTCACGCTTCGTTATTCTGGAACGCCAATCTCGCCGCATCGATCCAACGCCAATTGCGATCACAAGCTTCGATCGAAAAGGTGGGTGGCGGTTTGGCGCGTATGGCCGTTACGCTGCCGAATCCCGAAATAAGAACCGCGATGTTGCGATTCTTGGAAAAGCATTGGGAGGAAGGCCCCAAAGGCTTGCTGACGACGAATGAGCAGAAATCCGCCGTTCTAGAGCCTGGTTTTCTGGCTATTTTAAAAATGTTGCCGCATAAGAACTCCGCCGCCGCCGGCAACGGAAGAGACAAGCTTGTCAAGATGGACAATCGCTTCATGGCATCCACGAAGGCCGCGAAAATCAACGAAGCGCGCGAGACCAAGCAACGCCAGGAAAAAACATCACAAGAATGGGCCGATTTCACGCGCGGCATCGCGCAGTCGATATGCAAAAAGTTCCAAGCCGCCTCGAAATCGGGCAACAATGACGATGCGGGGCTTACCTTCAAGCGTGCTCCGCGAGCAACTATCGTGGGTGTATACCGTTTGGATTGGCCGGAAGACTTGCGCGATGCAATAGCCGCGCCGCCGGCGTTGCGAGTACGTTATGTCCGCACTGAACAGAAGACAACGCCGTCCAAAGTAACCGCCTATTATCGCCGTCAACTGCCTGAATGCCAGGAACACTATTTCCCTGGGGGAATTTGGATCGAGACGATCGCAACGGACAAATCCGACGCCGTCCTGCGATCCACCGACATTTTTATATCCAAGGCCGCGTCGGCTTCTGAAATGAACGATCAAGAGCAGGAATTAATCGTGGAAATACTGACGATTGAATGCGGGGCCGCGGCATCACACAACACCTTACAACAACGTCAATGATTGCGGAAATGGTCCGGGGGTTCGATCCCTATCGAGCATGGCTGAACGTCTGCGAAATGCGGCGGCCGCTCACGGCTTATCAAATTCTTGATCTCCCCGCATTGGAAAGCGACCTGGGGACGATCCGAGAAGCGGTCGGGCACAAGCGCGCGGCTTTGGAATTGCATCGCGACGAAGCACCGTCCGAAATATGGTCGCAAATACATGGAGAGTTGGAGGAAGCAGTGGATATCCTGTTGGATCCGGAAAAGAAAATCGCCTACGACATGACGCTGCAAACGCCGGCGCATGGGCGAGGGGCCAAACATGGGCCGCCGGGCGGCGTCACCGACAAAGGCCACGGTGCAACGCTTCCTTGCCCGGTCTGCCGTTCGTCGAATCCCGCCACGCGAAAATTTTGTGCGCAATGCGGAGCGAGTCTTTGGGAGCCGTGCATCGATTGCGGCACGCTATGCACGGCCGGCGAACGCTTTTGCGGAGCCTGCGGATCGAATCTTCATGGTGCCTTGGAAAAACAAATCAAGCAACTCGAAAGCATTTTTCAGGAAAGCCGGCAGTTGCAGTCCGTCAGCCGATATGATGACGCCATCAAATTGTTGGCCGAGGCAACAAAAATCGACCATCCCCGCCTTGCCCCCTACGTCGACCAAGCGAAGCAGTTTGTCGACCAACTGAATGCGCAGAAAGCGCGACGCCAGATCGTGGCCGAAGACGCGCTGCAACGCGCCGAACAGTGTTTTTCGGAAGGTGATTGCGATGGCGCGGTTCGGATCATCGAAAGCGTACCGCGCCCCTTGCGCAGTGCGGCAATGCTGGATCTGGTCAATAAAATTGAAGAGCAGAAGACAGAAATCGCTCGTTTGGAATTGGATTTGCAGGCGGCAGTCCGCGAAAAGCGAGTCCTCGCGATGCCTGCTTTCATTGAACGATTACTCGAACTGCGCCCGGACCATGCCTACGCCAAGCAATTGGGGGCGAGCGTGCAACAGCGATTAATTGTCGCTGCCGAGAAAAAATTGACCGATTTGCGATTCGACGAAGCGTTGCAGCTTATCGAAAAAATCTCGCCGCATCTTCGCTCTCCGCAAGCCGAAGAGGTGCGATGTAAAGCGGCGGAGTTGTCGTGCTTTGTTTGGGATCTACGCAACGCGCCTGTCATCGACAAAACATTGATTGCCGTTGCCCAGCGATTGGAAAAAACGGCGACAAGCAATTCCTCACTTGGAAAACTTTGCCAGGAATTGCAACGTCGTCGGAAACAGGCCGATGAAAAACAGCGGTTGGAACCGACCGCCTGGGCCAATCCGCCCGAGGATACCGCTTTCGGCGTTCCTGTCGAGTGGCACGCGGGATTTCGCCGTATTGTTTGCGCCGACACGCTTGATCCATCCAATCTTTTGCAGAATCCAGGGCGATTTGCGGTAGCTTGCGGACTGGCGCTTGCCGGCATCAAACAGGCGGCCGTCAAACTAAATCTTATGGCCGCTCGGCATAAAACCGTGTGGAATCGCGTTTCGAGCTTGATGCAAACCCAAATTACGCTGGATAAAAAAGCCTGGGGCTTGGATGTCGGCGCGAGCGGGCTTCGAGCCGTCAAGCTGAGTTGGAACGATGCCAAAAAACTGGCGATTGTGGAAGCGGCACTGTCGTTCGACTATGCCAAGCCGTTGAGCAACGCGGCCAATGAGATCGAAGAAAAACGACTTGTTGCCGATGCCCTCAAGGCATTTATGAAAGATCGTGATACGAAAGCGGAACGAATTTGCGTCGCACTGCCGGGGCGATTGGCTCTTGCACGTCAATTCAAGCTGCCGCCGGCCGAACCGGCCAAGATATTGAAGGTCGTCCAAAACGAGGCTCGCCATCTTTTTCCTTTTCCTTTGGACCAATTGGCATGGGACTACCATGTGCTCGGTTCTTCCGCTGAAAATGCGCCGGTGGACGGCGGACGTGCCGTCTTGCTTGCGATACAGGAAGCTGCCATGCAGCGGTTTCTGACGCCTTTCCAACAAACCGGACTTCATGTCGACATTCTGCAAACGGATGTCGTCTCGTTGCATAACTTTCTGTCCTACGAGTACATGCTTCGACCGGATGATCCACATTCGCAAGAGTTGCAAACCCTGGCTGCGTTGGATGTCGGATGCGATGTGACGAACATCATCGTTTGCGCGCCAGACATATTGTGGTCGCATAGTTGCGGAGTGGCAGGGCATAGTTTCACCAAGGCAATGGTTAAGGAATTCGGCCTCGGACTCGTCCAAGCGGAACGTTTGAAATGCGAACCTGAATCGGCCGACCGGATGAGTGATTGGAATGACCTCATGTCGTCCCTTTTCGAGGATCTCACACGTGAATTGCAGCAATCGCTTGCGGCCTACGGCAAGGCTTATCCCCATGTACCCATTCAGCGCCTTGTCGGCCTCGGCGGCGGTTTTTCGCTGCACGGTCTGTTCCGCTATCTTCGCTGCGGACGATAATCGCGATTTCGCGTCCGAAATTATGTGTACTCCAGAAGAAATCACGGATAGTCGGGCAATATAGGCAATACACACAAAAAACTGCTCATTGGCCTATTGTTAAGCTAAAAATTCCAAAAAAATTACTAACTGCCATCGCACGAATTGGGGACAAAAGCTACAATCCCACCGATTCGTAGCATTGCCCCCCCTGGATAAATGGACTTAGCAGCTTCATGGATAGGCAATTGTTTCTTGGGATTGATATCGGATCCACAACATTCAAGGCAGTCCTTCTCTCCGAGGAGGGGGAGTTGCTCCATAGCCTCTACCGGCGCACCCAGGCACAGCCTCCCACGGCGGCCGGATGCAGCGGCAAATGCCAGCTATGCGGCCAATGCAATCTTGGAGCCGTCTCGAAAACACTAAGCGACTTTCTCAAGGATGTCGGAGTTGCCCGCGAGGAAGTTGCGAGAACCATTGCCACGGGTAGCCAGGTTGTTGAAGATTTGCGCGGCCGATTGCATTTCGATGCCTTTGTAAGCGAAGTTTCGGCCCACATCGCGGCGGCAACCCATTGTTATCCTGGTTGCCGGGCGATCCTCGATGTCGGAGGTCAAGACAGCAAAGCCATGTTGTTCGACAACGACATGGACATTTGGGTATCCAAGATGAGCGGCATCTGCGCTGCAGGCACAGGAGCATTTCTCGATAGCGTGGCGGCCAGGCTGAATGTGCCCGTGGAAAAAATGGCGGAACACGTCAACTACGATTCCACATTGCAGATCTCCTCGGTTTGCGCTGTGTTAAGCGCCACCTCGGTCAATAAATTCAAGAATCGTTATCCGCTTGGCGATGTTGTCGCGGCCGCTTGCCGTGCCCAGGCGCGAACGATTGTCTCGGGCGTCGGCGATCTCTTTTTCGACTACGACGGCCCAATCGTTTTCCAAGGCGGAGTAGCGTCGAATCGCGCGGTTGCCCATTATCTGGAATCCATCACGGGCAACACCATTTTGATTCCCGAGCATAGCCAAGTGATGGGCGCTTTGGGCGCCGCGACGATTGCGCGCGATACATGGGAATCGGAAGAATCATGTTTCAATACGAATGGCGACGAAAGGCCGGTGCCTCATATCGCATCGCAACCCAGCGAGCCCCAATGGACCGGCGCGGTCAAAAAATCGGTGGCGATGCGCACGCACTTGACACGGAAGCAATTTTTATCGGGTAGCGATAGCCCCTTGGTATGGCGCAATCTTTTTTATCCGGCCGAGATTCTCAACGCGCTGGGCGTCCGCATGTTGACGATGGAAACCTATGCCGCGTTGCGCGCCCGCAACGGCACGGCATTGAGATCGTTGTTCGACAAAGCTGCACGGAAGGGTTTTTCGGCGGAAACTTGCTCTTTCCTGCGTGTTTTGGAGGGCGACGACAAACTTCCGAAACCCGACTTCGTCGTAAGTACGAGCGAGCCCTGCCAGCAAGGCGAGCGCGTGATGGCCGATCTTGTGCGTGACCGCGGCGGCTTGGATCGCTATCATCTTTTGCATACTCCCTTGTGCCATAATGAACGTTCGATTGAAACCATTGCCGCGGGGCTGGAAGCATCCGTTGCCCATTTAGAACATTCGCTGGGCATCAAGATGGACCGCGGCCGCCTGCAAGAGGCATGCGTCTTGTCGAATGAAGCGAGGAAGCTTGCCGTTCAATGCAATGATCTCCGGTTCACTAGCCCGCCCTTGATGCGCGGCAGCGATTCGATCATGTTCGCCATCATGTTCTCGCAATTATGGGGCAAGCGGGAATTGGTCGACCTACAGGCGACGTTGTTCGAGGAACTGTCGGCATCCAAGGAGTCTGTCGAACGAGAAATCGACATCGACGACACGCATCGACTGCTTTGGCTGCATCTGCCGCCGTTCTACAGCAGCCGGCTTATGGATTTTATTGAATTGACCTGCCGTGCTCCCGTGGTCTTCGAAGAAGTCAATTTCGTGGGCTGGGAGGAATTGGATCCCGAGGATCCTTATCGCAGCTTGGCGAGAAAGCTATTGATGACCGGTTTTCTCGACCCCGAATTTCGTGCGTCACAGTTGCGCAAGTATGCTCCGCAGCTCAAGGCCACGGGGCTGCTGCTCTACAACCACATGTTCGGCCGGTGCTCGATGGCCGATAGCTGTTTCTCCAAGCGATTACGGGATGAGCTGAAGTCGGCAGGCATTCCGCTGCTCGTTTTAGACGGCGATTGTCTTGATGAGACGATTGATCCGTGCAGCACCACAACCAAAGTGCGCGCTTTCGTGGAATCGCTGAATTATAAAAAATTCGGCAACATCTTCGGCGAATCTCACGAAAATCGTTTAACGATTTCTCCCTCTCGGCAACTCTGCCGCGCGGCGTAGGAACCTCTTTTGTTCGACGCTAAAGCTTTGCAAGAGACCTCTGCAACTTGCTCCGCCCCCGATCACGCCGACGTTGATAATGATGCTGGGGCCTGGAGTAACTCTCCCAGTCACGGCTTGTTGGCATATAGTCGGCAAATAAGCGGCAAGCGTCTTATCGGGTTAAAAATTGCTGAAACGGCGAACGCTTACGAGCGTCTAACATCATAACTCCCTTTTTAGCGGGTGATCGATTTGTGGTAGGTTGGCTTCTTGTAGTTCCCCTTACATTGAGCTAGAATGCTTTCGCGAATAGAGGGGGCTAACTACGACCGATGATTGTGCAACCACGGTCGCGGGATCTGACTGGTTGGAAGCCGGAATCAGGAGTAATTAGGCAAAGGATGCAGAGTATGAAAAACAATAAAATGTTCAAAACATATGTCGCGGAAATAGCCTTTTTCAAATTATGGACGTGCTGTTGTGTGTCATTGGCATCGCTCATGGTTGCAACCGCGTGGCACACTATGCTTGTCATGCCTGCCCATGCACAATCTTCGGCCGAAGACGCTAAAACTACAGCCTCGGCTGTCAAAGAAACGCATATGACGGCATCAACCGTGCTTCTTCTGCCGCCCAAGTTGCCGGCCGGGGCTAGCGGCGAGGCTTGCTCCGAGGCGGAGTTGGCCTGCGACCGCTTGTCGCAGGAAATCACAGCCGCTGGTTTGGCACATGTGGTCGATCGCACGCAATTGGATCGGGTATTGAAAGAACATCAGCTAACATCTGGCCCCTCGGGACCGATGTTGAGCTATGACGCCATGATTCGCCTGGAAGCCGACACGGCGCGGCTGGCTCCAGAAACAATCTTGAGCGTGATTGACTTGTCAACCGGCAATACTATTGCGAAGCAATCATTTTCATGGCCTCCAAAAGAGGATGCCATGAAACAAATGCTTGATTTCTGTCGAGAAGCGTTACGCGATGCGGCGAAATCCACGGTCGGAAAGCTGCGAGTTCGGACGATATGGTCCTCGGATGCCATTCCGAACGAGCGAATGCGGCCTTTAGGGCGGCGACTGATCGAGGTGTTTGATGAAGCCTTGAAAAGGTCGGATCGCGTTGTGCTTGTGCGCCACTTGGAGGCCGCCACAGCCAAAGAGGAATCGCTGTTGCTTTTGATGGGCATGAGCCGGCTGCCTGCCGGACGGCAATTTACGCCTCAGGCCGACGCCACGATCGAGCTTCGTCTGGTCGAGGGCGACGGCCAAGGCAAGACTTTTCCGGAAACGCCCATCGAGATCGGCGCCCGATTGCGCAATGGGACGGATTACCAAGGCGATTGGGCCGTAACCACGGGACTGGTGCAAGATTTTGATGCGATGATTCCGCAGGCATGGCAAAAGCTGTCCCAATTGCTCGGCGAAATTCGCCCTGAGACCGCATCCGTGCTATTGAACGAGATGGCATTGCGACACAAGCAGGCGGAAGCGGAACTTAGGATCATCAAAGACTTGGAAAAAGGGCTGCTATTGCTGGATGTTCGATTATCGCAGTTGGAACACGCCCAAGCAGCCTTGAAGCTTGATCCAACTAACGTGGAAGCTGTTCGCGCGTATGTCCTGGCATTGAGTTTTGTATGTTTGAACCAAGCCATTTCACAGGGCCCTCCTAAAGTGCCTGACGCTTCACATCGCACGATTATCGAAGCCGTTCGCTATTTGGAGCGGTTTCGAAAGGACGGAGAAACTTGTTCTTGTCTTTGTGAGTGTGGCAATCAAGGTCTGCGGTTTTCACAGCTTTATCGTATCTACGGCTATCGTGTCAATGAAGAACCGTTGCAGCCGATTGCAAAAAACGCCATCGCGTTTACGCCGGAATTACGGCAAGAGCTTGACGCTGTGAAGCAATTGCTGGAACGCGGTCTCGACCACGATGTAAAGCTTGGTTACGACAGTATGGAATCAATGACGGTGGTCATTTATCACGGAATGCGGCTTTTCGCAAACACGCGATTGGATGAGCGATTGAAATGGCTCGATACCGTCCACCGTCGCTGCGCTGATAAAATCATAACTGCCGAGAAAGATCCCAATGTCTTTTCGCGACACGATTGGCTCCAGTATTTTCGGCTTCAATGCCGCATGGCGGAATTGCTCTTGGAAGATGGGCAATTGGATCGGGCGAAGCAGATTATCATTCAAGCACAAGCCGAATTTCCCAAAAAATATCAGTATCCAACGCCGTTTCTGATGCGGGCTGTAATCGGAAAGACCGGTGATGCTCAATTGCTGGCCGATTACGAGAGATGGCTTGTCGGCGAGAAGGCCGTGGAAGCGAAGGAAATTGTTCCACCTACAATCGAGTGGCCGGCGCTGGACATTTTTGCGGGCCAGAAGACGCCGGCCCCGTTCAATCGTTTCGATGGTTCGGGACCGCATTTGCCGCTCGTGGAAATTCGCGGTAAACGCCCCCCCGATTTCCCCAACTATCCCCGTCATCGTCCTTTGGCCGAAGGAGATGGGCGGCTCTATTTTCTAACGTCGTCTCCTCAGTATCGGATTGCATATGTACCTCTCGATCAGCAAGGGCGACCGATCGGCAAAGCGTCGCCGAATCAATACGGGACGCTGATTTGGGACAATATCAAAAACATTCCCCAGCCCGATCTAGGTAAACCGCGTGCAATCACTTCCGCGAAATATTTCCATGGCAAACTATTGGTGGGTACAGCCGGATCCGGATTACACATTTTTGATCCGAAAACCGAAGTGTGGAAGCAGTATGGTCCAGCGCAG
Source organism: uncultured Planctomycetaceae bacterium (assembly GCA_964458015.1). Classification (GTDB taxonomy): domain Bacteria; phylum Planctomycetota; class Planctomycetia; order Pirellulales; family Thermoguttaceae; genus CAYWGR01. The sequence continues at coordinate 11,188 of CAYWGR010000152.1, forward strand.
GGATTACCGACATCGTCGATTGAAGAATTTTTCCCAATCGACGATCATGTGCTTTATTGCCGGTCTGGCAATTGTCATTGTACATTGAATACGGCAAACGGTGCGATTACCTTAGTCGGTCGATCCAAGCCGATGTCGGAAGAAGAATACTATGGCTGGCCGCTGCGGCATGTATGGCGTAATGGCGAAGTGGTCATGGCCCTTTGTCAGCACAATATCTGGAAGGATTTGTTCGGAAAGGAGCGAAAAAACGAGCGGTTTGCCGCTGTTTCTTGTCATGGATGGGCAAAGATTGTTCCAACTCACAGGGGCGTCCTCAGTGCGGCGGAGGTTGGCGGCAGACGGTTCTACCTTTGCCATGAAGGATTACACGAATTTGATGCCACGGGCAGCGTCATTCGTTCATGGTGGCTGCCGCAGACAATCGAGTCGGTAGGCAATTTGGGCAACATTAAAATCCCGTCCGACAGCCCAATTGCAAATTCATTCGATTTCTTATACGCCGCCGGCACTCGATTGGTACTGGCCAGCCATGATGAAATTGCCATCTACAATGTAAAAACCGATATGTGGTATGGTCCATTTCAAGGCGCCGAATGGATTTTTGCGACGCCCAGCGGAGGGCTTTGGGGCAAAACGACGATGAGCGACGGCTTGATCTATTTCTCCTTGTGCGATCTGGAAAGCTACGCCAAAACCGTTGGCCGCGCAATGACTTCTGTCGAATATAGCCGACGCAAGCAACGGTTAGTTGATACGGCCAAACCGTTGGATCGAGCCAAGCTCGCCATCGTCATGCGACAGAATGACCAGGCTAAATCAGCCTTAAAACAGGTGCTAGCCGAGACTCCTGGCCAGCCCGAGGCCTTGTTTCTCATGAATTATCTTCAGAGCCAGAGTTCCCTGAATCCGTCAGATAGAGAAATCAAACGATAAATACTTTCTCGATATCCATGAAAACATTGTTCCATCCAAACGTCTAATCAATATACGCATGGCATAGGAAACGTCCATACAATGGAAACATTCGCTAGCGAGCTTGCCGGGCAGGCGTCACGGATGTACCGTGTGGCGCTGCGTATTCTGGGCAACCCGGATGCCGCGAGGGAAGCGGCCCAAGATGCTTGCGTCAAAGCGCTGCGGGGAGAAGAACATTTTGACGGCCGTTCGACTTTGGCCACGTGGCTCCATCGGATTACGGTCAATTGCGCCCACGATTATTTGCGAAAAAACCGCCGCGTCGATCGTGGTCGGGCGGATTGGGACAATGACACAATGGGCATGTTGGTCGCAATCGACGTCTCCCCTGCCGAACGAGCGGAACAAATGGAAACCTATCGCCTTGCCCTGTCGTTGGTCGCGGAATTGCCCGACGACTGCCGCTCGGCGTTCATGCTGACCCAGCTAGACGGATATACGTATGATGAGGCCGCGGTGATCGAAAATCTTGCGCGCGGCACGGTTGCCTCGCGCGTAAATCGCGCCCGGCGCATTCTGGTGGAACAGATGAACCATCATCTGATCGGAGATAAATCATGAGCAGCTCGGAAGAAAAAGTTTTGTTGTTGTCGCAATGGGTCGATGGCGAGTTGCCCGCGGATCAGGCCGACCAGGTATTGACCGACACACTCGACAATGTGGAATTGCGAGAACAACTGAAGGCCATGCTCCGGTTGCGACAAGTGTTAGGACGCTGGAAGCGGCAGGAACTGCCCCAGAACATAGCATTGAATGCCACGGCGCACTTGCCCGGCAGTTCAAAAATCGCAATTAAGCATGTCACCGATGGCAATCATCCATTTGGATCTTTTCGCACGCTGTCAGGCCTAGCGGCAGCGGCAATCCTTGGCGGGGTGCTTGTGGCAGGAGGTTTTTTCTTGCGAGAATGGCCTCGCACAGATCCCTCACCGGTCACTGTCGCCGTTCGGCCCGTTACGGTTGTTACGCCTGAACAGCGACAGGAGATTGCCCGGGCGTTCGCATTGCACGAGTCCGTATCCGGTCCGTTGAGTTGGTATGCATCCGACGATGCGACCATTTTGGTTGCTCCGGCCAAGAAAGGAGAAACTTTGCGGAAGCCGATTGCCGTCGTGTTGCGATTTGCGCGAGATGCCTCGTGTGGCGTTCTATCGCTAGTTCCGCCGAAAACCTATATCATCGTATGCCGCAATGACGCCCCCGAGACGATTGAACTGCCGGAACTACCGGCATCGATCATCGCTAAAAAATTACGATTGCGACTGGTTTCGACGGAAATCAACGGCCAAATCAATCTGCAATATGCGTTGGCAACCAATGGATCAGGAGATCCGGAAGATGGCGCGGCGCTAGTCGGCAGTCGGCGCGTTGGCGACAATCAAACAACGTTAGGGCAACTAGCTTTTAACAATTGTTTGGTAAATGTTGATGCCGGCGCTTGGGTCTTGGGGAATAATACAATGTGATTTTTGACAAGGCAACGGCCATGAAGCTATTGATTACCACACTTTCGGTTTGGTGTGTTGTTGCACTGTGGGCATTGCCGGCAGACGCGGTTGTCTTTGCCCGAAGCGGTCAGAAGGTTATGCTGCCCGTGCGGGTTGATTACAAAAGTAATCAAGGTCCGCTCACACTTTGGGCATTTGGCCGTTCATGGGCCGAGCAAACCGAAGTGAAAGATGGCAAGGCCGAGTTCACGGCGCCTACGGTCCGAGTTCCGGTTGTCTACAAAATGAAATCGGGCCGCGACGAGCATTGCGAGTTGGTTGTTTATCCGGATCGGCCAATAACTTGGGATAAAGATACGGAATTTGCAACCGTAGCATCTCCTCATTCATGGTTCAGCTCTTGGGCCAAAGCGATGGAGATGCCTATCAAAATTTTTCCAAACCATTTCGCATTCGAGGCTGGGGCGGGGCAATTTCGAAAAAAACAACGATTGTTGATTATGGATAGACCAGACCTCCATGAAGCTCATTTCATGGCTTGGCAACTCGCTGGCGAGCATGATACAAACGTATTGTGGTTTGGCTCGGACTGGTTCAGGAATAACACAGGGCAGCAGTCCGAAATGGTTCTTTTACCTAAGCAAATGGGTGGCCCCTTGGTCGAGTTACAGGCACAGAATT
>CAYWGR010000153.1:0-14214 GCA_964458015.1 uncultured Planctomycetaceae bacterium
AGTTCACCGTGCCGATCCGCGAGACGGACGATCCGGCAGCGGTCAGCAGGCCGAAATCGCCCAGTTTCAGTTCGCCGCCCAGCACCAGGCAGTTGGCCGGCTTAACGTCGCGATGCACCATGCCGGCCTCATGCAGACATGCCAGCGCGGCCAGCAATTGTCTTGCGTAACGTTCACACTCGGCCGAGTCGAGCGGGCCTGCGGCCAGCCGATTCTCCAGTGTCGCGGGACGGTAATTCGGGTCGGTCGGATCTGCTTGGCCCGAAAGATCGTCGGCCAAGTCCATCACGTAGAAGAGATGCTCGGCTGTCTCGCCCACGTGATGGATCGTTAATAGATTGGGATGGCGACAGCGAACGTTTGCTTCGAGCCGCACCAACGAGGCAATTTCTCTTCCCGCCGGATCGCGGCTGCCCACGCGGGCGCGTGGGATTACCTTCACTGCCCGAGGCTGGCCGGTTGTTCGATTGATGGCCAGCCATACGCGACCGAAGCCTCCTTCGCCAATGGGGCGCACAAAATCGAAGTCGGGCACCGAAGGAGCGGCAACGACGGCGGTCGAATCGTCGCGAGACGGAGTCATTCGGTGCGAACTCCTTCGATCCGCGTTGCCAGTGATCGCTCGACCACGACGCTGGGCCTCGATTGCATAGCGGCTCGAATCATTTCGTCGGGTGGCCCTTGTTCGCCATAGATGACGCCAAGTTCGCGCAGTCGCCGCAAGATGTTCTTTCGGGCTTGGTAGACGGCGTTTCGCGAGAGGCCCGTCAATTGCGCGGCCTCGGCCCCGGAGCATCCGATGATTGCAACCGCCTCGAATGCCTGGTAGGTGCGAGGATGAACTTCGGAGCGAACGACATCTAAGAGGAAAAGCAGCATCGCGTGGTCGTAGGCGGTTTGCCACCGCGCATTTGGCCCATCGCTGTTGCTTTCAGGCTCGGGCAATTCCGTTTCAACGCCGCCCCGTGCTCGGCATCGTTCGTCGGGCGCCCGCCGCCGCGCAATCACCTTGTTTCGCACGACGCCGCCGAGCCAATCGCGAAAACGTCCTCGGGATGGATCGTGGCAGAATACTGCCTTTCCTTCAAATACGGCCAGCATCACTTCTTGCACCATTTCTTCGGCCGTGTGTTGTTGGCAGCCGCACTGCCGCGCGATCGAGAACACGAAGGGCCAGTAGCGACGAAAGAAGTCGTCCCAAGCCATCGGATCAGTGCCGTCATGGAGACGTTCGAGCAGGCTTGTCTGGGTGTGTGTGCCAGAGACCATCGGTGAACAGCCTATCGTGGTGCAGGCGGGAAGCCTGCGTTTCTCATTGCGGCAGGCGAGACGCCTGCACCACAAATACTCGACCAACTCGTTTGTTTACTCGCCCCCTGCTTCGCACGTAACATGATGAGAGATCGTATTTTACTTCGCGATTTGGCAATTTGTCAAGAAATCGTTGACAGATTTGCCGACTGTCGCGCAAATAGTGGTTAGGGACATGACATCCGCGCGGATACTGGCTCCCCGTGTTGTTTCAGGATACTCTATACCTATTCCACCATTTCTTTACGAACCTAATTACGGAATCCCATTATGAACGCCTTGCTTTTCGTTGCGGCTATGTTCGCCCTCGGCGCGGAGGATGTCCAGACTGCACAACAGGCTGCGACGCAGTTGTATGTTAAGACCGTTCCGCCTGGCGCGACGGTTATCGTAGATGGTAAAACGGTTGGAAAATCGAATGGCCTTTTCGATGTGGCCCCCGGGGCTCACAAAGTGACGCTGCAAATTGAGGGCTATAAGCCGGAAGAGCGATCGATCGAAGCGACCGAAGATGAGATTACACGCATCAAGGTCAGTCTCAGCAAGCAATCGGGAATGACGATTACCGGCGATCGGATAACAATCACGGGTAATCCAGTAACAATCACTACCGGCAACACCAGCCAACAGACCGTGCTAAGTTACGTGGATGATTCGAGCAGCGATATGCGTAGTTTTGCCGATTCGGGGCATGCGGTGGCCTTCCAGCGGCCTGCCAATAGGAAGTCGATTAGCGCTGTGAAGCTTTTTGCCGCCCGCTATGGCATGCCCCAGCCGCCCGAAGAGGACTTCCATCTCTATTTGCTGGATCAGAATCAGAAGGTGCTCGAACAGATTGCGATTCCTTACAGCAAGATCAAACGCATGGAGAAGGAAGGCGAGCTGCGCTGGTACACGTTGGAGTTTCCGGCGGTCGAAGTGCCCGAGAATTTCTTTGTGGCCGTGTGGTTCAACGCCGAACGGACAAAAGGCGTTTATTTAGGCATGCAGAAAGATGTCAAAGAGACGCATTCCTATGTTGGATTGCCCGACAAGGGCTTTAAGAAGGCCGACCAATCCTACGATTGGATGATTCGGGCGGTTGTGTCTTCCGAAGAGGGAAAGAAGCCGAGTTGTCCCAAGGTGACTACTTACGAGGAAGAAAAAGCCGCAGATACGGAAAGCACCGAGGCCGCGCCTGTTGAGGAATCCGAGAAACCCGCTGCCAGCAAGCCAGGCGAATTGTCTCACGATAACGGCACGATGGCTGGCAAGCTGAGCATCAACGGCGGCGGCCATGCCGTGAAGTTCAAGGTTGACGGCGACTCTTGGAAGGTTACGTCTGTGAGTTTACATGGCTCGCGCTACGGTGAGGTGCGACCGCCGAAGGAGGATTTCAAGGTCTGGATTTGCGACGCTCAGTTCAAACCCATTGCGACGTTCCATTTCCCTTACAGCTCGTACACTCGAAGCGATCCCGTCTGGAAAACGTTTCGCATTCGCCCCACGCGTGTGCCTAAGGATTTCATCGTCTGCTTCGGCTTTAATCCAGAACAGACCAAGGGCGTCTATGTGAGCCACGACAATAAGGCGAGCGAAACGTCGATGATCGGCGTTCCCGGCGAGGGTGAACCCAAGCCTTTTACCAAAGGCAATTGGATGATCCGCTGCAAAATTGGAAAGTAACTGCTGCCCGCGGAAGACGGTTAAGAATCGCTGAAGTCGATCACTGCCGGACGTACGCGAAAGCCGCGTGACTTGATGGCATCGTAGATCAAGCCGATCAGCAGCCAGATGCCCCCGGCGATCTTGGCCGGCATCGGCAGGCTCAACCAGATTGCCAGACAGAATACGAATCCCAATCCGGGAACGAGTAAGTCGCCGAAGATGTGAGGCTTGCCTTCGCGACGGTGAAAATAGTACTCGCTGATCGTCGCCAAATTTACGCCCATGAAGGCCAGAAAAGCGCCGAAATTGAGAACCGTGGCGGCCATCTCGTAGTCGATCAGCGGGATTACCGCCAGGGTAAGCGCACCGATCAAAATCATGTTGAAGTTGGGGATGTTCGTTTTGGGACTGAGATGCCCGAAGAAACGCCGGGGGAGCACGTTTTCGCGGCCCATGCCGTAGAGTAATCGTGCGGCGCCGACTTGGCCGGCCAATCCGCTGCCCACACAGGCCGCGATCATGATCCATCCGAGGGCCTGAAACAGCCAATCGCCGCCGACAAGCTGTCCCACGTCGAAGAAGGCAGTTTCCATGTTGGTGAAGGTCGAATAGTCCGGCCAGACGAGCTGCGCCAAATAGACCTCGATGGTGCTGAAAATGCCCGTGAGAAAGCAGGTCAGCACCACGGCGATCAGCACGCTTCGCTTGGGGTTATGGACCTCTTCGGCCAGCGTGGTGACGCCGTCGAACCCGATGTACGTTATCGCTGCCAGCGACGTCGCTGTGCCGATGTCCTTCAGGTTGAAGGTTTCGGGGTTGTAGAAAGGCTTGTAAGAAAAAATATGGCCCCAGCCACCGGCGTAGACCAGATACCGTATTGCCAATCCGACGAAGGCTACGATTACCACCGTCATTACTGCCAACAAGGCAATGTTGGCGCGGGCCGTGGAACGGATGCCGCGAAGGTTGAGCACCGTGATAATGACTACGAACAGCACCGCCCAGACTGCATAGGGAATAGCGGGAAATATTCGCTGCAAGGTCAGCGAACAGTAGACGGTATTGATGAGTGGAATGACCAGATAATCGAGAAACATGGCCCAGCCGGCCAGAAAACCAAAGTGTGCGCCCAAGCCCCGGCTGACGTAGGTGTAAGCCGAACCAGCCGATGGATAGATTGCAGCCATGCGGCCATAGCTAAAAGCCGTCAACATCATGGCGACCATAGCGATTACGATGGTCGCTGAGACGTGTCCGTGGGACATTTTGGAAGACAGGCCAAAGATGCCAACCGGCGCGATCGGCTGGATCAAGATGATTCCGAAGAAGACTAAGTCCTTGACCGTCAACAAGCGTTTCAGACGAGGCGCATTTCCCACGACCGATGTGTCGTTGGGCGAAGTGGACGTATCCATGAGGTGTCAGGCTTCCGTGTTTGTGTTTTGAATAGAATTGGATACGATTCCATGTGACCGCACAACGCATTATCCGATCAATTTCGGTACTTTTCCGACAATTGCTTTTTGCACTCCCCGACGTGATGAACCTGAGCATCAATAAAGCTCGGGCGTCATAAGTTTTTTTGGTTTTTGATCAGAGTCAGACGCTTGGCCCATCGCGATGCTTTCAGCGCCCTTGCGCAATCCAAATCCGGACCCATGCCGGCGCTGTTTTTGCCGCTCCATTGGCCTTGATTTACCCCTTCGCTTTGGCTACTATTTGCGGCTATGAAAGGTGCAATATCCGAACAGGGAGAAGTTGCCGCTTCTCCGGTTGCCGGCAGTTGGAATCTGCCCCCGATCGACCCTTTCCCCGAGGCGGCCGAGTTACTCGGTCCGCAACGGCTGGGGCAATTGGTTTGGGCTTTTATTGTGCTGGGCGTCGTGGTTCGGTTGATTCGTTATCTGCTTTGCCTGCCGCTCTGGCCCGACGAAGCATTTTTGGTCCACAACTATCTCGACCGCGGCTATCTCGATTTGACCAAACCGCTGGATTATATTCAGATCGCGCCGCTGTTGTATTTGTGGGTGCAAGCGACGTTCGTCAAAATCTTCGGCTTCTCTGAATGCTCGCTTCGGCTGTATTGTCTGCTATGCGGCATCGGCAGTCTGTTTCTATTTCGTCACTTTGCCGGCCGCTTGCTCCAGGGCACTGCTTTGCTCGTGGCCGTTGCGACGTTTGCCGTGGCCTATCCGCTGATTCGCCACTCGGCCGAGGCCAAGCCCTACGGCTCCGACGTATTTGCGGCAATGGTCCTGCTGACGCTAACGGTCGAGTGGTGCCGCAATCCGCGATCGCTCGGTCTTTGGGCGGCTCTGACGTTGGCCATGCCGGTTGCGGAACTGCTGTCCTATCCGGCCGTGTTTGTTTGCGGCGGCATTTTTCTGACAATGGCCACCGTGCTCTGGCGGCGCGGCTCGTGGCAAGACTGGCTGCGATTGGGCATTTCCGGCGCAACGCTGTGCGCCGGCTTCGTGGCCCTGTTCGTCATCTCGGGCGGCGGTCAAATGAAGGACTCCGAGGATATGCTGCTGACGTTCCTGGCCTTCGGCTTTCCCGCACCGGGCACATCGCCTCTGGGATTGGCGGCTTTCCTGCTTGTCAACACGAACCGGGCGATATGTTACCCCGTCGGCGGCAACGACTGGGCGCCGAACTTGCTGAACAGCCTTCTTTGTCTGACGGCCCTGTTGATTTTCATTCGCTCGCGCCGATGGTCGTTGGTTGTGCTATGTTTGGCGCCGCTGGCGTTGAACTTCATCGCTTCGGTGCTCAGGTGCTATCCGTATGGCGATCCCTGGCGGCTGGCCGCCTACATGGCGCCGATTTTCTGCCTGCTGATGGGCTTGGGAATCACGGCGTTTCTCGTGTTCCTCAAAAACCTTCGCGACGCAAGCGTGCCCTTTGGACGCCGCGATTTGGCGCCGCTGGCAGTGATACTTATCTTGTTGGCCGCCGTTGCTATCGGCACTTCCCTGCGCGATTTCCTTCACCCGTGCAAGGAGTCGTGCTGGATGCGGAATCGCGATTTAGCTCGCTGGTTCTGGTGTGAAAAGGCCGAGGGGGCGGAATTGGTTTGCCTGTGGAACGACTTGCACCAGCGGTTCTATACGCTGCCGCACGGAAGTGATTTTGAAGTTGCTTTGTCGTCCGTCTACGAATGCAATCAGCGGATCTATTGGCCCCGGCTTGCCCAAGGGAAACCCGCGCAACTGGATCGTGTCTCCGCGAACTGGCCGTTGCGTTGCGTTCGTTACCGCCCCTCGTTCACGACCGCGCGCGACGAGGCTGCATTCGGCGAGTGGCTGAAAACCATGAAATCGCGTTATCGGCTTGTTGCCCAAGAAAGCTATCCCATGTCGCTCTGGGTCAACGACGATTTGAAGTGCCGCGATCACGTAATGTTATATGAATTCGTGCCGCTCGATTTGAGAGAGAAAAAAGGCGATGCCGTTGATTAGCAGTTGTCCTGTTTGCTGAAATGATCGCATTGAACACATGCGGTCAAGGCTGCCAAAAGTGGCCGATAAGGGAATGAATCCTCCCTCATTCGGTTCTGTTCTTTCTACTTTTTTCCATCCTTTTGAACAGGAAATGGCACCTGCATGATAAGCGGATTCCGTGAGATGACTTTGGCGTCCAATGTGTCATCGACGAATTGATACGGTGTCGGCCAGCGGCGGTGTGAAACGGTCCAATGCACGGGCGGATACGTCCGTGGGTAGCTACCAGAGAATCGTCCCTCCTTATCCGTGGGAGTACCTGCAAAGCTATTCAATACGCCGTGATAATCTTTACCCGAAATATCCGGGAACCCGCATACGGTCCATTCTCTACCGCGGAGAGGTTGATGGTTCAGATCAACTAGTTTCCCAGAAATCGAATCCGCCGGTACGAGTTCGATAGGTTCCAGATCGAAAGATTCTTTCCCGACGGGCACCTCGAATTGGGAACCCCAAAGGCCCGGATTATCTTTCCAGCATTCGACATTCAAGTAATCCTCTGGTGCGGAATTCAAACGAAGTTCAATGGGGCCAGGCGGGATGGTTGCGGAAAAGCGGCCGTTCTCATCCGTTTTCAATTCATACTTCTCTCGCATATCGCGGTGTTCGCGTGCCGATTGGCCGTAAATTAGGCTGAGAGAGAAATGGGGATAGCCCTGCTTTGTATCCTGCTTCCGAATCAATCCGCGCACTAATACGCCGCGTCGAATGGGGATTGAAAGTATGGTTGTTTTACCAGGTTGGACTGCGATTTCCATGGGAATTTCGGCACGGAGCGGTTGTCTGTCGTCCAAAAAAGGAGAAACCATAACAGGTCCCTCGGCGATATCCGTGACGTTAAAGCGACCTTCGGCATTGACCGCCACTGTTGTCAAGCCGGATGTTCCTGCCTTGTGTCCGTTCGGTAAACAGCTCTCCGTTTGAATCGTGATCTTCAAGCCGGCAGGAAGTTTTCCACCTTGTACGTCAAGGTGGCCTTCGATATTGCCTTTCGCAGGCAGTACCCAGGTAAAATGAGGCGATGAAGTTGCCGAATGATGATTCAAAAAATAATTACGATTGAGCCGGATGCTTGTCGTTTGCCCAGGAGGCTGCAATGTGACATTCGTGATTGCATTGGAAATGGCATTTGCTATCTGCACCCGTCCATCGGCGTCGGTTATTCCAGCGACACGGTCAAGCCAATCGGGTGGTATCGGAAAATCAACTGCCTTTCTGAGCATCTGTGACCCAACAACCACGCGAACTCCTGATACCGGTTCATCCTTTGCATTTACAATCCGCATGATGGTTCCCGTCGAAGGGGTAAGCCTCACGGTCGCTATGTTCACAGCAAGATCTTTCAAACTTCCTTGACTATTCGGCCTTGCAGGTTGATACCCGTCGGCAATGGCCCACAATATACCTGTCAGATTATTGTCGATCCCTTTGGGCACAGACAATCGGAAGTTGCCGGATGAATCCGTTTTTGTAACAGCTACGAATCGACTGGCGGGGAATTCATCGGGAGTAGGTGATTGCAACACTTGCAATCCCACATCAGCCGAGGCCAGCGGTTTGTCCGTATCATTGAGAACACGACCGATAATTTCTTGTTTATCGGCAGCCACCTCTGCTTGAACGAACCGCGTACCGGTGATCAGCAATCCTAGCAGGAGAAATACAGCGGTTAGGGCAACGGTGGTCCAATGATTGACTCGAACCATATCCGTTCTCCTTTGGTCCAAGTGGACAGCGATGTGAAATGCCAATGAAAAGTTAAGAAGTGGGGGTTATCATGTCAAGATCTCTTCACCCTCGCCTCAACCACAACATTGAAAAATTCTCCGCCCCTTACTTTGTCTTGGGGTCGGTGATCGGCTTGAGGCGGATGTTGCGGTAGCGGACGAATTGTTTGGTGAAGTCGCCGCCGCCGTGGACTTGGAGCCCGATGCTGCCTTTGTCGCTAAGCCGCTTTTCTGTGTCGGTCCATTCCATGAACTTCACGCCTTTGATCCAGGTGGTGATGTGCGGCGGATTGCCGACAATGCGGGCGCGCAATTCGTTCCACTGGCCGTGTTGCCATAGCTTTTTCCATTCGTCGATCGAGACGGGAAACTGGACCGGCAGATCGTTCGCCTTGATGATCTGAATGTTGTCGGGCTGATCTAAAAAAGTGAAGTTGCGCAGGAACGGTTTCGCGCCGAGCCGGCCTTCGCCGTAGAGGCCCATCAGGTTGCCGCCGCCGTGATAGTCGATCATGGCCTGATAGCAGGTGCCGTCTTCGGTGCAACGCAGGAACAGGCCGCTGTCGGGGCCGAAGTCGTTATTCATTTCCAATGCGATTTCGTAATCGCCGTATTGTTCGTCGGTCAGCAGAATGCCGCCGTTGGCGGGAATGTCCTGACTGCCGATGATCGCGCCGTTTTCGACGACCCATCGCCCGCCCGATTTGTGTTGGCTGGCTGCGCTATGGCCGGTCTGTGCGTCGGCGTGCCAACCTTTAAGCGATTGCCCGTCGAAGAGCGGTTGAAAGCCGGGCTCTTGTTGTTGGGCCAAAGCTTGCGAGGCAACAAAAACAATCACGGCGAACAGGTGTTTCGTGCAGTTCATGGTAGGATCTTTCGAGTTGAGGTGGTGGTGGTTTTTGGTGGGGTGGGTTAAAGCTTTTTTGGTGCGTCACGGACGCACCCTACGGGTTTTTTGATGCGTCGCGGAGTTTTTTTGGTGTCGCGGACGCACCCTACGGGTTTTGGGCGGGGCCTTGGATGGTTTTCAAAACTTCCTCCAGCAGCCAGCCGTTGGTGGCGATGCCTTCGCCGGCTTGGTAGCAGGGCTTGCCGGTCCAATCGGTAAAGGTGCCGCCGGCTTCTTCGAGGATGGGCGACAATGCGGCGGAATCCCAAGGGGCCATCACAGGATCGACCATCACGTCGGCCCGGCCGGTGGCCACCATCAAATAGCCGTAGCCGTCGCCCCAGGTGCGCGTGAGCCGGGCGGCGGCCTGAAGTCGGTCGTATGCCCCGCGGCGATTGTTCTGCTCGAAGGTTAGCACTTCGCTCGTGAGAAACGTGGCCTGCTTCAAAGGGTGTCGGCCTGACACGTGGGCGGGATGCGGCGTCTTCTGGTCTTGAACGTACCAAGCGCCCAATCCTCGCGCGGCATAAACTGATTCGTTCATGGCCGGAATGTGGATGACGCCCAGGACGCTTTGTTTTTCGAATTCCACGCCAACCAGAGTCGAATAGAGCGGAACGCCGTGGATGAACGATTTCGTGCCGTCGATCGGGTCGAGGATCCAACGGAAACCGCTGGTGCCCTCTCGCTCGGGCAGTTCCTCGCCGAGGATGGCGTCGTTGGGGAATGCCGCGGCGATGCGGCTTCGCAGATGTTCTTCCGCCCGGCGATCGGCCGCCGTTACGGGCGTGTCGTCGCACTTTAGCTCGACATCAAGGTCTTCGCGGCGGAAATATTCGAGCGTGATACGGCCGGCTTCCCGAGCGGCTTCGACCGCCAAGGCAAGACGCGGCTCCAAATCGGTTGTTTGCGGAGGCATGCGTAACACCTCAAAGAGCATTGGCTATTGAAAACTGAACTTTGAGCATTATGAAGGTTCAAGGTTCAAGGTTCAATGCTTCGCCGGTTTTTCCGCCATTTCCGCTTTGGGTTCTTTGGCGAACAGGGCATGGCAGATCAGCAGGGCGGCGCCGCAATTCAAAGAAATGTCGGCCAAGTTGAAGGTGGGCCAGGGCCAGCCACAAATCACAACCAGAATAAAGTCGCGGACCGCATAGACGGGTTCGCCGGGATTGTGACCCCGAAAAGCCCCGTTCCAAAGCAAGCTGGGCAGACCAAGGCGGTCGTATAGATTGCCCAATATGCCTATCATTACAATTGCCAGGGCGATGGTCAGCAGCCAGTCACGGGCGGCCCCCACCGCGAAGAGCCAAACCAGAATTGCTACGGCCGCTCCCATCGATAATGCCGCGAACAAAAGCGAGAAGCCCTGGCCCATGCCGAACAGTGCCCCCTCGTTTAGTGAGGTTTGGAAGCCGAACACCTCGGGCCAAAGCCACCATGTTTGAGCATCAGGGCCGGGCATGCCCAAATGGGCGAACATCCAGCTTTTCGTGGCGAGGTCGAGAGCGCAGCCGCCTAAGGCGACGGCGAAAAACGCAAGGTAGCGGCTAAAAGGGACCGCTTGTTTCAAGACTGTCGTTCCTGCTCTTCGGCACAGTGAATGCACAGCGTTGCAAAGGGGATGGCGTTCAAGCGACTCTTCGGAATCTTAACGCCGCACTCTTCGCACTGACCGTAGGTGCCCTCTTCGATGCGTTCGAGGGCAGTTTCGATCTGCGTCAGGGTTCCGCCGTCGTTTTCCATCAGGCTGAGCGTGAATTCCTGCTCAAAATTGTCGCTTCCCACGTCGGCCATGTGGATCGGCATGCTCGAAAGGTCGCCGTTTGCCTCGCTACGGCTCTTTTTCAGGGCGGCGTCGGCCATTTTGCTGACATCCCCGCGAAGCCTTGCCCGAAGGGTCAGAAGCTGTTCCTTGTAAGCGGCAAACTCGGGCTTCTTCATCGCATGCTCTCCGTGTAAAACGCCCTATGTAGGCAAATCTAGAACCTCATAGACTTATTATTGTAAACAGGCCGTTGGGGATTGTCAAACCGATGCCCAAACTCTTGGACACCCGGTAGACCCCCTGATTGGATGGCAATGGTACTTGATCGGCCGGCACTTATTGCCTAGATTGAATGGCTTGTACCACTATCGTTGTCCGCTTGTTCGAGGATACTCCGATTTCCACAACCGCCCCCGCTTATCAGCAGTGTATTTCGCCCGACTGCCGTGCCACGTATGCCATCGACGAGATTCGCGTCGCTTGCGATCGTTGCGGCAGCTTACTGGATGTCACCTATGATTGGGACCAGCTTGAAGTTCCGCATTCGCTGACCGATATCGAGGAGAAATGGTCGCATCGCAACGACCCGCATTGCTTCAGCGGCGTGTGGCGTTTCCACGATCTGCTGCCGTTCGCGCCCGTCGAACAATGCGTTACCGTGGGCGAAGGCCAAACGCTGCTCCATGCCTCGCAGGGCGCGGCCAACTACGTCGGCATTACGCCGGGCCGTTTGCATTTGCAATACGAAGGGATGAACCCCTCGGGCAGCTTCAAGGACAACGGCATGTCGGCGGCCTTCAGCCATGCCCGAATGGTCGGCGCGAAATCGGCCGCCTGCGCTTCGACCGGCAACACCAGCGCTTCGCTGGCTCTGTACTGCTCGGTAACGCGATTGATGCGGGCGGTGATTTTTATCGGTTCGGGCAAAATCAGCTACGGCAAGCTTTCCCAGGCGCTCGACTACGGCGCGCTGACCGTGCAAATCGACGGCGATTTCGACGACGCCATGGCCCGGGTCCAGGAAGTCTCGAAACAACTGGGCATCTACCTGGTCAACAGCGTGAATCCCTTCCGCTTGGAAGGACAAAAAACGATCATGTTCCGCGTCTTGGAATCGTTGGGCTGGGACGTGCCCGACTGGATCGTCGTGCCCGGCGGAAATTTGGGCAACTCGAGTGCCTTCGGCAAGGCCTTTCATGAGCTGCATCAGTTGGGCTTGATCAAGCGTATCCCGCGTCTGGCTGTGATCAATGCCGCGGGCGCCAACACGCTTTACGAACTGGTCGAGCGTCGCGGGCTGCGGTGGAACAACGGTCGGCCGAATATCGACGTTGCCTCGAAGTATTACGCCGAGATGGATGCGGAAGGGCGGCGAGCCTCGACCTTGGCCAGCGCCATCGAAATCAATCGGCCGGTGAACCTGACGAAGTGCATCCGCGCCTTGGAGTGGTGCAACGGCGTTGTCCGCGAAGTAACCGACCAGGAAATACTCGATGCCAAGGCCCAAGTGGGCGCCGGCGGCATGGGCTGCGAACCGGCCAGTGCGGCCAGCGTGGCCGGGGCGAAAAAGCTGGTGGCCGAAGGTGTCATCGGGCGCAACGATCGCGTCGTTTGCATCTTGACCGGCCATCAACTCAAAGACCCAACCGCCACGGTGGCTTACCATACGAGCGATCCAGGGAAATTCGACGAAGTGCTCGGCTGTCGCGGCGTAACCAGCGCGGTTTACGCCAACCATGCGGTGGCCGTGCCGAACGATCTGGATGCGATTGTCAAAGCGATTAAATCGCATAGTTAAAGTGTTAAGCCGCAAGCGGCTAATTATGGTTTCCGATCTCTGACCTCTGACCCCTGACCCCTATGTCTACACGTATTGCCATTCACGGAGCCGCGGGCCGCGTGGGCCAACGGCTTGTTGCTATTGGTTCCACCGATCCTGAATTGACCTTGGTTGCGGCGATTGATTCACCACAGCATCCGCGATTGGGCGAAGACGCCGGATCGGTGGCCGGTGTGAAAGCATTGGGCGTTCCGATTACCTCGGATTTTGAAACGGCCGTGGATGTCGTGATTGATTTCTCGGTGCCTGCGGCGGCCGAAAAGATTATCGAGACCTGTCGGCGGAAAAAAGTGTCACTGGTCGTGGCCACGACGGGGCTGACGGAGCCGCAACTCGAAAAGCTTCGCGCGGCCGCGAAAGAAATTCCGCTGCTTTGGTCGCCTAGCATGAGCATGGCGGTCAATCTGACGATGAAACTGGCGGAGATGGCGGCCACGGTCTTGAAGGACCGCGACGCCGATGTGGAGATCTTGGAGCGACATCATCGTTTCAAGGAAGACGCACCGAGCGGCACGGCTTTGAAGTTCGGGCAGATCATTTCCGGCGTGATGGGGCAAACGGCTGCGCGGCACGGCCGCGAGGGCCGGCCCGGCAAACGTCCGCATGGCGAAATCGGCTATCATGCCATTCGCGTGGGCGACAATGCGGGCGAGCATACGATCGTTTTCGGTATGTTGGGCGAAATGATGGAGCTAACCGTCCGCGCCAGCAATCGCGACTGTTACGTCGCCGGCGCCTTGGCTGCTGCCAAGTTTTTAGTCGGCAAAAAGCCCGGGCTTTACGGGATGAACGACGTGCTGGGGCTGTGAAGAAGAGGGATTAGAGATTAGGGATTAGAAAACGGCGGCTATAAGGGCGCGTTTAGGACGCATCGAAATGGTCTGAAAAAAGGAACGCACTTGATGGTGCGTCGCGGACGCACCCTACGCTCAATTGTCGCCAATTGCTCCGCGCATCGGTTGTGGATCCATCCATTCCAGCGGTGGGCAAATTGAACTTGTTCAACGTGGGCATTTTGGTCTGGAATCACAAAGGTGCGGAATACTATGCTGGAACGAGGATTGTACCATACACCGGATGGATCTCTGCCGCCCATTACACCTGCGCGATAAGCCCCTACATAATCGGGACCGTCGCGATAACTACCTGTGGCCACGCCATAGGGATCGGGGAGAGTTGCTGCATCGGGGGTGAGAACAAGTGTATACTGCAACCCCGCCTGTACAGGCACGTAGACATTCCAGCAGTTCCATGTGACATCAGGCTTAGTGATGCCGACAATGGGAACCATGATAGTTTGAAGAACTGAGCCGCTGGTGCCGCGGCCGGCAAGAATTTGAAGTTGGCCTCTACCCGACATGTCATTAAAGAATCCCATGTCAATTTCGGTCAATGTTCCGGAGATACCGGCGGTAAACGATTGAAAACACGAATAGCCCGGCAGTGTTCGTGCGCTTAAGCCTCCATTGTAGACTACTAGTGTCCGAACGTTACTCGAATAATACCAACTGGTTAGGGCGACTGTGTTG
>CAYWGR010000154.1:0-2228 GCA_964458015.1 uncultured Planctomycetaceae bacterium
CGTCTTCTTGGCCTAACCCGTCCCCGGCTTTATCGCCGCATGATACAATTGGGACTGGAGTAGCGGCCGGCATAAGTAGCGGCCGACATAAAAGGTGTAGATCGTCAAATAGCAACTGTCCAAATAGCCGGGGGCTAACTCCCGGAATGTGTACAAATCCTCGGAGAGCATTTAGCTCCCCGCAATTATTCACTCGAAAAGCAGAGATGTAGAGCGAGGAGGGGAGCGTGAATCGTGGAAAATGAAAACAATCCCAACCGTTTAGCGGCCGCCGACGCGGCCTCTCCAACCTCGCCCGCCCGTCTGCTTGTTTGCGAGAGAACAGGCCGCTGGGCCGTCGCGCTGCGCCGCGAGTTGGCCGATGCGGGCACCCGGGTTTGGGAAACACGCTCGCTCGACGATTGTTGGCAAGAACTGACCCAAAGTCCCGCATCCTTTGTGGTTCTCGAACTGCACGGCAAAATTCCCGCATTGCTCCAACGCATTGCCCGATTGCCGTACCAGTTCCCCCAAGCACGATTGGCCGTGGCGGCCGACCGTTCGATGTCCGACTACCAATGGATTGTACGCGAGGCCGGAGCGGTCTATTTCCTCTCCTCACCTCGACGCACGGCAACGTTGGCCCAGATGGCCTGCCGTCACTTGGCGCAAGTGCCTCCACCGCCGCAAAATCTAACCGAACGCATTTGGGCCAGTTTGCCCTGGGGCGACAAAACCAATTCCATTCCAACTTGAGTTACGATCGACCTTTTACACAGCTAATGAACCGAGGCTCAGGCATCGACCGCCAAAACAGGGCCAAACAAGTTGACTCGCCGGTTCATTATCCAAGCAAGCATTGAAAACAAGGTATTACCATGCAAAACAGCAATCAACCGTCGGAATCCGCCGTTCGCACCGCCCTGGCTGAATTCCGAGATCCAGAAACCGGCCGAAGCATCGAGCAAGTCCAACAAGTCCACGCCCTGCAGCTCGACGGTCAACAGTTATCCGTCACCTTGGGCTTAACCACCTGGTCCGCCCCTTTATGGCAGGCAACCCAGGCCGAATTAGTCGAACATCTTCGCCGGCGGTTCCCCGAATTGAACATTACCGTGGAACTGTCCGTCCACGAACGAAAGCCCGAAAAAATCGGTGAAATCGGCCTAGCCGCCAAAACGGTCGTCGCCGTCGGCTCGGGCAAGGGCGGCGTCGGCAAAAGCTCCATTGCGGCCTATCTCGCCTGTGGCCTAAGTCGGGCCGGCTCGAAAGTCGGCTTGCTCGACGCCGACCTCTACGGTCCCAGTATTCCCCATCTCTTCGGAAGCGACAGCCGACCTCACATGGTCAACGACCGTATCCAACCCGTTACCGTCAACAACTTGCGGGTCATGTCGATGGGCTTTCTCATTCCCGAAGGCGAAGCCGTCATCTGGCGCGGCCCTATGCTGCATACCGCTCTAACCCAGTTCCTTCGCGATACCGACTGGGGCGAACTGGATTATCTTGTGATCGACATGCCGCCCGGCACCGGCGATGTAGCCCTCTCGCTTTCCCAATTGCTGCCTCTTACCGGCGCCGTAATCGTTTGCACCCCGCAAGATGTAGCCCTTCTCGACGCCGTTAAGGCCGTCGCCATGTTCCGCAAGGTTCACGTCGAAGTCTTGGGCATGGTCGAAAACATGAGCTTCTTCATCTGCCCCCATTGCACCGCCCGGCACGACATCTTCGGATCCGGTGGCGCCAAACGCCGCGCCGCGGAACTTCAAGTGCCATTCCTTGGCGAAGTGCCGATCCTTCCAGCCTTACGCGCTGAAGCCGACGAAGGACATATCCACTTGGCGTTCGATGATCCAACGGCACGTCCTTATTTAGAGACGATTTGCCGCAATTTCGTCGGAAATCTCGCCGAGCAACATCGCAGCCATCCTGTAATGCCGAAACTGACCGTGCTCGGATAGATTAGGGAGAAGAGGACAGGGGAAAGCCATCGCAGCGAAGAGGTCTGAACTTGGGAGAAGAAATCTGAAAAGATCGGGACCGTGATCCCAAGCACGGCGAAGGATCTCGATCCGTCCTCCATATTCTTGCAAGATGTAGGAAACGCACCGCCAACAACGGCCTCGATCGCGTTTTACCCGCCCCTATATTTTCTTGTACGTATTGCGATACAAACCATTGCTATAAAAACACTTAGGGCCGCGGGAACTTGTGTTCCAACGGCCCTTTCTCGTCGAATTCGAATGCGA
>CAYWGR010000154.1:2238-14145 GCA_964458015.1 uncultured Planctomycetaceae bacterium
CGCAAATCAGACCAGGCGCGCGTTAAGTGTTACTTACCGCAGCAGCACTTGGTGGTCTTCTTAGCGGCCTTCTTCGCGACTTTCTTTGCAACTTTCTTAGCTGCCTTCTTCGCGACCTTCTTGGCTGCGGGAGCCTTCTTGGCTGCTTTCTTTTTGGCCACAGTAAATCCTCCGTCAAGATTTTTTGCGGGCCTCGGCCGACTCATCCGACCATCGAACGTCCGGCATCATGCCCACCTACGCTATGTTGTAGCGATCTTGAAAATCATTGCAAGGGCTTATCGAAAAATTCAATGAGAAATCATTAAATATTTTTTCGCAACGATGCAATTAATAAGAAAATTTTACATTCTTGTTCTGATCGTGACAAAAAACACCGTGCAAGAGCGCGCTCTACAACTACTTTTTCTTTCTTCGTCTCTTACAAACAAAACCTTTTTCGGCTCGTTGCGGATCTTATGTCTCGCTCAAAACAACCATGTAATTTTCGGAGCAGCTACCACGGCCCTCGACCTCGATAAGCCTCCAACGTCGAGTAGCTGGCGAAGGCAAGATACCCGAAAAACATCGCCATAAACGGACTACCCCATTGAACGTATCCAAAAATCGCCATCGCCACCGCCGCAAATATCGACAGCCATAGCGACTGCTGGATGCCCATTTGCGGATTGGCCTTCAACAAAATTTCCCGAGCCACTTGCCCGCCGTCCAATGGATAGATAGGTAAAAGATTCAACAATCCCCAGAAGACACCGATGAAAAACACATCGTTCAGTAAATAGCCGACTCTCGCTACAGGAAACTGAATGAGTTGAGGCACAATCGGTATCTGCCCGATGCTCAGCAGCACGATATCCCGGCCAAAACCGGCTAAAGTCAAACCAAGACACAAAACCCCGACCAACAAAAAACCGGCCCCCGGCCCCGCCAAGCAGATCAAAATCTGCCCCAATGGCCCCGATCCACGCCGTTGATACGAGCCGTAACCGGGCGTATACGATGCCTGACCGCCCAAACCATACAGGGTGATCCACGGCTGAAACCCATACGCCTGCATCGTCATCGCGTGCCCTAACTCGTGGACCACAATCACCAAGAAAACGGCTATCACCCAAGTCACGACCGAACCAAGGTCGCTATTGTTGTAACCCAAGATCAGGGTAACAAGCCAAAAAAGCGGATGAACGCGGACCGGAATGCCAAAAAGCGAAAAATTCAGGTCGTAGGGGGTACGCGGGGGTTCGCCAAGTAACATAGAGACTACTCCGAACAGGGAAAAATTTGAATTGCTTTGACAGGTTTGGTTGGACAGGCGACTACACAGGCGCCGCAACCCGAACATTTTAGCATATCAATCACAGGCGTGAGTGTGTAAGTGGATTCCGAAAACAACAGCGAAACGGCCTCGTAAGGGCAACTGCTGCGACAAATGGCACATTCTCGATCATCGCCCAAGAGACATAAATCCATGTCGATGCGAGGCGTGCCAATCCGTATTTGCTGCTTTGGCTCGTGCGACCGGTCGGCCAAGGCGCCGCTCGGACAAACCTCCATGCAGCGTACGCAGCTTTCGCGGCAATAATCCTCTCGAAATTGAAGAGTGGGAGCCAGCAAACCGGCAAATCCGTGTTTTGCCGAATCCTGCTCGATAATTTGACTTGGACAAACGCGAACGCAATTGCCGCAGCGGATGCATAGCCCTAGGAACGTCGTATCGTCTCTTGCTCCCGGCGGACGAAGAACAGGCGGCATCGCGCCATGCACGGCACGTGCGGTTGCCGCCCACATTACGCCGGCCGCCCCGCCGAAAACGAGTCGCAGCAGCAACCGGCGACGTTCCGCCAACGATGCAACGGCCGGCGGCGTGCGTAGGGGCAAAATGGCACGTGCGGCGTGGAACAAAAAGACCTGTAAAGCGCCCAGGGGGCAAAATTTGCCGCACCATGCCCCCGGCAGGATCACGCTGAAAACCAATAGGGCCGGCAATGCGGCGGCCGAGAGCCACACGGAAGCAACATCGCTCCCCACGTTAAAAACGCTGCCAAAAATGGCCAGCGGATCGAGCCAAAGCAGCGCGGGATAGCCGAACACCGCTCCGCCAAGTGAAATCCATGTGATCCACGGACCCAATAGCGGCAATTTCGGACATCGGCGGCCGAGACGCAGCCCAAGTTGGCCGGCTTCGTTGAGGCAACGGCCTGTCGGACATATCCAATGGCAAAACCAGCGGCGGTGGCAGGTTGCCGCCAAGGCCACAAATAATCCGAGTAGCATCGTTGCTTGAAAGGTTCGAGTGGCAAGAACGGAAGCCGTTGCCACCAGCGGGCTCAGCGAAAGAACCGCTAGCGGCGACCAACTGCGAGTGGTAGTGGGCAGCAAGGCCAACACGGCAACCACGACGCATAGCGCGCCCGTTGTGCGTCGGAGGCGTTTACGCCGTTTCCGGCCTTCGGCGTCCTGGCTGTTCGTGGAATCGGAAGCTTCCTTCACCCCAAATACGCCTCTTGCAGTTTGAGGACTTTTTGCACCTTGGCCACGTCCACATTGCGAGGGCAACATCGGTCTTGGACGGCAATGGCTGCGGCAACGCCGGCGGCATGACCGGTGACAAAGCAATTGGGTATCAGCCGCACAAGATCGGCCATCCGCATCTCCGCGTTAACGCAGCGTCCGGCGGCCAGCAGATTATCGAGTTTCTTGGGCACCAATGCGCCGTAAGGAATCTGCCAGGGGTCTCCGCCCCCGCCCACTCCGATAACGTCGGAAATCGGCGCCGCATTGATGGCGGTGACGTTTATCCGCTTGACGCCGTTCAGCACCCGTGTAATGCGAACGCCGATCTGCGGGGCAGTTTCCACTAGAAAAACTTTTTCGTAGCCCGGCGTACGGCGGGTCTTTTGAAGATTCTTCCAAATAAACTTTCGGTGATTCATCTCCAACCGGGTAAGCGTGGCAACATTAAGACCGTCAGCCTCGGGACCGGCAAGGTTTACCCAATTGACGCCGGGGACGGGCGTACCGCCTCCTAGGTGTTTCGGTGCGGGAGCTTGCGCGGCCTTGGCCCGATCTACTTCGTCCAGTTTCCCAATACGGGAGACGAGGCCGATATTGTGGAGACGGCGCTCGTATTCTGCGCCGGCGGCCGCAAACAGATCGCCGTCGCCGGTGGCATCGACAACAACCTTGGCCAGAATGGCTTGGCGTCCCGATTTGCTCTCGAAAACAGCGCCGGCGATAGAATTGTCGCTATTCATGATGGCATCGACGCCCCAACAGTGCAGGAAAACCTGAACGCCGGCTTCTTCGATCATCTCGATCATCAAATACTTGGCCGCCTCAGCGTCCACGGTCGGATCAACGCCCGGCCGTCGATTGATAACGGCACCGTCCATCTTGTCGAGACGACGCAACATCTCCTCACCGATTCCTTGACAAACCTGCTTGCCGTCCTTAACCAAATGGCCTGTAATCAGGAGTACGAGTCCGCCGGTCCACAGGCCGCCGAAATGGCCGTAGCGCTCGACGAGCGTCACATCGGCGCCGGCCCGCTTGGCGGCAATGGCGGCCGTTACGCCCGCAGGTCCGCCGCCCACGACCAACACATCAGTCCTGTGTAAGACGGGAAGTTCGCGTTGCGGTTGAATTACTTTGTTGTTGACAACGGCAGGGCACGTCCGGTTGTCGTGGATTTCCTTGTCCGCGACGATTCGGCTTTGAAAGCCATTCGATTCCCCAAGGTTTTGTGCCTGAACTTTCGCGGCAGCAAATACATCAAGGCTGGCAGCGGCTCCCGTGACGCCTAAAAGTCGCATCCAGTTACGTCGACTGATGGAATCGCAATTTATCTCATCTCTGACAACTTGTTTTTTTTCCATGGATCGTTGCCGGCAGGTGAAGGTGGGGAATTTGGGACGGGTGGAACGGTTTTCGCTCATTGTAAATGACGGTGCCGCTTCCGACAAGACTTTGGGCTTTGTTGAAAAAGGCCCCAAGCTACCAATAGTCATTCTCTGAGCGAGGCGAAGAATCTGTAACGAGAAGAGTATTTTCACAGCGCTTGGAGGCTGTACTCAGAACAACAAGCACTATCCTTGGATTGTTGATACCCTTTAATCACAAACCCTTTCCCTTTTTGCAACGAAATGCGGCCGGGGCACCTGCTGCGGTCGCCGGTCTAATACATCAAGGATATACTCGGCAGCACGGTTCGAGGCTCCGCCGTGCGCCACCTCGCCTTTCAGCTTATGCAGTGCCTCCACACGAGCCTCGCGGCGGCATGGATCCGTTAGCCACTCGATGATGTGGCCGGCCACCTGGGCCGATTTGTCCTCGTGGGTTAGGTATTCCGGGAACAGCACCCGATCCGCGTCCGGCTGCGACGGATCGAACGGCGTGACGTCTTCGTCGTCCAGCCCGTCGGCCGACATCAGATTAACCAGCGTAATGTACTTCACCTTGCGGAAAAGGGTCTGCACGAAATACGCGAACGGTTCGATCCAATACAAAATCACCGTCGGCGTGGTGTGATAAAGCAATTCCAGCGAAACAGAGCCCGAGACCGACATCGCGCAATCGGCCAACCGCATGAGCTCGGGCGTCTTGCCCAGGCAGATTTCGATAGGCAACCCCGTCGATTCAATCATCCGCTGCGCGATTTCGGCCTGATGCGGCCTGAACGAAGCGATCGCAAAACGCACATTCGGCACCTTCTCGCGAATGATGCCCGCCGCCTTGAGGAACCAGCGGAGGTTTTTCGTCACTTCCTGGGTGCGCGAGCCGGGCAAAATCGCCACCAACGGGCCAGGCCGCGCGGCATGTTCGGCCATGAACCGTTCGTCGTAGGGATAACGCCGCACCTCGTCAAAAAAAGGATGCCCTACGAAAGTTGCATTGCAACCGTGCCGACGCAACCATTCTTCCTCGAACGGCAACCCGCAAAGCACATGATCCACCAGCCGCCGCATCTTTTTCACGCGCCAGCGCGCCCAAGCCCAGATCTGCGGCGGCGAATAGTAGAAAACCGGAATCCCGTGCGCTTTAGCCCTTCGCGCTATCCACCAATTGAAGCCTGGATAGTCGATCAACACCACCGCATCCGGCTTGTGATGGCGAAAATAGCGATCAGCCCGGCTGGCCAGATCCCAAAATTTATGCAAATTCACAAGCACGCGGACAAACCACATTACGGCCAATGCCGTCAGGTCTTCGTGCAGTTCACAACCAACCTCCGCCATCTTCGGCCCGCCATAGCCAACGGCCTTCAGCCCCGGGCAACGCTGCTGCAACTGCCGGATCAAGTTCGCTCCATGCAGATCGCCGCTCGGTTCACCCACCGAAAAGAAAATCGTCGGCGGTTTGGGTTCGGGCATAGTGACTCCGTCCTGCATGAATCGCTGCTCGGGCATAATTGTATTATGCGTTCCATCCTTTTCCAGCTAAGATAACTCGCAGGCGTGACAATTCGGGCACCAGCACCTCCGCTTCACATATTGGGCACGCGATTTTCGTGCCAGCCATCCCTTCTTTAATAAGAATCTGCCTGCCACACGTGCATGGGATACGGGCAGTTCGTTCATGATCCTCCTCCAATACGTCCTGCTTCAACAGATCAGGCCGAAAGAGCAACCATGCAACGAGACTGATAGGCCAGAAAGATAACGCCACGAAAATTGCGGTCAGAAGCCCGGATTTTCCTCGTTTTCGTCCATCGAAAAAAAACAAAACGATACTTGCCAGATAAATTGGCAGCACCAATAACAGAAACATCGCCGGAGGTATATCAAGCCTGATGTTGATATTCATCAACTCCACCCAATTAAAATCCCAAGACTGCAACAGTATTGCAAATTGGGAAAGCTAGGAAAAGTGCAGTTTTGCGATATTGGAGATGGAGATCAACAATGTCAGGGAGTTCTTCCCGTACACTATGTCAAAATGAAATTGCCTGAAGCGATGTCTAAGGTGCCTTGCAGTCCACCAAAATGTGGGGTGCAATAGAAGTGTCTTAAGGTGCAAAATTGTACTTGGCACAAAGAATATATCTTGGAAAGGGGTTTCTGCGATGAGCGTTGCTGAAATCAAATCCGCTATTGCTCAACTTCCGGCAAAGGATTTTGCCGAGTTGATGACATGGCTGGAAAAATACCATCAACGAGCTTGGGATCGGCAGATCGAAGACGATCTAGTCTCGGGACGACTTGATTCGGTCATCGCAGAAGCGGAAGCCGAATACCGCCTTGATTGAAAAAATCCATCAACCTAGCAGCAATTCCAAATAGCTTCTCCGCTCGCTGTCCTTAAGCCCTAGTTCCGCCGCCAGTGCAATAATGCACTCCCGCGCAGCGTTTACGCCATCGGCTTCGGTAATCAACTCCAGTTCAACATAGCGTCCAACCTGTTCCACTTCATCCAGTGAAACCTCGACAGAACGACCTTGCCAACCAATTTTTGCCTTACGCCGCGATTTTCGCACCTCTCCGACGACCGTAAAGCCCAAGGCAGCCAGCAATTCACTCCATTTTTGGGCCGATTCTTCGCCTGACGGCAGCGGCAAATCAATTTCGCGGCGTGTTTTCGTCGTGGCATCTAATTTCGGACCTTTGTAGGTAATGAAATTTGCCGTCCCCTTGTGACGAATCCGCAAAGCCTCGTCGGTTTGGGCAAAATTTCGCCCCGGATGGGCAAAATAAACATCCACCTCCGTCTGCGGCATCTCGATGGTCGCCTCTAACTCGATCAAGCGGGCTTCTAAAACCGCCAAATCACCCACCGGAAATTTCATTTCGACTTCGTAGCTCATATGCTTATTTCTCGAAGCGTATTATTTTTTCTGACAATACCGGACTAAACTTTCCACGTAAACTACCATATACTTCTAATGTTGGCGACAGGTTACGCCCTGATGTGACCATAGAAGGTAAAATTCATGGCAAACTCGCGTACTACAGATCAACCGCCCAAACAACCGCCCAAGCCCGTCTCCTACCTGGCGGCCTTCCTTGTGCTCGTTGTTTTTGTCGGACTCATGGCGGGCGTATGGCTCCTGTTTACCCAAGTTATCGTGCCATTGATCCCGCAGCGCATTATTCCTCATCCCGAGGGCTACCGCGGTGTCGGTGAACCCTTGCCCTATCTGGAACTCGAACCCTTAACGGGCAATCAACGCCGTCTCTCAATGCCGGATCTTAAAAATCATGTCGTTTTGCTGAACTTCTGGGGCACTTGGTGCCCGCCGTGCCGCGCCGAGCTTCCCCATATTGCCGAGCTTCAAAAACGATTCTCCGGTCAAGCGGCATTTCGCTTGGTCTCCATTTCCTATCCGCCTCAGGGACAGGGGAATGACTGGGAGTCGCTGCGCGAAGAAACCGCTGCACTTTTGAAAAAGCTAAATCTCGAACTGCCCACCTATTACGATGCCGACAACACTACTCTGAGCGCCGTAGACAGGGCCATCGGATTCCAAGGCATGCCTACAACGCTGCTCCTAGACCGCCAAGGCATTATCCGCGCCGTCTGGATCGGCTATCGCCCCGGCGTTGAGGCGGAAATCGAACTCTATGTCGATAAAATCCTTGGGGAGGAGCAAAAATAAACGCGGATATGAAAACACATTGGCCGCTTGAAGTAGCCAATGTCAGTGTAAAGAGGGAAAAAGGAAAAAGAGGAAAATGGGAACGACTAACAAACGCTATTCCTTGTTTTTAATTCTTTATTGACTTCGTTTTCCCCTTTTCCCGCTTTCCCTTTTTTCCTCTTTACACTGACCTTTATTGGGCTAAATTTTTTCGTTATCTCCCATCAGTTGCTTGAGCAATTCCCTTGCTGCTCCCGCCGGATCTGTCGCGGATAGAATTCCGCCGCTGATGGCCACCCGCGTAAATCCGGCCGCCAATACTTCTCTAAGATTATCGCGTCCAATGCCGCCGATCGCAAAGGCCGGCAGCCGAATCTCCGCCGCTACCTGCCGCAGCAGTTCTACTCCGGTGAATTCCTCGAACGACTTCGTGCCCGAGGGAAATGTCGGCCCCACTCCTAGATAATTGGCCCCATCAAGCACCGCACGCCGGGCCTGCTCGATGCTGTGCGTGGATACTCCCACCAACGCACTCGGCCCCACGATTGTCCGGGCGTCCTTCGCCGAAAGCTCTTCTTGGCCAACATGAACGCCGTCGGCCTGGGCCAAAACGGCCAAATCCGGCCGGTCGTTCATCACAAAAATCGTTTCTGTTCCCCGCGTCAGAGTTCGCAGAACCCGGGCGCGCTCCAGCAATGTGCGATCATCGAGTTGCTTATCGCGCAGTTGAAGCACGGAAACCCCCGCCTCGATCAATGATTGCACCAACCGCTCGAACTCTTCTGCCGATGCTCGCCCATCGATCAACACATAAAGCTTTGCCCTCGCTAGCCGTTCGATGCTCTCGGCCGTAATGGCAACTGCTCGTTGCAGTGTGTAGCTTTGGTAACGCGACTGCTTGAAAACCGCCGCCAAATCGGCATCCAGCAGCTTGCTGAATTCTTCCAAGCTGCGCAGCGATTCTTGCAGCCGGGCGAAATTGGCCGCCAATACCTCCGCAACGTCCGCTCGTGTTCGCTCGGACGACGTGGTCAATACTGTGCCTACGTCCGCTTCCGTTTCCCTTGCCGCAAGCAGATACTCTCGCGGAATCCGTCCCAGCACGGCCGTCAACTCATGCCGCAACTGCTTGCATAACCCGGTGAGAAATCGATCGTCGAGTGCGAAGCGGACATAATCTTCAATGACTCGCAAACCTTCACGAGCCCGATTCGCCGCCGCATCCAAAAGCCTAAGCGTTGCCGTTGATGAGTGGACATGGGTCTTTCTTTCATCGCCAGGAGCTAACAGCTCTGGGAATGCGTTCTCAGAAACTCCGGAAGCCACGGTCTCCTGGCAATGAGCATTATTCCCGTGTTCTTGAACACTTGCCATTTCATCGCTTTCCACACATTTTTCCCCCATCACAAACCCATGCATGGCATAAATGTCCGCTTCGAGCTTGTTAGGGTCAAGCCCGCGTTCGCGGAGCCAGTGCGAAACCTCATGATCGGCCGAGGCCATGCCTAAAAGAATATGTTCGGTCGCCATTTCCAACGGTTGCGGAAGCAAGGCAAGCTGCTGCTCGGCCAGTTGCAAAAAAACTTTCACGTCGGGAGAAAATCGCTTGATCCGAAGGCTAGCCCTGGGGCGGGGTGCATTTTCTCTGGCGGTTTCACTCTTCCAATCCCCCCCGCGATGAAGCAGCGGGGGCATCGGCAGATGTTTTTCATCTGTAATTGGCCTCAAATTGGACCATTGCTCCCGTAAAACCGCAATATCGATCCCTAGCCCCGCTAAAATCGCGGCCGCACGGCACTCCGTTTCCGAGAGCAAACCCACCAGTAACGTCTGCGCGTCCAAATCGTTACAACCCGATTCATACGTCCAACCGGAAGCATAGACTAGCGCACGTTCGGCGGCTGCGGTGAATTGGTGCCTCATAATGTGTAGTTTGGCAAACAAAACTCAAGCTGGCAATCCTAAATCCCCTAACTTTCGGCAGCCTTCTTTATTGCCTTGATTCACCTTGTTTTGGAAGTTACAATTCCGTGGCCGTCAGATAGATGGTAAACCGAGGGAGCGTTGTCGATGCGCAGGATGCCAAGAACGACGTATATATGGCCGGGGCTCCCCCAGCTCTGGGCGTATGGCAGTTGGGCCGGTTTGGCGGCTGCACTCGGCATGGCTGTCTTGTTTGACCTATTGTTACTTGGAAGCTTCGGTTGGAGCGAACTTGTCGGCCCTGGAGTACGTATTACCTTATGGGGTATTTGGGTTCTTATGTGGGCCCTAGGCGTAGGCTGGTCGATCCGGTTTTGCAACCGCCGAGCAGCCGCCGACCGCATCGAACCTTCCGAAGACACTTTCGGCGAAGCCGCGGACCATTACTTGAAAGGCGATTATTACCAAGCGGAACACACGCTGGAAGGATTACTGCAACGAAACGAACGTGACCTCGATGCGAGACTATTACTGGCCACCTTGATGCGGCACACCGGCCGACTCAACGAAGCCGAACAAGAACTGGATACACTGGCGCGCTTTGAAGGCGCTGGCAAGTGGGAACAAGAGATACAACGAGAACGAAATCTGCTGGCAGCCGCAAAGCCACGAAAGGTTGCGGCAGCATAACAATTCAATTCGGCCAAAACCGGCCGACAATTATTGCCGTCCTGATCGCATCACGCTCAGAATGGCGAACACCTGTGGAGAATCTTAGATGTACGAGCGATTTACTGACCGCGCCCGGAAAGTCATGCAACTGGCCAACCAGGAAGCCCAGCGGTTCAATCACGAATATATCGGCACCGAACACATCCTTCTCGGCTTGATCAAAGAGGGAAGCGGTGTGGCGGCCAACGTGCTGAAAAATCTCGACGTGGATCTTCGCAAAATCCGCCTCGAAGTTGAAAAGCTCGTCCAAAGCGGCCCCGACATGGTCACGATGGGCAAACTTCCTCAAACGCCTCGCGCCAAAAAGGTCATCGAATACTCGATGGAGGAAGCTCGCAACCTCAATCATAACTATGTCGGCACCGAACACATTCTGCTCGGCTTGCTCCGTGAGCAAGAAGGCGTCGCCGCTCAAGTTCTCATGAACCTGGGCCTCAAGTTGGAAGAAGTTCGCGAGGAAGTTCTCAATTTGCTCGGCCACGGCATGGAAGGCGCTGAAGGTTCTGAGCGGCCCGGCGGTTTGCCCGGCGCTCCGGCCGGCGGCGGCTCCGGTGGAGAAGCCCCCCGCGGCAAGTCCAAAACTCCAGCCTTGGATAGCTTCGGCCGCGACCTCACGGAACTGGCTCGCCAAGGTAAGCTCGATCCGGTCATCGGCCGTGAAAAAGAAATCGAGCGGACTATGCAAATCCTCAGCCGGCGCACGAAAAACAACCCCGTCCTCTTGGGCGAGGCCGGCGTCGGTAAAACCGCCATCGTCGAAGGATTCGCCCAGCGTGTCGTCGAAGGCAACGTGCCCGAACTGCTGCTCGAACGCCGCATCGTCGTCCTCGACCTTGCCATGATGGTCGCCGGCACGAAATACCGCGGCCAGTTCGAGGAACGCATCAAAGCCGTGATGAACGAAGTTCGCCGCGCCAAGAACACGATTCTCTTTATCGACGAATTGCACACCCTGGTGGGTGCCGGCGGCGCGGAAGGCGCCATCGACGCCAGCAACGTCCTGAAGCCCGCCCTCTCACGCGGTGAAATCCAGTGCATCGGCGCCACCACGCTCGATGAATACCGCAAATACATCGAAAAAGACAGCGCCCTGGATCGCCGATTCCAGGTCGTCATGGTCGAGCCCTCGACTAAGAGCGAAGCGGTCGAAATCCTTAAAGGTCTTCGCGACCGTTACGAGCAGCACCATCACGTGCAAATCACCGACGAAGCCGTCGAGGCCGCCGTCGAGCTTTCCGGCCGCTACATCACCGGCCGCTGCCTGCCCGATAAGGCCATCGACGTTATCGACGAGGCCGGCGCCCGCGTGCACCTCAAGTCGATGACCCGTCCGCCAGATTTGAAGGAAATCGACGAGGAAGTCGAAAAACTCAACAAGGAAAAAGAAGAGGCGGTCGCCAACCAGGACTTCGAGAAAGCCGCCGCGCTGCGCGACCAGGCCGACAAGCTGAAGAAGAAAAAACAAAACATTACGCACGACTGGCGTGAGAAGTCCCGCGAAACCGACGGCGTCGTCGATGCCGACGTCATCGCCGAGGTGGTTTCCAAGATCACCGGCGTACCGCTCACCCGGCTCAGCACCGAAGATTCGATGCGGCTCATGCGTATGGAAGAAGATCTGCACAAGCGGGTCGTCAGCCAAGACGAAGCCATCAAGTCGGTCAGCAAGGCCGTCCGGC
>CAYWGR010000155.1:0-10610 GCA_964458015.1 uncultured Planctomycetaceae bacterium
GACCATCCCACGGCCTTTGAATTTTACATCGCCGCAAGACTTATTGGCCAAATTGCGCCCCCATATCGACGGCGTGGTGCTGCATGTCGGACTTCATCAAGCCACTTTTTTGCCACAAGTTTGGGAATCGCTTACCGACAAACGCGAATTCCTCGGCGAACTCTCCGAAAAGGCCGGCTTGGCCGCGAGTGCTTGGATGGATCCTTCGGCCAAAGTCTTGACCTATCAGGTCGAGGCGTTCAAGGAAGCTGAGAAAGTGAAAAGCAAAACAGATCGGCCATCCGCGCAAAACGACAAACGATGAACAGTACTCCGACGCCTCACCCTCCGTCGTTCCGCTCCAATGATTTTCCATTTCTGCTTGCCGTTTGCTGTCTCGGAGTGTCGGCCTTCTTCACGCAACTTTCGCTCATGCGCGAGTTTGTGTGTGTTTTCTCCGGCAACGAACTGGTTTTCGGTATCGTCCTGGGCAATTGGATGCTGTTGACCGGGCTTGGCTCGGCCTTGGGCCGAACTGCCGCCCGACTGCGACTTCCACTTCTCATTTTCGTGGTCCTCCAAATTCTCATCGCTTTCTTGCCGATTGCCGATGTGTTCCTCCTCCGCTGGTTGCGAAATACCATTTTCCTACGCGGAGCGGAAGTCGGTATCGTCGAAACGGTCCTTGGCTGCTTCATTTTGCTTGCTCCCTATTGCTTGGCAACGGGCTATGCGCTGACCACGGCCTGCCGCTTGGCGGGCATCGAGCGAGTTTACTTGTTCGATAATCTCGGAAACGTCGTAGGAGGCGTAATTTTCCTCGCGGTATTCGCCTCGTTGTTGAACCATTTCCAGATGCTCTATTTTGCCGCTGGAATCAATCTGCCCTGCGCGATTTTCGTCGCAGCCATTGCGGGCCGACGCCGTTGGGCAATCGCAATTACTATCCTCCTTGCCGCCTTCTTAACGATAATCGCCTTTTGCGATCTACACCGGATTTCCCGCCAATTGGAATATGCCCATCAAAACATTGTCTTTCAGGGTGATTCGCCTTATGGAAGCTTGGTGGTGACCGAGTCGGCCGGCCAGATCAATTTCATCGAAAACGGCGTCCCGCTTTTCTCGACCCATACCCCGGAACGAATCGAGGAAACCGTCCACTATGCGATGGCCCAGCGTCCCCATGCCCGCCGCGTGTTGTTGATCTCCGGCGGCGTATCTGGCACAGCTCTCGAAGTGCTCAAATATCCCGTCGAGGCCGTGGACTACGTCGAACTCGACCCGCTGATCCTCGATGCCGCTCGCCAATTCCTGCCAAAAAACATTTCCGACTCTCGGATCCATATTCTTCCCGGCGATGGACGACAATACATCCGGACAACGCCGAAACGCTACGACGTCGTGATTGTCGATATGCCCGATCCGTCCACGTCGCAAATCAACCGGTTTTATACGCAAGAGTTTTTCGCGGAAGTGAAAAATATAACGGAACCTAATGGGGTCTTGTCGTTTTCGCTCGGAACGTATGAAAACTATCTCAGCCGTGATCTCGCCCAGCTTATCGGCATCGCTTACCGAACACTGCACAACGTCTTCGACAACATCTTGCTCTTGCCCGGCGGGCGGGTTTTCTTTCTCGCCTCCAAAGGAGCATTGACCTACGACGTCGCTCAACGTCTGGATTCCGCTGAAATTCCCACCAAGCTTGTGGGCCGCGATTATCTAAAGGGAATGTTCACGCCCGATCGTATCGGCGATCTCAATCGAGCCATGCAACTCGACGGGCCAGTGAACGAAGATTTCAATCCGATCCTCTATTACTACCATCTTCGCTACTGGCTAAGCCAGTTCGACGTGCAAGTTGGATTTTTTGAATTGTTGCTCGCCCTGGCATTGGCAGTCTATGTCGTCCGCCTGCGACCCGTCGCGCTCGTTATCTTTTGCGGCGGTTTCGCGGCCGCGTCGCTGGAAGTCGTTCTGCTTCTGGCGTTTCAGGTGCTCTTCGGATCGTTGTATTATCAAGTCGGATTGGTCGTCACCATGTTTATGCTCGGGCTTGTAATCGGAACTTTCATGATCGGTCGTTTTTGGTCCGAGTGGGGGCAAAATCACTTGATCGGTTTGGCCGTCGCGATTGCTTTGCTGGCCGTCGGTTTACCCTTCCTGTTAAAATCTCTGGGACAATCAGAATGGTTAAACATTGGTAAAGCGGCAATCCCCCTGCTTACGTTGCTCTTGGCCATTTTGGTCGGCATGGAGTTTCCCCTGGCTGCACGAATCGACTTCCAAGATGCTGCAACCACTTCAGCCCGGCTTTATACGGCCGACTATCTCGGCGCAGCCTTGGGCGCCCTGTTGGTCAGCACGCTACTGATTCCCATTCTCGGCATATTTATGGTATGTTTATTGACTGCCGGCCTAAATCTCACGGCTGCCGCCGTCATGTTTGCAAGAAGAAAGTAGGAGAGAGCGAAATTTGGGTTTTGGTGATTTTGGATTTTCTTCACTAGCCACTAACCACTAGCTACTTTCTCTGACCCCTAGCCCCTAGCCCCTAGTCCCTAACAGCTATTCCCCCCATCCATGTTTGAAAAATCCATCCACTTTTATCTTCTGAAACTTGCTCGGCTAAGTGGTTGGCTCTTGCTGCCGTTGGTTATAATATATTTAGGGACGGGTTTTGCCCTCTGCGGCAAACTGGGGTTCAGCCGATGGATGGATCTTCGGACGGCGTTGGCGATCCATCAGATTTTCGACTGGCCCTTGGTCGTTCTCTTTGTGCTGCACGCAACAACCACCGTATATTTTGCCCTGCGGAGATGGGGATGGATCAAGAATCGCAACCAAAGTTGCCGGCCGGATTCTCACGACGCGACCTCTTAAAGTTCAGCGCGGCCGGCTTGGCGTGCGCCGCCTGCGGCGGAGCGGGGCTCTACTACATCTCCAAGCGGCTCGAATCCGCCGGCCCGGCCGGCGTTTTTCCGCACGACGCCCCGCAAGGCGCCCTTTGGGAACAATGGCAAAAGCAAGGCTGGGCTCGCGAAGCACGCCATTACTTGACACTCGGCGAAAACATCCAGTGCAAACTGTGTCCCAACGAATGCCTGTTCGAGCCGGAAGACCGAGGGCACTGCCGCGTCCGCGTTTTCAAAGACGGCAAGCTCTACACCTTGGCCTACGGCGATCCTTGTGCCTTGCATGTCGATCCGATCGAGAAAAAACCGCTCTTTCATTTTTTGCCCGGCACAAATGCGTTTTCCTTGGCGGCGGCCGGTTGCAGTTTCCGCTGTTTGAATTGCCAAAACTGGGATATTTCACAACGAAAGCCCGAAGAAACCAAAGATCCACGCGGCGAACCTTTGCAACCCTCTCCCGCACAACTGCGCTCGCTCAGCCTTGATGATATGGATCGGCTCACGCTGATGCCCGACGACGTGGTTCGAGCCGCCGAATCGTTCCAGTGCCCTTCGATCGCCTACACCTATTCCGAGCCATCGGTGTGGTTCGAGTATATGATCGACACGGCCAAGGCAGCCAAGGCTAAAAAAATCAGAAGCTGCTGGATCACTTGCGGCTATCTGCAAGACGAGCCGCTCCGAGAGCTTTGCCGGGTGATCGACGCCGCGAACGTGAATTTGAAGAGTTTTAGCGAGGAGACTTACCGCGATCTGAACACCGGCAAGTTGCAACCGGTGCTAGCCACTTTGAAAACCCTCAAAGCCGAGGGCGTTTGGTTCGAGGTGACGAATCTTATCGTGCCGACCTACACCGACAATCCCGACATGATCCGCCGGATGTGCGATTGGTTGCTTGAGAATATCGGCCCGGATTACCCGCTGCATTTCTCGCGTTTTCATCCTGCCCACAAATTGACGCACCTATCGCCCACGCCGGTCGATACCTTGCTCGAAGCCCGCGACATCGCCCGACGTGCCGGCCTGCACTTCGTCTACGTCGGCAACTGCCGTGAAGTCCCTGACGCCGAAACCACCTTTTGCCCCCATTGCAAGAAAGCCATTATCGAGCGCAACCTATTCAGCATCGAGTCGCTTCGCATCACCGGCGGAAAATGCGATTCCTGCGGCACGAAGATCCCCGGCGTCTGGGCAAATTCCTAACGTAGTGCCTCATATGGATTGTGATTGATCAAAGTGTCGGTAAAGATTTCGACCCGTAGGGTCGCTTGAAAATAGCCCAGCGATTCATCGCTGGGACGAGAAACAAGGCATTCCGATTTCGTCCCGTAGGGACGTTTGAAGTTTTTTCATCACCTTCCACCGTCCCTACGGGACGTAATGGACCGATAATGCGTTCTTTGGTCCCAGCAGTGAACTGCTGGGCTATTATCAAACGCCCCTGCGGGGCAAAAATCTCGTTCGTGCATAAATTACGTCACATACGAGGCACTACATTAGCTCCTGCGACATTTTCAGTTTGATGTCTTGACATTCCAGTGACTACTGTTATACTAGTGTAGACACCTGGAGCGAGAGACGTGCACATTCGGGTCGAAACATCCTCGGGAATGCCTATAACACGGCAGATTGCCGCCCAAATCCGCGCGCAATGTGCCAGTGGCACACTCAAGCCAGGTGACCGGCTCCCTTCGGTTCGCGTGCTGGCCGCTGAATTGGCGGTCAATCAGAACACAATCCTTCGCGTCTACGAACGGCTCACGGCCGAGGGCCTTCTCGAACGTCGCCATGGCGACGGAACCTTCGTGGCCGACCGGATTCCGACCGGCCAGATGAAAGCTCAGCGGCAATTGCTTCGTGAGGAGATCGCCCGAACGGTTGAATTGGCCAAAACCTTGGGCATCGATGCCGACGAAGTGCATCAATTGCTGGACGAGATGTTTTCGAATCTCCCCTCGCCCGCAAAGCGGGAGAGGGGCCGGGGGTGAGGGTGGTTGAGAACTGCCAGAGTTGAGGAATGTATCAATCGCAATCCTATTGCTAAGGAAACGTCATTCATGAGCGACACGGCCATCGAGCTTAGCGGCATCGTGAAGTCTTACGGCAAGAAACGAGTGCTGACCGGGCTGGATCTTTCGGTGCCCAAGGGGTCAGTCCTCGGACTGCTGGGCACGAACGGCTCGGGCAAGACCACGTTGATCAAATGTGCGTTGGGGCTGATTCGCCCGCAAGACGGCGAAGCTCGATTGTTGGGCGAACCCGCCTGGACGCTCAGCGCTTCGGCGAAATCGCGGATTGGCTACGTGCCGCAAGTGATCGGCCTGTATCCTTGGATGAAAGTGCGGCATTTGATCAGTTATACCGCAGCATTCTACCCTAATTGGAACGGCGCGACCGTTGATCGCTTCATCAAAGAATGGGACATCCCGACCAACGATCGTATAGGAACGCTTTCGGTGGGCCAGCTCCAAAAAGTTGCGATTCTGCTGGCCATTGGGCACGATCCCGATCTATTGATTTTGGACGAACCGGCAGCAAGTCTCGATCCTTTGGCACGGCGTCAGTTTTTGCAGATGATCATCGACCTGGCCGAGCCGGGCCGTCGCACTGTGTTGTTTTCCACCCACATCACCTCCGACTTGGAACGCGTGGCCGATCGCGTGGCGATTCTAAAATCCGGCCGCATCGCCTGGCAGGGCCTTTTGGAAGACCTCAAGGAACAAACCCACGTCAGCCTGGAAGACAGTTTCTTGGAGATGCACCAAGGCGCCAAACAATCATCAAAATAGATATTTGACGCACAAAAAAGGGCAGATCGGAAAAACGTCCATTTTCACTCAGTCTTTCGACCTCGCCAAACTATGTCCAACAATCCCTACTTACAAGTCGCGATGACCTACGTTCGTCGGCCGTTTTCATCGCTGCAGAGCGGTCTTGTGTCCATTGGTTTTCTTTTTCTGCTTGCTCCGCTCTTGATATCGATGGACCGTTTTGACAAAAATCCGGGATTGGCCACTCCGCAATGGCTATTTCTCTTTTTTCCGTTTCTATTCTTTGCACTCCATGTGAAGGAGCAGTTTGCCGATGCAAGGGCACATCTGACACCCAATTTTCGCCGTATTCACATCACTGTGGCCGCAGCGATGGCTTTCATACTCATAATTCTGTTACCTGCGGCGCTTACATGCCTTTATGGCTGGTATTCCGTCGGCTTTATTGCTTTGACAACTACAATGTTTGGGGGCGTTCTCTGGCTGATGCTCATGCCGTCGTCCTGGTTGGGATATGCAATAGCGATAGTGTGGCTAGTGGCACTATTTTCAACATCAGGACAAAGTTTTTTACAACAGCTTGTTACTGGACAATTGGAGCTTTTAGCCATCGCGTTTTTCGTGGTTGGGGTATGGATGGTCATTACTGCCGGCCGCCACTTGATGCAGCTAAACGAAGACATGCCGGCATACCGTACCCGAACACAATGGAATTGGTCGGGAAATAAAGCAATGCCACGGCAAACATGGACTGGAGAAGGCTGGTTTTTTCCCAAGCTTAGGAATTGGCTCGCCGAGAGGCAGATTGCGAGTGCGTCATGTCATGCCAGCCGAGCATCTGCGTCATGGTGGTCGCGGATATGCCGGTGGCAGATTGGAATGGTTACCGGCTGGTCACTTGGGCTCTGGATACTCTGTGCGGTTGTCTATATACACTCCTCAACATGGCTTGGAGGAGCAGTGGCGCGCGAAGAATCGACGAATCTTATTGCTTTAGTTTTGCTTTTTGTACCTATGCTTGCAACAATGAATTTGACACAAGGGCGTAGCAATATGCTGGAGCGTGACCTGTTGATGCCTGTGGACCGAAAGAGTTATATACGGCAAGTGGGTGTAGCTGCTGCACTAAGCCAGCTTCAATTGTGGGTTGGCACAAGTATAGCCATGGTTTTCTGGTATTGGTTGGTCAACGCCGACCCGCAACCACGGCAACTGTCTCGTCTTGCTTTAATTCTGGTATTAACCGGTGCTTTGCAAACAGGATGTTTCGGCATACAGACGTGGATTGCTCGATTTGGTTCACTTCGATGGAACAGTTTAGGAATGTTGGTGTATTTTCTGCCAGCACAAATGTTGCTTTTTGCACTGGTCTTCAGATCCCCACAAACAATATTCAATACCATCTGGGAATTAATCTGGATTGCCGGTTCTATCGCCCTAGCCGGTCTGTTGATAACATTCGACGCCTATCGCCGATGGCTGAAAATGGATTTTGATTGAGCTGTGGAGCGAGGGCATGGCCTTCACTGTACTACGCATTTTGTGACGTGGTGAAATTCTGCGGGGATGGCCTCCCGACATTAGTTTTCTGACTCCCAACAGCTTTGCCGAAGACGTTACTCCGCGGTCTTCGGATGAACAATCGCATCGATGCGTTCCAAGGATTTTTGGGCAAGTTCAACCAACTCTTTCTTGGATTCCGCTTGTACTTTGGCAATGTCGCGAAGAAGGTCGACGACCGGCTTTGCTTTTTCGTTCAGCGCATACTTGATTCGGCCTTGAAGTCGACCGCCGGAAGTGTCGAACCATGGGCTGGAAAGCGGAATGTCGTCGAGCCGGATGAACGACTCGCAAAACTCTTTCATGGCGGCCAAATTGTCCTCTGTAAACGCCTTGGCCAGTCGATCGTGGAGCTGTTTGCCTGTTTCGTTGGTGATGTAGCCGGGCACGTGGGCGGCCTCTTGATCCCAACCGTTGGGAAACAGTCCGTAAAGGGTTGTCGGCGACATGGCCCATTCTTTGCCGCACTCATCCTTGGGACTCTTCTTGCCGGCCGGAATCGGCTTCAGCGATTCGGCACTTGGACGAGCCGGTTGCTTTTCTGTGAAAGGAACGGGGGCTTCAACAACCACAGGGTAAGGCCTCGTCGCCCTCGACATTTCGCCACGCTGCTCGATTCGATCAAGCTCTCGATCAACATAATCGAGTACTTCCGGTTGGATGTTACGTTGCAGCAAAAATCGGACGAGCTCTTGACGGTTCTTAATCTTATCGGCCACCGCAATCGCTTTTTTGATCTCGCCTACAGCAAGGTAGCGAACAATCAGCTCCATACGAAGTTGATCGAGGGGCATAATGGACGGCCGGCCGACGAAAGACCTATCCTGCGACTGTGGAGCCGATTGCACAAACAATTTCGCGGCAATTTCGTTCCTTGCTCTACTTCGAGCAGCCCTCTTGATCTCCTCTTTCTCCGAACTGTTCGCCTCCGGCGCTTTTTGCGTTGGAGCGATGGGCGAGGGCTGTATATTCGACTTGTCGGCCTGCTCGGGCTTCACGGCTTTAGTCGGCTCTCGCTTGAGGTCTCCTTCGGTTACGTCGGCGAAAATGCCGATCTTTTCGGGCGACGTTGGCGAGGCCTCGGCCGCAAAATACCGCTCGCCGTCCTTCGCACGCGAAATGAGCCAGCCGAAAACGTCTCCTTGCAACATTGCCGGGGTCCACGCCCTGTGTCCGCAAACGCCGAACTCGGTTTTGAAGACATGACAACCACTGTCTCTCATGCGTTCAAACTCTTTTCTGGCAAAATCGATCCCGCGGTCGTCCGAGCTGTAAACGGCCCAAATGGGGATTTTTTTCAGAAGCGGGTTCTCGCGAAGCGACTTCTCGTGCATCGCTTCCCAACTGACGACCGGCACTGCCGCGGCGAAAAGGCCTGGACGCCGTTCTAGAATCCGCCAGGTACCTTTGCCGCCGGTGCTTAGGCCCCCGACGGTAACGCGATTCGCATCGACCGGGGACTCCTTCATCACGGCCTCGATCATGGCCAGTGTGAAGGCGATCGGAGCATCGCCCAGGGCAACAGGATCATTGACAACGTTACACTCGACCGTGCCGTCGGCGCGTACTTTCGTCGAGCAAATCTCGGGTGCTTCCCAGGCAACGTGCGAATGAGGGCACTGCGGCACAAGCAGGAAAAAGTCCCGCTTCTTTGGGCCGACCAGAGACGGAATAATATGATGGAGATGCGAGAGTTGGTTGATATTATCCGCGCCGCATTCTCCCGCCCCATGCAACCAAATGACCATCGGATATTTTTTGCCCGGTTCGTAAGGTTCCGGAGTATGAAGCCGAAAGCGGAGTGGAGCGTTTTTATACGTTCCCCCGGTGTAATTTAGAACCATGCTGCGAAACAGGGGGACCATGGCCGGATGAACTTGCTGGCCGGCCTTGTTCGCCTTGGGCGCCAGCTTGGCAATCGCCTCAAGCTGTTCTGAAGTGAGTTTCTGCGGCAAATCCGTCGGTGGATAGAGTGATTCGGCAACGATTTTCTGATAATCTTCGGGCTTCTCTGTTTCCGTAACGAGCCATTTCAAATTTTCCGTCTTCTCGGCCTTCGGTTTCGAATCGTCGCTCGCTGGAGCGGCAGCAGCGCCGCCGTCCACCGCCGTTGCCGCCGATTCAATCCCGCACAAACCAACCAACGCCAACAGGCAGGCCAGATATATTCCCATGCAACCCCGGCCCGCACGAGACACACGATGCCCAGCAAGATCATGGCTTTTTCGGCAACCAGCGAAGACGCTCATTTATCTCTCCCAGGTTAGATAGTGAACGGAAACACCACGCGCGCCTGTTTCCAGGGCATTCACTTCGACGAAGAGCCCCTTGATAAGAATACACGCGATTGTACCGTGGATAACCACAGATGCAATCCCCCTGGTCTAGGTATATTTCGGTTGTGTCACTCAGATGACGATTGCCGCGTGGTTAAGACCAATCGCGAAAACGGCAATCGGTCCATAGCGAGGACAAAAGAAGGGTAAGAAGGTGAGAAGCGGTTAAAAGTCTTATTGCGTTCTACCTTGCCAATGAACCTCTCCGCGGCCTGTTGTCCAGCAAACCCGGCTGGGACAGCCGTGTTTGCGACTGAACAAAGATCATCGGCAATGTCGGTATCAATCGTCTGCTTCCGGCGATGATCTGCAATCGAGAAAAAAGATTCCCGCCTCCTGGTACCCAACGTCCTTCGCATGCTTCTTGCCAGGATCGAGCGGGGCGACGACAATAGGCCGTCATGACCCACGCTGATGCACACCCGAAGGAAACGCCCCGACAATCGTTGACGCCCAACGGTCTTGCGCGGGATTTTGGGGCGAAATCCGAAATTGCGCGCGAGGGAGTTCGGCTTCTTTGCGAGGCGTTGGAATCGGCACCGCCCGAGGCGATGACCGTTTGGAGAAGCTTTTTCAGCAAGTGGGCAGGCTTGGCGGCGGATCGCGTACCGCGACATTTGGCCAAGCTGGCGCGATGGTACGGCATTTCTAATTCGGAGACTGACGGCTCGGACAAGCTGCTGTTCGCCCTGCAAACGTATTACGCCTTGTTGGTCGAGGCGGTCGTCGGCCGGCTCATGAACAACGAGGGCGAATTGCTGCCCGACAGCCCTTTCTCTTGGTATGCCGCAAATTCCACACAGCCAATCCATCAATTCGTCGAACAACTGGGCAACCAATTGGCCGGCTACCGGATCGAGACGTCCTATTCCGAGGCTGACGGCGGTTGCGATTGGTTCAAGCGGCTCTATCAAGATCTTTTTCCGCGTCCGCTGCGTCATGCATTGGGCGAATACTATACGCCCGACTGGCTGGCCGCTCATGTGCTCGATCAAGTTGGCTACACAGGCCAAGCCGGCTGTCGATTGTTAGACCCGGCCTGCGGTTCC
>CAYWGR010000155.1:10620-13642 GCA_964458015.1 uncultured Planctomycetaceae bacterium
ACGGGGCTGCGGGGCGGCTTGCAGCAAAATCTCCCCTCGCCCGCTTGTCGGGAGAGGGGCCGGGGGTGAGGGAGGCTTGCAGATGGGCTCGGATGAAAATCATAATCAGTCTCAACCCGCCCTCACCCTAACCCTCTCCCAAGGGGAGAGGGGACCGAACTCTAGTCCCCAATCTTCAATCCCTGGCATATCTTCACTATCCACTATCCACCATCCACTATCCACTTTTTTCCCCATCGTCGGCTTTGACGTGAATCCGCTGGCCGTGCTAACGGCGCGGGCGAACTACCTGATCGCCATTGCCGATCTGCTGCCAAGCGGCGTTCGCGTGGAACCGCCTGTTTACCTATGCGATT
Source organism: uncultured Planctomycetaceae bacterium (assembly GCA_964458015.1). Lineage (GTDB taxonomy): Bacteria > Planctomycetota > Planctomycetia > Pirellulales > Thermoguttaceae > CAYWGR01. The sequence goes on from CAYWGR010000155.1 coordinate 10,977, forward strand.
CGATTCGCGGAATTCCGGCGTTGCCGTGCGCGGCCGAACCGTTCGACTACGTGGTCGGCAACCCGCCGTGGATCGCGTGGGACAATCTTTCGGCGGAAGACCGCGAAGCCACGAAGCCGCTTTGGGAGCGATATGGTTTGTTTTCGCTTTCCGGCAATGCGGCACGACACGGCGGCGGCAAAAAAGATTTGTCGATGCTGATGCTCTACGTCGCGGCCGACCGCTACTTGAAGCCAGCCGGGCGGCTCGGCATGGTCATCACCCAAACGCTTTTCCAAACCAAAGGCGCCGGCGACGGCTTTCGCCGTTTTCAGCTTGGGCACGACGGCCCACCGCTCGGTGTGTTGCGTGTTGACGATATGACGGCCTTGCGACCTTTCGAGGATGCCGCCAACTGGACCAGCACGATCGTGCTGCAAAAGGGCGTCGCGACGGATTATCCGGTGCCATATTTCAAATGGGGCGAGAAAGAAGTGGCCAGTGGCCAGTGGCTAGTGGCTAGTGAGAAAAATCCCAAATCCCAAATCCCAAATCAACAAATCCCCAATTCCGGTCCTAGCTCCAACTCTCCCCTCCCCCATTTTGCCCGTCCAATCGATCCCGCGCGGCCGAACTCGCCGTGGCTGATTTCATCAACAAATCACGCACGACAAAATTCGACCACCACCGGCCCTGCCGATTATACCGCCCACCTGGGCGCTAACAGCGGCGGGGCCAACGGCGTCTATTGGCTCAGTGTGCTAGAACATGTCGAAGGCGGTGTGCGCGTTCGCAATAGCGCCGCACGAGGTAAACGCAACGTCGAACCCGTTGAGCAAGTGATCGAGCCGGATCTGCTCTATCCGCTTCTGCGATGGTCCGATGTCGATTGCTTCACGGCCTCGCCCAGCGGCTACATCCTGCTGGCCCAAGATCCAGCTACGCGAAGCGGAATTGACGAATCGACGATGTGCAATCGGTATCCGCGCACGTTGGAATATCTGCAACGTTTCCGCCCCTTGCTCGAATCCCGGGCGGCGTATCGCCGCTATCAACAACAGGGCCCCTTCTATGCGATGTACAACGTCGGGCCTTATACAACCGCGCCGATCAAAGTCGTGTGGCGTCGTATGGATCGGCGCATCCGCGCCGTCGTCCTTGAACCAACCGACGATCCGCTGCTCGGCCGCCGGCCCATCATTCCCCAGGAAACTTGCGTGCTAGTGGCCTGCGAAACGTCGGACGAAGCCCATTATCTCTGTGCCATGTTGAACAGCGCAGCGGTCAACGATTTGGCCGCCGCCAGCCAGGTTCGCGGAGGCAAAGGTTTCGGCACGCCCGGCATGTTGGATTTCATACCCTTGCGACGTTTTCGGCCCTCCGATCCTCGGCATACGGAACTGGCATCGCTTAGTCGGCAGGCCCATGCTGAAAAGAGCGAAAAAATCCAACAGGAAATCAATTTTCTTGCTGCTGAAGCATTTCGTTGACTTACCGTCGATAGAGCGTTAGGATAAAGGCGTTTCTTACACGCCCTACAACGTCGCCTACCTTAAAAATACGCACACCCCACCGAGAAAGGCATTTTCAATGCGAAAAACAATGCTGTTTTTAGTGTTTTCGTTTGCCGTTCAATCCGTTTTTGCCGCTGACGCGCCGAAACCGGCTTCCGAGCCGGAAAAACGCCCAACCAAGATTTGGCATCGCAAAGGCCCGCTCGGCGATACGCCCAAGCATACGACCGATGCCTTTCCGCTCTCCGACCAACAGAACCAAGGCGGTTGGATCAAGTTTGATCCGATGAGCGACGAATTTGAAGGCAAATCCTTGGATACGAAGATGTGGACGATCGGCGGCGAAGTATGGCGAGGCCGTCCGCCCGCGTTGTTCAGCGACAAAAACGTCACCGTTTCCGATGGCAAATTGCATCTCACGATGCGCAAGGAAAAACTTCCGCCCGAGGAAGAGAAAAACGGATTCCACGATTACACCTCCGCCTCGCTTTACACGAAGGAACGCACCGGTTACGGCTATTACGAAGTGAAAGCGAAGCCAATGAACTCCGGCGGATCGAGCGCCTTCTGGTTCCAACGCGAGGGAGCGCCCGGCAACTGGCTCACCGAAATCGACGTGTTCGAGATTTGTGGAAAAAAGAAAGATTTCGAGCGTAAGTATTTCATGACGCTGCACGTGTTCAAAACGCCCCAAAGCGGCGAGCATTGGCAGGTGGGCGATTTCTGGCTTGCTCCCTGGCGGCTGGCCGACGACTACCACGTCTACGGCCTAGATTGGAACAAGGACGACTTGAAATTCTATGTCGATGGCGTGCTTGTTCGCTCGGTCGAAAATACCCACTGGCATCAGCCGCTCCGCATGATCTTCGACAGCGAGACCATGCCCGAGTGGTTCGGCATGCCCGACGACAAGGATCTGCCCTCCACATTCAGCGTCGAATACGTCCGAGCTTGGAAGAAGAAATAGCCGGTTCTATCGCGTGCTACATTGCCAATGAACCGTTCCGCCGCCAATTAAGGCAGCAAACTCGGCTGGAACAGCCGCGTTTGTGGTTGAATTTGGAACATTGGCACTTGTCGGTATCAACAAAATCCGAGTAGCCGTAGGGTGCGTCCGCGACCTGTCATTTATACACAACTGTATCGTTTTTTGGGCCGAAGGCGATCCAGGCA
>CAYWGR010000156.1:0-8169 GCA_964458015.1 uncultured Planctomycetaceae bacterium
GGCGACACGAGAAAATCCACATCCGGCGATTCAAGCACCTTTTGCAGAGAAAAATGGCCGAAATCGGAAGCGGAGAGCTCGAGAGTATAGCCGTAGTATGCGCCGGCAATGCAACGTCCGCCAGCCTCCTGCTTGATGGCCTTGCAAAGAAAGATGATCGCATCCGCCACGACATCCGAAAAATATTGGTGAAAATCGATCACGTATCGGCTTTTGCGCGGGTCGAGCAAGTCTCCGCAGTCCACCCGCAGCCGCTCGTCCTTCGTGGGAATGCGGATGTCGTTGAACGAAGCGAACTGCTTGCACCAGTTCCGATTCAGCCGTGTCAGGTCCTCGTTGTACTCCCGTTTTGCCCACCGCTGAAACGCATCTTGGGCCGGACGGCTGTAATCCAAGAATTCCCGGGACTGGGCGCCCCAATACATCCACTCCCCCGTGATGCCGCTGATAGGCACATAGCCAATCACCCGTTCAGCGCAAGGACCGGAGCGGATATGGCGGATCAGGCCGCGAAGGATGGAAGCGGCTTCACGAAGCCAAACCGTCGATGCCATCGAAGGGCACTGGCTTTTCGAGCCGCCGTAGCCTCCAATTTGCGTGTTTCCCGCCTCATCACGCGCCAGCTCATCCGGGTACTTGCCGGCCCAGCGACGAAATGAGTTTAGGTAAACGCAATCCAGGGGCACGGTAAGCATAACATACGCCTGCGGATCGGCCTTGACGAGAGAAGACAACAGCGCATCGATCCGATCGAAGCGATAATCGCCCTCGTCGCGCCAATCGATCGCGCCGGCGGCTTCCACGTCAAAAGCCAGCCAATACAGATGCAGTCCGACGTTGCGGCAGTTGACAATTAGCTCTTCATTCAACTTGCCCTTGACGGGACAGGCAAAATAATGCATCAGAGACTGTCTCCGACCGTCGAGGGAGAGCACGGGAACCTGATCGTGTAAAAATTCGATGTGGGCTTCCGCCGATCTGACAGCCGGCGCTTGCCAACAGGTCAGCGCCGTCGCCAGCGACAAGACCATTGTCCAAGACTGGAAACAAGACGTCTTCATAATCGATCTCTATTGCGGACAGGGGATTCCAATTGTTCGGGCCCCCGGGGCCGTCCGAGGGGACCTGATATGCAAAACGGGTCTTGGGGTTAACGTTTAACGTTTGGTGGAGGGAGCCGATGGCTGTGGCAAGGTCAAGTTGAACTCGTTATCGTGCGGTTCAACGTTCAAGGGGGTAGGATATATGGTGGGAACGCCTCCCGGTATCAGCAGACCATTTCGATCACCGCCATTGCCCGAGGTGACGAGGATCGTCACACGATTGAGGCCCGTCACGGCCCCTTCCACTCGCTGGCCGTCTCGCATCGTCACCAACCGGTACGTGCCGTCGCAGCCGATCGTCGCCGTCGTTGTCACCGACGGTTCGGCCTGCGACTGAAACTGAACCAGTCCACCGGTTGCTGGTCTGCCATCCTTGAAGTTCACCTTGCCGTGAACTGGATAGGTTGGCGGCAACGGCTTCGGACGATGGCCACATCCGGTTAGACAGATCACCTCCGCCAGGCACAGCAACGTTGCCAGAACAAAGCCCAGGTATTGCACACCGCTGGCTTGCGGGACGCGCGATGACCGTTTCCGTGAATACCGCCGTGCTGAAATGCGCCGTTGCATGTTACCAATCGCCTTTCAAGACGGCGCCGTCGCGCGGATCACAGAGATTTGCCCAGATTTCATCGTTGATGCTAGCGCCGACAAACCGTGCGCTTCCGTCGCCAAGGGCAACATGGATGCCGCCGTAATGCGGCGATTGCGCTTTGGTGGAATCGCACTGCGTAATCCAGTCCGGCACAGACTGAAACACCGGACAACGGATGTATCCGGACGGCGTATAGCCGTCCAGGCATAGCATGGGCCCAAACCCAGGATACGGGTCGCCCCAGAGATTGCCCAAGGTCGACCCGCTGTTCGAATCGCCGCTTGTGCCGCAGGTGCCGTAACGCTCGGTATAGAAGATGGTGTTGGAGGTGCCGTCCCGAATGCCGGCCAGTTGCGTATTACCTTCCGTGGTGGGAGGATTCGCGGTCGGATTGCCAAACACCAGATAGTTACCGGCATAGTTGCTTGCGGCAAATAGATGCGCCTGGCCGTTGGTCGTGGCCGTCAGGCCCGTGATCGAACTCGGACTCGGTTCGTCCGGGCAACGATAGGCGTTAACGACATTGCCGCAAAAATACTTGCCGCCGATATATGCAGTTGCGTCGCGGTTATACAGGTTATAAAGGTTCCCCTGTTCGATATACGGCAACAGAAACCCGAAAAGCGTGAAGCCTACTGCGCCTTTATAGGGGCCTTCCACCTCAATCGGCGTCCATGCACCCCCAGGAGGATTTGGCTTGGCTTGGCCTTTGTTCGGGCCGCTTATGACTGTGGCGCTGACTGCCAGCGGCGGCAGAACACCATTGGCGTTTTCACACGCAAGCGTTGCCAAACCTATCTGCTTCAGATTGTTGGCGCATTGCAGTCGGCGAGCAGCCTCACGAGCCGCCTGAACCGCCGGCAGCAAGAGCGAAATCAAGATGCCAATGATCGTAATGACGACCAAAAGTTCCACCAAGGTGAAACCGTGTAGTGGCGGGCGGAAGACCAATTTGGGATTGGGGATTTGGGATTTGTCGATTTGATGACTGCACTGCATAATACGATCCTCTTGGAGCGTCCGACGCCTCGCCAAATCCCAAATCCTACATCAACAAACCCCAAATTACTTCCTCTTCCTCCAGGCATAGCAGAGCAGGCTGATCAGCCCGGTTGCCAGCAAGATAACCGTGGATGGTTCGGGTACTACTACATCGCTCCAGGCGGTTCCAAGCCGAATCTCGTCGTAATGCCCGACGGAGTCGTCGATGATCGTCATCTGGTTAAAACTCAGCGCCGACCCGAAGGTGCGGCTCGCCGTCACATCCCACGTTAACGGTTCGACGGCAGGCACGCTGCCGATCGCTGAACTGTAGGCTTTCATGTAGACGCTGACTTTGTTTGTCGCACCGTCGTTGGTGACGAGCTTCATGATGGCGAGACGTGGAGTGCTATCGAGAGAGGAACCAGTCGCCGTTGCATAGTTGTTTCCCGCCTCCTGGATGTCGATTCCAAGTAGCCCCCCCCAGACGCCGACAACTAAGGTGTTCCCACTGCCGGCTCTCAGACCGGCCAAAACATAGTCGCCCGAAATCCTCGCAAAATCAAAACTCAAATAGTAAGTCCCGGCGACGTTCGTGGAGACGGCTTGCGAAAGCGTCCGATTTGCAACAGGCCAAGTACCGCTGGTCGCAACGCTTCCGCCCGATGCTGGTATAGCCCCGTTCGGTTGCACCAAACTGCTGGCGGCAAGTGTGACGTCTGCGGGAGCGCTCCAATGATCACTGAATCCGCTGCCAAGACTCTCGCCGTTTAGGGTGCCGCTCGTGCCAAAGCCATCGTAGGCAATCAGCGTGGCACTGACAGGCGAGACGGTCATAACCAACACCCCCGCAACCACCAGACTTCCCAATAAAACGGTTCTTAAACAAAGCATCATTACTCTCCCATGTGTTGTCCGAATGGTAACCAAAGACCGGCCAGCCTCGGATTCTTCCGGCCGATTCTTATCAACAATTGATTTGTTCTAACCTACAACGACGGCTTCTTTCCTTTCGGGTGCGTACTCGTGTTCTTGCCGCCCTTCTGACCTTCGGGCCCCAATCCGGCAACCGACTCCCATGTAGTTCCAATCCGAATCTCGTCGAACTGCGCGTCGGGGCCGGGCGTATTGACGCTGATCAACGTGAGCCTGTCGAATTTCCTGGGCGACGTAAAAACATGACTCTTCGTCGCATCCCAAGCGGATGGTTCTGGCGTCAGCCTGTCGTTCGAGGCGAAGACCTTCAGGCACAGACGAACCTTGTTCGCCGTGTCGTCGGCGCATGTAACGATTTTCATGACATAGAGACGCGGGGCTCGATCGATGACATCGCCAAACGACGCCACATAGTTGTTCAAGTTATCCCCGATATCGACGGCACATTTCCCGTCGCCCCACATCCCGGCAACTAGGGTGGCATCGAACTCGCTATCTCGTAAACCACAGAGTCCCCAATCGCTTTGTCCACGCGCATAGACAAGGCTCAGATAGTAGTTTCCCGCGACGTCACTCGAAATGATCGGCGAAAGATACCGATTTGCAATAAGCCAATTGCGTGAGGCTGTGCTGGCGGCAGGTGCGCTTACGCAAACGTGTCCGCCGCTTGCGGACAGGGCTCCGATCGGCAGCGCCAGACTTCCGGCGGCACACGTGAATTCCTCCGGGGCAGTCCACCAGACGCCCACGCCAAACGATGGCGAGCAGCGGTTTAAGCTGCCGGTAGTACGAAACCCATCGTAGGTAATCAGACCCGAGCCGTACCGGGTTGGAGAGCGCGGAATTGTCCGCACAAAATGCGTGGAATCGATCGCCGAGCGGTTGACAACAACGTCGGGGAAGCCTTCTTTGGCTGCGGATCTTACCAGTTGCGCGGATTCGTTTTCGCGGAGAATGATTTCACGTCCCGACGTTGTGCCGCTGTTGCTGATGGGTTGCAGACTTACAGATCCACGGAATACGTGCGACGCGGTGTTCCCCTCCTTGCTCACCTCGATGCCGAATTCCGTGCCCAAGTCGGTAATGCTGGCCGTGGGAGTGTGGATGACGAAGGGATTAGGAATTGGGGATTTCGGGATTTCGGGATTTCGGGATTTAGAATTCGATTCACTAGTCACTGGCCCCTGGCCACTAGCCACTAATTGCTGGCCACTAGCCACTTTTTTCTTACTCTCCCCTCTCCCCTCTTCTCCCTTCTCTAATCTCGCCGCCAACTTGCCAATCGACAGATATCCGCCGTTCCGCTCCACCTCATACGTCATCGGTCCCTGTAAGATAACCTTGGCGCCTGTGTTGTAGGTGATTTCCATCAATCCGGCGTCCAAGGAGAATTTATCGCCCAAAGAAACAAGGGATTGCGGATTAGGAGATTGGCCATCAGCCTCCGAACTCCTTTCCCATCGGCAATCAACCATGCCGGTGATCCTACCGACGCGATCTTGTTTTGGCTCAAGGATTGCCGGCCGTGCGTTTGTCATAGCAAGCCGCTCATATCCAGGCGTGCTATGGGACACATAGGTATGGGAGCTGACCAACGCCCCGATTCCGAAGAGCACGGTTGCAATCAGATACGCCAACGGCCAGCCTGAGGAGAAATAGTCGATTGTGGAGTGAACCAGGGGGGGAAAGAGAACGGACGGCTGCCGCGATTTCTGCGGAGCAGGAACGAACTCGTTGGAAATCGCGCCACTCTCCTGTCGGGAACCGATTAGCCATTGCAGTTCGGCATCAAGTTTGAGCAACTCGACGTAGGAATAGCACGTCTCATCACTGGTCCGCAGGAGCGATTGCAGATGAAGTATCTGGGCATCATTGGCGATGCCATCACATACGGCTTCGACTAACGACCGTATTTCAGGTGAGTTCGAGGTCGTCGGGTTCATGGCTGGCCCTCCTCGGCACTCATCCGTCGAATGCAATCACCAAGGAGCCGGCGAACCCTTACGAGCGATACATAGACGCTAGCCACGGGACGTTCCAGTGTCGCGGCGGCTGCTTTGATATTGCGTTTTGCAGCATAACACAACTCAAGCAGCCGCTGATCGCTGTGAGAAAGCTCATCGATGCAGCGGGAGAGATTCGTCGTATCAAAGAGCTGCGTCTCCTCGACGTGTTGGTGGAATTTGGCTAACCGAGCGACAACATCGTCATCAAAAACAACCCTGCTCCGCCGCTTCTCCCTTAGGTAGTGCAATACCTCTAGGCGTGCAATTTCACGAGCCCAGGCCGCAAAGCTGGTGTTGGAATCGAACTCATGGAACTTCCGCCACAAGACTAGGGTTGTCTGTTGAAGTAAATCCTCGGCATCTGTTGGATTGGGCACAAGGGTGTAAATAAAGCCATACAACCCACGCTGATGGGGTGTCAACAATTCCAGAAAAGCTTCATGGTGGTCCGAACCGTGATGATGCATGACAGACAACTCTTGTTCAGTAGTGACGGTGCGAATCTATCACGACCGCCGTAGCTAAACGCCCAGGCCACGAAAAACCTTAATCCGAAAAATCTAATCACGGTGGACGAAATCTGCCGTAATTCATTATGTTTACACGGCTTAGCGGTTTCAAGAAAAAATCGAATTGCCCCCAATTCGTTCCGCCGCTCGGTGTTATGGAACCCAAGAACACCAGCCTTTCGGGTGGGTGGGTGATTGAGAAGCAGTCATGCGTTGGTAGTGCAGATCGGAAGACGAGCAAGATGATCGAGCCAGACCCGAAGGCGGCGCGATGGAAAACAGCCCCGGATTCTCTCTCCACAAGAATTCGTGCCAAGGCGCAAAGAAACCGCGGATGAACACGGATAGGGTGGCCGAGTGGTCGAGCTTCCTTATTTGAAACGATCAAGAATCGATCATGGTACAATACAAACAATCATCAAAGATCGTCTCGCCAGTGACAACTTCCCATTGGAATCTCGAACGCAGCATGCTTTCCGTCCGATGATGTCTGTATCTTCTTTTTCCAGAATCCTTCCAATATAGACACGCCCTCTTCGACTTTCGTAAAACATCCTCGTAGTTCGTCTGATATCTCATGCTTGTCTTCCATGACATCCCGTACAAAGAACTGCGTGATTGACTTGGCAGGAGAGGTGGGATTGTAGCAATTTTCTGCTTTGTTACTGGCTTTTTTGATGAGGGCTCTGCGATTCTCAAATGCACCTGTTTGGAAAGTCGCTTGCAGCAATTTATCGCCTCCCAATGGAACAACACAATCAACAAGGCGACCGGTGGCAGTCTCTATCCGCCATTTTGCATCGTCTGTCGAGACGGAGAGGATTCCGCCGTCAATTCGATACTTAGCTCCATGCTCGTAAAGCAGCGCTATTGTTGCGGCCGGATCGACGGAAATTTTCAATTGGCAGGCATTTTTACTATCCTGTTTCGACGGCTCAATTCCGACTCCAAATTTTAAGGACAACGGGAGTTCCGCCTGGCCATCAAGTCTTAGTTCTAACGCTACCACTAACTGGTGATCATCTGGAGTGTTGGCAACCAGCCTTTTATTGCTTGCAGCCACATATCCCTGGATTTCTTTTGACGTTATCATGGCCACATGTCGAACCTTGGTATGCCCGTCGTCGCTGATCTTGCCATCCCACACTAAAAAACCTTGGGTTGGCGAAATGACGGCTTCTGCGATCTCGGGTTGCTTGCTAGAAGAGAGCACCAGATCCGTATTCCACCGTTCAGGACAAATAAGCCATCGGCGCAGCGCAAGCATGGCTTGCTCTGCCGGCGACATGGCTTCACTAAGCATTGGCGCTTTCTCGTAGCCGGTGATTTCGATGCCTATCATGAGCGCCTGAGGTTGATCACAACCTGGACGAGCAGAAACTGAACATTCGGAGAACCGTCCGGATTGCCACAGGCGGTGTTGCAGGTGTTTGCAATCGAGTCCTGTAAATGGCATCCCGCGTTGTAGGTTGAGGTATTGGACAACATCGTTCCACGAGGACTTCGTAGATGCGCCAGTGACAAAGACTTGCCCAACCTGCCCCAAAACGCCTTCCTCCTTCACATTAATTGCCAAATATACGACACCACGATCTGAGTCGGGTACATATTCGATATTATAGTCAACATTATAGAAACCGAGATTCTCAAACGCCTCCCTTACAGCTTGTGTCAAATCGCGCAAGTTACAATCGATCTTGGCCGGTGTTCCCAGCGGCCAAATCGGTTCCTTTGGCAAGACCTCTTTTTCATCTTGGTCAACCCATCTGACAATGGGTTTTCCTTGGGAGATGGAAGTCTTTTGCATCCGCGCGCCACATGGGCCGGAAGGTTCTGTCAATGCGCTCACAACTTTTTCGACTGGTATTATTTTACAGCCTTTCAATCGTATTTCACCACATTTAAGCTGTTTACCCTCTTGAACATGGATCACAATCTCTTGTCGTTTACGGTTGATACTTGCACTCACCTTCGCTTCAGCAAATCCCGCATAACGATAACCATCTACGACCCTCTTGCAAAGATAACTTGCATACTCT
>CAYWGR010000156.1:8179-13639 GCA_964458015.1 uncultured Planctomycetaceae bacterium
CTTCTACCGTCACAGCATTACGCGACGCTTCCATGACCGAGAAATCGCTGCTAATATTTTTAGCAATGTCCTCTGCCGTGAAAACCGTACTACCTACTATCGTGAGGTGTTCGGTCTTCGCCCATTGGTGGCTTGCATCGAGACATTCGTCGCCATTTGTGAAATCGCCAAACACCGCAGCACAAACAAATATTGAGACCGTAAAACACGGCTTTATCCACATGTTACCACCTCCTGTGTATGGCAGTGTGTAGTTCACTCTTCCTTCCATAGATTGCCGTTTCGTAGTTATTATTTACAGATGTAAGATCAATAGCTCAGCCTTTACTTTGACCGGAGCCGGGACTGTTAGTTTTTGTCGATGATCACACGACGGACGGCTTTGATCTGGAAATCGGCGGATTTTGGTTCGAGCTGTTCTTGCTTGGCCGCGATTTGGACGCTTTTCCAATGCAGGAAGGTTTTGCGGAATTCGGGCAGGGATAGCGGCTCTCGGCTGTACATGTCCATAACTTTACCGCCGCCGATGTAGAAGACGTGGTGACCTTCTTGCCCGACGTATCTGCGTTGGAGCGAGGAGTTCAAGCGTTCGAAGTAGGGATTTTTGAACCACACTTCGTCGCCGGGGAGGAGTTCCGCGGTCTGGAAGATGTCGCCTTTTTTAGGACGCGGTTTGTCGAAGAGCGTTCCGATCCCTTTTTGAGGCAACCCATTGGGAATGACCTTGTCGCGGAGCATGTCGTCTAGTTTGGCGAGTTGCTTCGCATCCGCCACGTCGATCATGGCTTTGAGCATGACAATGGCGGATAATTTTGCGCATCGGACTCCGCTTTCGGTTCGCCAGAGATCTCGAATCGCCTGCGTGGCACTTCCCCGGGGTATGTAGGAGCCGTCGCGGTCTAGCTTCCAGTATTTCGGATTGCGGTACTCCGGCCGGCCGCCATCGGCATGGGGATAGTAGGCCTTGAGCGTAGCGACATTTTCGACGATCTTCAAACGCACCTGGATTTCCTTCTCCGGGAGCTTGGCGGCTTGAAGATCTTTGCGGGCCACATCCGACAACTTGGCCGCCTGATCTTGCGACCAGCCACCTTGGCAGAACAACAAAACCGCGGACGCCAAGACAGTGCCGCGGCACAAAGCTGACTGGTTGCGCATGGGATTTCCTTTTCTCGGTTGATTGGTTCGCTAGCCGGCCGACGGAGAGCCTTCTTGTCGCGGATCTGGCCGTCATTTTAAGACGTGCCGCATTGCGACGCAAGAAGATTCGGCATAAACGTTTGGACTAGCTAAAAGCGAAGAGGTTCGTGCCATGTTCCGCAGCCGAGCATGGCGGCATAACTCGCTGAACGCCGTGGTAACGAGTGCTCGAATGAAGGCAAGCTGAATCTACCTTCTTGCCACCTCATCCGGCCAGTTCTCTGGCTACTTTGTGTGACAGAACACGCAAACCCCTTGGATGTGTGGGTGTGGATGTGACGGCTGGCAGGATTTTGCAAGGCGTGGACCTTCCAGCTAGGTGCTACAGTTGAAAGGATTGATTTTCAACGAAAGAGGAGCGCGTATGGAAACTGTCAATGTTATATCGCTGGGCATCGGCGTCATCGGAGTCACGGTGATCGTTTGGGGCTCGCTCGTTTCTTTGATCGAGCTGTGCCGTGTTGAATTCAAGAGGCTGTGCGGAACCGTCTCCTGTCAAAATCGAAACCTCGTCAGACAGCATTACGGTTTTTATCTCCTGATGGGTTTGGAGTACATGATCGGCGCTGATATCGTTCGGACTTTGGTAAGGCCGACGCTCCAGGAGTTGGCAATCCTCGGATCTCTGGTGGCAATCAGAACCGTGACGAGTTTCTTTTTGAATCGAGAGATGGCCCAGGCTTCCGTGGACGGCTCACAACAGGTTGGGCAGGTCTGATACGGCTCGAAAGACGATGGCTGGGTTTTTTTATTGTAATATCGTAATCCGAAAGAAGAACTGTAACATGAAAGAATCCGCAAGCACTCTTTCAGTGCAATCATCCGATAGCCCTAAACGCGGACAGATCGGTCTATTCGCTGCCATGTCGATCGGCATTGGCGGAATGGTCGGCGCGGGCATATTTTCCATCCTGGGTGTTGTAGCGGAGACGTCCGGGACAGCCTTATGGTTTTCATTTGTGGTTGGTGGTGTGGTGGCCCTGCTTTCGACCTATTCCTACGCGAAGCTGGGCGCACGATATCCTTCGGCAGGCGGTCCCGTGGAATTTCTCGTGCAAGGTTTCGGCGACGGCGTTCTGAGCGGGGGCATCAACATCTACATGTGGATTGGATATATCATCGCCCTGGCGCTTTATGCACACGGATTTGCCGGCTATTTCCAGACCTTCTTTCCACAGTATGCCTCGCCATTTTTCGGCAAGATCGTCGCGGCAGGGATTGTCGTCCTCTTCACGGCAATCAATTTCATCGGTGCAGGCATGGTCGGGCGATCCGAAACTGTCATTGTGGCGATCAAAGTCACCATCCTTTTGGTGTTTTCAGTCGCCGGTTTGTTTTTTATCCACCCGGCCTATTTATCCGTTTCGAGCTGGCCGCAGTTTTCCGGAATTTTGTTCGGCGCAGGAGTCCTCTTCATCGGCTACGAAGGGTTCGGCCTGATCACAAATGCGGCCGAAGACATGAACAACCCGCGCAAGCTGTTGCCTCGTGCCCTTTATCTGAGCGTTCTCAGCGTTATTCTGATTTACATTCTGGTATCCATCGCAGTGATTGGGAATTTGCACGTCAACGAGATCGTGGTCGCCAAGGACTATGCGCTTGCGGAGGCCGCGAAACCGTTCCTCGGAACTTTTGGGTTCCGGTTGATCGCGTTGGGGGCTCTTTTCTCCACGGCCTCGGCCATTAACGCTACGCTGTTCGGATCAGCGAATGTGAGCTATATGCTGGCAAAAGACGGCGAGCTTCCGGCCGTTTTTTCGAGACACCTATGGCAGGGCGGGTCCGGCGGCCTGGTAATCACGGCGACCATGGTTCTGTTCTTCATCCTGTTCTTTGATCTGTCGGGCGTGGCAATGATGGGGAGCGGCGCTTTTCTTCTGATCTATGGCGTCGTCGGAATCGCTCATTTGCGGGTCATTTCGCAGACGGGCGCCAACAAGGCTGTGGTCTGTTTGTCGATCCTGACTTGTTTGGGCATGGCCGGGATCCTGAGTTATTACATTTATCAGAATTCCATGCCGGCATTTGTGACGATGTTCGCACTCGTGCCGTTATGCCTTGCCTTAGAATGGTTTTATCGATCCATTCGCGGCAGAACGATCAAAGTCAGGTCACGGTAAATCAAAGTCTGTGTCCCAGAGTGGCTGCTGCGCGGCAACCCTGGGCTGCCTTATTTCAAGCCCTTCAGGCTAATTGCCGGGGGCTAATATGCACAGGCACTGTAGAACAAACAGCCGGGCTTTGTCAGGTACGGAATACCAGACCTACTTCAACTGCTTCGACTCATCTCTCTCCCAAAGGGCGAAGAAACATGAAAGTAGGACAGGTCGAGCGAAGCGATGGCATGCATGGAATTCTTCGCAAAATGGCGGGCTTCACTGCTGTTCCATTCAGCGAATCCGAATGTCGCCCTTGAAAATAACGAGGACGAGAAAAACGTCCATCATCGCAAGTATGCTGGAGAATATTATAAAGGGCCACTGTAGTGCCGCGATCATCGCTAATGTAACCACCGCAAAGAGGAGACATAAGCCGGCGTGCGACAATCTCAATTCGCCCATGTTGATCCCGAACGCCAAAAGAACGAAAAACGCGATAAGGGCAATAAGCATTTTTGCTCACGTCATACTGTATTTCCAAGTCAGGCAGTAGGTGCCCAATCTGCTACATATCATACGCATTTTCGGGGGGGCGTAAAGCATTGTGAGCGATTGCCTTTCAGTGGCTAACGATTCCAGGTAACCCTAATTGCAGATGGGGGCTGGTCGTGTTACAATATAACAGTTGGTGTTACGACGGTGGTTGATTCTTTCCGTCGCCGGTATCCATAACATTCCTGGCTGATTCCTGTCCTCTTTCCCCCACACCTCCCATGCATATCTACGAAGGAGTACTCGCCGGAACGCCGCACGGTCAGGCGGTGCTGCTGGCCGGTGCGGCCGCGGCTGCGGTGGGAACAGCTATTGGGCTACGCAAACTCGACTACGACCGCGTGCCGCAAGTGGCCATTCTGAGTGCGGCGTTTTTCGTCGCCTCGCTGATCCACGTGCCGGTGGGTCCGACGTCGATCCATCTGGTCCTCAGCGGCTTGCTGGGGCTAGTGTTGGGTTGGGTGGCGTTTCCCGCCGTGTTGGTGGCGCTCGTTTTACAGGCAGTCTTCTTTTCGTTCGGAGGGCCGACTTCCTTGGGGCTCAACACGCTGATCATGGCGTTGCCGGCCGTTGTGTGTTACTACCTTTTTCACGGCATCGTTCGCAGCGGGCGCGAGCCGTGGGTGTTTGTGGCGGGCTTTGCGGCCGGCTCGACGTCGATCGCCTTGGGAGCGTTGCTGGCCGCCCTGTCGTTGGCCCTGGCCGGCAAACAATTCGAGATGGCCGGCACCATGATGGCATTGGGTTATCTTCCGTTGGTTTTGATCGAAGGTTTTGTGACGGGCAGCGTTGTCGTGCTGGTGCGTAAGGTCCGCCCGGAACTGCTCAACGCGCCGCTGTTGGAATCTTTGCAACCGGAGGCTGTCGATGCGTAGTTTTTCCTATGTTTTGGTTGGCTTGGCCGTGTCGGCATTGCTTCCCGCAATGGTTTTCGCTCATGGATCGAATATCTACGAACCGGGGCACTCGCATTCGCCCAAGGCTGCAACGCACGAAGGGCATGAGTTCGGCTCGTCGGGCGATGAATTCGAGGAATTGCACGAGCAGATCGAGGAACTGCACGAACAGCTAGAAGCGCACGACGAGCGAGTCCGCCTGACCGACGTTATCGGCGGCATCGGCTATATCGTAGGCATCACCGGCGCGGCCTATTATTATCTGGGCGCGCGGCGAAAGAAAGCCGTAGAAGAAAAGGCAAACTAGCCGCATAAGAATCGCCAAGAGCTGACAACTTCCGGTTTTTTTAGAATGAGACGCACATCCCGGGAGCTGTTATAGCAAAATGGCGGGCCATCGCCTCGCTCGACCCGCCCTAGCGAAAACTAATCCGCCCTGAGCAAACTTGCCCGCATGTTGACTCTATTACACACCGCCGCACACGATCGCCGGGACGGCTATCTCGTCGCGGTGGATCCCCGGGCAAAAATTCTCGCCGCGGCAGCCTTGTCGGTTGCAGTCGTGATCGCAAGGCGATGGGAGACCGTCGGCCTTGTGTTGGCCGCGGGGGCCGCAGGGATTTTATTCTGCGGATTGCCACTGAGAATCGCCTTGAAGCGATTATTGCCGCTGAATGTGCTGATGGTTTTTTTGGTTGTGCTGCTGCCGCTCA
>CAYWGR010000157.1:0-13636 GCA_964458015.1 uncultured Planctomycetaceae bacterium
ACGCCGAACTCTTGCATCATCTCTTGCTCGGTCAGCAGCGGATCGCCCGGCTTGAGCCCCTTCTGGATAATATGCGTGCGAAGCTGGGCCGTCAGTTGCTCGCTGAGCCGCTTACGCCGAAGTTTGGGTTGGGGAACAACGCTTCTATCTTTATTGGTCATGTGTGAATCTATCCTATTGACAAACTATATCCTACAATCCTATCATACGACAAAGCTGGCTGCTTACCAAGTCTGTATTTGAGCTTTTTAGACGGATTCTTAAATACGACACCACCCGTAAGTATGACATTAGCTAAGGAGATACCAATGATATCCGACCTTGCGAACGAATGGGATCAGAAGAACGCGGACGAACTCGCCAAGGAATTCCGCTATGTCATTACCGACATGATTTGCCGTGCCGGTTCCGGACATATCGGCGGAGCCCTGAGTTTGGTGGAAATCATTATCAGCCTTTATTATCGCATTATGCATGTTCGACCGGAAGAGCCGCGTTGGGCCGACCGTGATCGGCTGATTCTGTCGAAGGCCCATGCCGGACCGGTCGTCTATACCGCCTTGGCCTATAAGGGTTTTTTCCCAAAACAATGGCTGGCCACGATGAATAAAGACGGCACCCGCCTGCCCAGCCACGTGGACCAGATCCGAACTCCGGGAATCGACATGACAGCCGGCTCGCTCGGTCAGGGGCTTTCCTGCGCCTGCGGCGTTGCCTTGGCGGGCAAATTGAACCAGAAAGCTTACCGAACCTTTTGCATCATCGGCGACGGTGAAAGCAATGAAGGGCAGATTTGGGAAGCCGCGATGTTTGCAGCACACCGAAAATTAGACAACCTCGTGGCCATTACCGACTGCAATAAGATGCAGATCGACGGTCGCACGGATGAAATTTTGGCCCTGGAACCACTGGCCGACAAATGGCGGGCATTCAACTGGGAGGTTTTCGAGATCGACGGCCACGACTGGGATGCTATCCATCAAGCCCTGCAACAAGCTGCGGCCGTCAAAGACAAACCGTCGATGATTATTGCCCATACCTTCAAGGGAAAGGGCAATGCGGTCGTCGAAAACCGCGTCGATAGCCATCATGTCGGCATCGCCAATCGAGCGGATTACGACAAATTCCTCTCCGGTCTGGGCTACACTTGTCACTTGCCTTACAGCGATTAATGATGTTCGCGGAAGTAATAAGGTTGGTAATTCAACCGTTATTCCCACGAAACCGGCCTCCCGTTGGTCGGCCTACGTTCACTACGAATGCGAACCTCTATAGGGAGAAGCCATGCGTTATCACGAAATGCCGATGCAGGCCGTTTACGCCGAAACCCTGGGCGAATTGATCGACGATAATCCTGACGTTCTCTGTCTGGAAGCCGATCTTGCCAAGGCCTCGGGCACGATGCCCACTATCTACGAGAAACACCCGAAGCATTTCATTGACGTGGGCGTTTCCGAAGCGAACATGATCAGCTTAGGCGCCGGCTTGGCCGCGGAAGGCAAAATCCCCTTCTGTGCCAGTTTTACATGTTTTGCCACTCGCCGCGTCTACGATCAAATCGCCATCAGCGTGGCCTATCCGAACAATAACGTGAAAATCGTCGGCACGGCCCCCGGCATCACGCAGGGTTCCAACGGCGGCACGCACATGTGCTTTCTCGATCTCGCCATCATGCGAGCCATGCCGAACATGCATGTCTATTCGCCTTGCGATGCCTATGAATTGCGAGCCGTTATGCATTACATGGCCGGCACCAAGCAGCCCACCTACGTGCAAGTGATTCGCTTCAAAACGCCCGGCGTTTTCGACAACCAATGCACGTTTGACCCCAATAAGGCCAAAGTTATTCGTAGCGGCCAACACGTTACGATCGTCACGACCGGCTATATGCTGCATTTCGTCCTCGCAGCCGCCGACCGACTGGCCCAACAGGGGATTCAGGCCGAGGTTCTGCATTATCCCTCCATCAAGCCGTTTGATGCAGACACGCTGGTTGCTTCCGCCCAAAAAACCGGCGGCGTCGTCACCGTCGAGAACCAAAGCATTCTCGGCGGATTGGGCGGGGCCGTTTGCGAGATTCTTTCCGAACGATTGCCGGTGCGTGTAAAACGTCTTGGCATTCCCGACCGATTCGGCGAAGTCGCCACGGAAGATTATCTCTTCAACAAACACGGCTTCGGCATCGATCACATCATATCGGCCGCAAAGGCCCTGGCTTCAAGCGTTTGATTATCCGCCAAAGGTCGATTTACACCGATGAGGTATCGTTTGTTCCGCAGACGATCAACTTGAGCCCGCGAAATTCGAAGTTTCGCCCAACCCCTCGGGCCCCATCGCGCAGTAGCCGCCATCGACCATCAATTCCGTGCCGGTGATAAAGCTCGAGTCGTCGCTCAACAGGAATGCCGCGGGGCCCGCGCACTCTTCCACTTGGCCGCAACGGCGCAGCATGTGGAATTTACCCCAGATCGGATCCCATTTTGCGCGGTCGAAGCCGGCAGCCTTATCGACCTCGCGCGTCCAAATCCAGCCGGGACTCAACGTGTTCACGCGGATTTGATCGATGGAAAGATCCTGGGCCATGCAGCGTGTAAGTTGGTTGACGGCTCCCTTGGCCGCGTTATAGGTCCACCGGCAAGGTTGTGCGATGTGGGCCGAGATGCTCGACAGATTCACGATGGCCCCGCCGCCTTGTGCCCGCATCAGCGGCGCAACAAACCCGACCATCGTCGCATAACCGATCGGGCCGACGGTCATCATCCGCAACCACTCTTCGCGCGTGGCGTCGATGCCCTTGGCAATGAACGAGAATGCATTGTTGACCAGGAAATTGACCTTCCCCCATCGCGATGCGGTTTCATCGACCAACTGACGGCAAAAGGCCCCATCCGACATGTCACCGCGAATAAACTGGACGGGATATCCCTTGGCCAGGCATTCGCGTTCCGTGGCAACGCCGCCTTCACTGATGCCGCTGAATGTAACGGAGACGCCTTCCTGACAGAGTCGCTCCATAATCGCGCGGCCAATGCCGTTTGCTCCGCCGGTGACAATCGCAACTTTGCCGCTAAGTCCTCGCATCGAACAATCTCCTTATCATTACGCGGGTTATGAGGAACGAAAAGGATCAGTCCGCAATCACGGCGTCGCTCTCCTGGATTTTCGTGCCGGCGGCGATTCAATCGACAATCGCAACCGCGCGGATCGGCGAGCCGTCGCGTCCTTTGATATTTAATGGAAATCCCACAAATGTAAATCGCTCGGGAAGTTTCTCTAAATGGGTCAATCCCTCGACAACAATGATCTCTACCCCCTTGCGCAGCAGAGTGAGATGAACTTCCTTCCAGTCGGTGCTGGGCGTCAACGTGTCCATGCCCAGCAATCCGATGCGGTGGTCGGCAATCCATCGTGCGGCTTCGAGCGTCAACGTCGGAAAGTCGGAAAAACTTTCCGGCGTGCCGAATGCGCGGTCCCACCCCGTGCGATAAATCACCTTCGCACCAGGCTGGAACTTATCTTCGTGCGGACGGAGCATTTCCAACGTGATCGGCGTCTTGGCTTCCAAATTCGTGCCGGGGGCAAGATCAATCAACACAGCCGGCCCGTAGAATCGGTCCAACGGCATCTGATCGACGGTCTTGCCGTCGTCATAAAAATGATACGGTACGTCCAGGTGCGTCCCCTGGTGCGTCGCCATGCTGATCTGCGTCATGTTGTAACCGATCGATGTAATCGTGTTGTGAACAACAACGCTTAACTTCGGATCGAATGGAAAGTTGAGCTGCCCTTGCTCCAACGGTTCCGAAAGATCGATCAGTTGCGGCATGGCGATGCTCCGAGAAGAATACAGCCTAGGAGGATGAATTACGCTCTTTTTTCGCGGCCTTTTTGCCGCTGAGATCGATTTCCGCCATCGCTAAGTGTTCGAGCATGGATTGTCGGGCTCCTTCCACGTCATGGCGGCGGATCGCCTCGACGATGTGACGATGGCCGATGGCCGCTCGTTCCACGCCGGTTCGGCTCAGCGTTTCTTTGTGCGAAATACGCATCAACTGCGATAGCGGGGCCAGTAATAGTCCGAGAACCGGATTGCCGGAGCAGGCGGCCAAGTGTAGATGGAACTGCAAGTCGGCTTCGATTTGCCGATCCAGAGAATCGGCTTCCGACAACTGACGGCGGATTCGCTCCAAAGCCTCAACCTGTTCGGGCGTTGCGCGCTGCGCGGCCAAGGCGACGCATCCCACCTCCAACAAACGCCGAGCCTCGGTCAAATCCAGCAACGAATGATCGTGCCGCTGCAAAAACGTGGACAGGCTGGAGATGACTTGCTCGGGCCCCGCCGGTTTCACGCGAGGCAGCCGACCCTGGGAGACCTCGACTAAGCCTTTAGCCCCTAGAATGCGCATGGCCTCGCGGATGACCGTCCGCGAGACGCCAAGCTGGACGCTCAATTGGCCCTCGGGCGGGAGCGACTCGCCTGCGGCGAATTTCTCGGAAAGAATCTTCTTTTCGAGCAAGGCAACCGTTTCCTGCACCAAGTCGACGCGGCGCAACGGGTCGATCCGCACGCCAGACGAGGACACCACGCGGCGGCTGGGCTTCTTTTTCACGGCCGGAGAAGTTTTTGTATTCGGCATAGGGTGGATGATATCATATATGTTGGCGATTGTCAATCCACGGCGTTTGCTGGGCGGGGCGAATCCATGGTTCAATTTGGAAAAACGTAGGGCGGATCGAGCGAAGGGATGGTTCGCCATGTTGCGTAGAATTCAAGACAGACCATGATCCGCCTTGTGTTTGCGAGGCAGGCCAAACCCACATGCTCTACGGGCGCGGTCGATTAGTCTCTGTCGGTGCAAAGGACCGAGACGAAGGCCTTCTGGGGTATCTGGACTTGGCCGATCTGTTTCATTTTCGCCTTGCCCTTCTTCTGCTTTTCGAGAAGCTTTCGCTTACGCGAGACGTCGCCGCCGTAGCATTTCGCGGTCACGTCTTTGCGGTAAGGCGCGATCGTCGATCGTGCGATGATCGTGCCGCCAATGACGCCCTGGATCGGGATCTTGAACTGATGGCGGGGAATCGCTTCCGCAAGTTGTTCGCAGTAGTGGAGCGCCCGGGGCCGTGCCTTGTCGCGATGAACCAGGTAGGAAAGCGTATCGACGGGCTCGCCGTTGACCAAAATATCGACCTTGACGATATTCGTGTCTCGATATTCGATCGGAACGTAGTCGAACGATCCGTAGCCTCGCGTGATGGTCTTGAGCTTGCCGTAGAAATCAAAGAGCACCTCTCCGAGCGGCATCTCGCTAATCACTTCGACCCGGCCCACGGAAAGATAATTGATTGCCTGACTGTCCGAACGATGTTCACGGCATAGATCCATCACTGGGCCGACGTATTCCTCGGGCGTAAGGATAGCCGCCTTGATGTAAGGCTCGGCGACCGAGGCGATCTTCATGGGATCGGGCCAGTAGCTGGGATTATCCACATCGATCGTATTGCCGTCCTTCAAGGCCACCTTGTACTTGACCGAGGGGGCGGAGATGACCAAACCGATGTCAAACTCGCGTTGCAAACGCTCTTGTATCACATCCAGGTGGAGAAGGCCCAAAAAACCGCAACGATAACCGAAACCAAGGGCCGCGGAACTGTCTTTTTCGTAGGTGAGCGCCGCATCGTTGATCGCCAGCTTGTCCATCGCCTTGCTGAGATCCTTGTACTCGTCGGCATTCATCGGATAGATGGAGGAAAAGACGACTTGTTTCGCTTTTTTGTAGCCGGGAATCGGTTCCGCGGCTGGGCGGTCAAGGTGCGTGATGGTGTCGCCGATTTCGATATCCCGCACGCTTTTGATTCCGGCGATGATATAGCCCACCTCGCCGGCGCTGAGTTGCTCTTTTGGCATGAGCTTCAATTGATTGTGGCCCAACTCCTCCACCGTATAATCGCAACCCATGTGCATGAAATGGATTGTTTCGCACGGTTTTAGCGTGCCGTCCATGACGCGACACTGGAGAATCACCCCTCGATATTGATCGAAGTGAGCGTCGAAGATCAGCATTTTCAGCGGAGCATTCGGATCGCCTTTCGGAGGGGGCAACTTCTCGACAATTCCCGCCAGAACGGCATCGACGCCTTGCCCGGTTTTCGCGGAAACAGGTATCGCTTCGAACGGATCGAGCCCCAAGTCGGCATCAATTTCCTCGCGAACGCGCTCGACGTTCGCCGCCGGCAGATCGATTTTATTGATGACCGGAAGCAGCGTCAGATTATTATCCAGGGCCAGATAAAGGTTGGCGACCGTCTGCGCCTCGACTCCTTGCGAGGCATCGATAATGATCAACGCACCGTCGCAAGCCATGAGGGAACGCCGCACTTCGTGCGAAAAATCGACGTGCCCCGGCGTGTCGATGAGATTCAGCATATACTCTTCACCGTCCGGGGCGCGGTAGGAAAGCGTGATCGAATTACTCTTAATCGTAATACCCCGCTCGCGCTCGATATCCATCGCATCGAGCAGTTGATCACGAAATTCGCGTTGCGAAACGCCGCCACAGGCCTGGATCAGTCGATCGGCCAGCGTCGATTTGCCATGATCAATATGGGCGATAATGCAAAAGTTCCGAATATGTTTCATACGAGATGGTTCTTGCAAACAATGTCCTGGTATTAATTGATGTTCGGAAATCCAGACCAGGGGCCGTAGAATCGGCTTCATACCGCTTCCGGCTGCTTCCTGCATCTGTACGGAGCTTACCCAACCCCCCGAGTGGCAAATCGCAATGCCATGTCTCCATGGGGCGCGAACATATCATAATTCTAGTCAATGACCTGTGTGATAGATAGGGATGGATAGGAATTAGAATCCCTGCGAGAAATGCGAGAATTCTTCGTAAAATGGCGGGCTAGCGCTTCGCTCGACCCGCTCTACGCTTTTCTACATTTTGGTGAGAAATGTGGCCTAGTTGTTTCTTGATCTTACCAAAGGGTTACCTAATTTTAGCATTTTCTCATAACGGGTTGTACGACGCACCACCAGAAATTGAAAAGGCCGGCCCCCCTCCGCAGGCAAGACTCACCCAGCGCTTCGGTGTGCTGTACCGTGACGTTTATCCGTTTTCAGCCAACGGCGTATGTGTTCCAATTCGCCGTGCCAGTTCTTACCGATTCGCTGCTCACAAAAGGCACGGAAGAGAAGATCGACCGTTTCGTGCAACGATCGCACGCTTTCAATGCGTTGGTCCAGGATTCCTTGCCCTTCCGCCGCATCCTTGGCGTCCTCGGTCTGAATCTTGGCTCCGCTGATTGTAAATGTCTCGGCCTGAAGCGTCAGCTCGTACTGTTCACCGTGCCGGACTAGAATGAGGCCCGCTTTACGAGGGAGCTTGCCTGTGCGAATAGCCTGTGCCGCCTCCGGTAAATGCACGGGCGAATCCGCAGTGATTGTCTCCTTGCCTGACTCATCCCGGGGACACTGCAAGCTGAGGGTTCGGGCAAACATACCGGTCACTTCGGAACGGTCGGGCAGCGTGATCGTGTCGGATTGCATTTCCCAACGCCACCAGAGCCAGAGTAGGAATTCGTTGCCGAGAAAATCAAAGTTGCCCGATTCTTGATTACACCAAGTAATCTCGGGACGAACATCGCCGGATAGGAATGCGGAAGGCGTAACTTCTTCCAAGGCCTTCTGGTGTTTGGTTTCCGCAGCCCACTCCTGAGCTCGACGGCCCGCGGTTAGTCGCCACAAGTCGGCATCAAATGCTCGGGTGTAGAGATCACAGCATTGTTCGCCGGCCGAGGCGCTGCTCCCGCCGAGGTAAAGGATGCCATGCCTGGCGTCCCATAGCAGGGGTAACTGCTGCATACGGCGAAATCTGCCGCCTTTGGATTCTTCTTCGCACCGCGCCTCGACGGCGTCTTTCGCCTCTTGACGCTGGGCTTTAGTCGGCCGCCCACTGGGAGAGTCGATCGTGAATGCGGCCAGTTCGATTTGCAGCCACGCTTTACGCACAGCGGCGGGGATCTGGTTGGTGTCGATCCGCACGGCACAGTGGAGCGCGTCGCCGATCACGTTCTTTTCCAGGTCAAAGTCGAGATCGAAGAGGTGTTTGCCGGCTAGAAAGCCTACATCAGCCTGCTCGGCGGAGGATGTTTCCATCTGACCAATCGCAAATTTTTCCAGCGTCTTGACATGTTCCTGCCCGAATTGGCGAGGCTGTTTGCCTTCAACGCGGAAACATCCAAAAGTGACACTTCCTGACAGAAAACCCATGCGTGCTCCTTCCGCGAACAACAGATTGCCCGTTCCACATTCGGAAAAGTGATGATTTGAACCGGTTTGCCGAAAAAGGCAAGTCGAAAAGCAGCCGGAACCGAGGAAAAACGCCAAAAATCCCGTCTAAAAGCACGCATTGCTTGGGATTGGCTAAAAATGCACAAAAAACGGCCTTGAATCGCGTACCCCCTTGGTGTGGTTGTCGCAAGATTCGACGAGATTTTTAGCCTTTCGCGTCACAGGAGATCGACAAGCACGGTGTTTTCCAGATCCATGCCAAGCCGTGTAAGCCTTAAAGCACCTTGATGCCATTCAAGCAGTCCAGCGTTTATCGACTTATCTAGTTTTTCGCCGAACGCCTCGCGGATGCTCATTCCGTGCATGTAAATAAAGTCCTCCTCCTTTACGCCTTGCGTCATGCGCAGGCCCAACATCATGCTCTCAAACCGTGCTTTTTCTTGTGAGATGTGTTCTGTCTTCGGTTCTTCGCCAGCCAAGTATGCATCAAGCTTTGACGGGTTCATTGAACGGCATTCTTCAAAAAAGCTGTGCGCCGCGCAACCGAAGCCAAGGTACGGCACACGCATCCAGCAACCGATATTATGACGGCAAGCGTACCCTTCGCACGCAAAATTGCTGATTTCATATTGATGAAAGCCGTGTTCCTCAAGCATCCGCCTCGCAAGTTCGTACATGGCACGGTCGATTTCTTCATCTGGAAGCGTTAGCTTTCCCGCGGTGATATCGCGGCAGATCGGCGTTCCTTCCTCAACGATCAAACTGTAACAGGAGAGATGGGTGGGTGAAAGCAGAATCGCGGCCTCCAGCGTTTCGCGTACATCCGAAACGGTTTGCGAAGGTAGGCCGAGCATCAGGTCGAGGTTGATATTGTCAAATCCCGCTTGGCGTGCAATTTCCACGGAAGCGATCACATTTTCCCAATTATGGATTCGGCCGATGAGACGCAATAGACGCATCTGCCTAGTTTGCGCGCCCAGGGACAGACGATTAACACCCGCTTTGTGCAACGTCCGTGCAAAGGGCGTCGTGAGTGTTCCAGGGTTGCATTCGCAGGTGATTTCGGCATTCTCTTCGATTGGGAATGTTTCAAACAACGCATCCAGGATACGATTTACCTGAAACTCGTCGAGAAACGAAGGTGTGCCCCCGCCCAGAAAAATTGTATTCGCTTTCGGATGCCCTGTTTCCGCGCCGCGACGTGTTATCTCGCGGACAACGGCATCCACATAGCGCGGGATATCTGCCTCGCGCCCCGCATACGACGCAAAGTCGCAATACGCGCACTTGCTTACGCAAAAGGGCACGTGTACGTAGAGCCCGATCGGTTGAGACAACGATCTCTGCATGTCGCTTCTTTCGAATCAGTTACCAATCAAAGCTTCGATAGGCATCTTACGGATAGAAAACTTGCTTTCATCCGGCAGTACTGAGCATAACCGGAGAGAATGGTCGAATCAACTGAACAAGAACCGCATAACCCATTGTTATTCATTGGTTTACAACGATCCCTGGGCGGCCGCAGTGCGATGGACGCCGGAGGGGCCACGAATTTCAGATCAGAAATTGGACAGGGGGACCGTCGTCTGGATAGTATGGAAAGAGAGGATAGACAGACGTCCTAAGTCTCTGTTCCGAAGCAAGTTACGGCTCAATGCAGGACGAATTGCAGGATTTTTAGTTTTTCATGGATACGTTCCGGCCACCACCCAAATATATGATTGAGGGCGTTGTGATTGTTTTTGGGCGAGCCATCGTATCACCACCTTCAAAGGATTCGGAATTGGCTGATGAACGAACAAGATCGTCACAACCTGTTTGCTGAATTGATAACTCGACACCAGAGTGAACTCTATGGCTACATCTATGCGGTTGTCAGAAACTGGCAAGACACCGACGACCTCTTTCAGTCCGTCTGCTTAGTCCTTTGGAGCAAGTTTGAATTGTTTCGGCCTGGCACCAACTTCTTCCTCTGGGCACGTCAAGTAGCAAAGAACAAGATCGGCAACTTCGTGACGTCCAAGCGGGCGCCTACTTATGTTGCGGAAGATCTGGTTGATATCCTCACGGAAAGTGATCACCAGTGCCACGATGATGCGGCAGAGGGCTATCTGCTCGCCTTGCGGCGCTGCAAGGAGAAGCTTAGCACCGCGGATGATGAATTGCTTCGACTGCGTTATGTCGAAGACTTGAATGCCGTGGAAATTGCCGACCGCTTGCAACGGCTCAGGCCCAATGTGTCGCGGTCGCTGAGTCGAATCCGCCGCCGATTATTCGAATGCATTCAGAGAGAATTGACGCGACAGGAACATTCTCCGAAGTAACGTCCATGAGTGAACACGCAATTAATCTCGATCGTCTATTCGACCTCATGGCGGCGGTCTGTGACAACAGTGCTTCTCTCGATGACTTCATGGCACTGGATTCCATGGTGAGACAGGATCCATTGGCTCGCGATTGCTACCTGAGCTATTGCCAGATGCATAGCACTTTGATGCTCGATTTGCGGGCACACCGCGCTGCGCACGCGGTGTTGGATCAGATCGGCATTCAGCCGACCATTACGCCGTCGAGCGAGCCCAACATTGCGAAGGACGAGACGCGAGTCGCCCTATCTCCTGCCTTCCTTGCTCCGGTTTACCACGGCACAATCAGCTTTTTCTCGCAGGAATTGCCGTTCTCGCTTCTTATTGCTGCAGTGCTGACGAGCCTTGGGCTGTGGTTTGCTTCGATGATCTACGTATCCAGTCCGGAAAAGATCGCTCGGGATTCTTCTTCATTGCCCTCCAAAGCAACGATCGATCCGATGCTGAAAATTGTCGGCAAGATCACCGGCATGGTCGGTTGTAAATGGTCAAAAGACTGCCGAGCGCCGTCCGGTTACGACAGCGTGCTCATGGGCCGTCAATTCAAGCTCGACGCCGGCTTGATGGAAATCAGTTACAACTCCGGGGCAAAGGTGATTTTGCAGGGGCCCGTGACGTATGAGGTGGAATCGAACGGCGGGTATCTGGCCGTGGGAAAGTTGACTGGAAAGCTGGAGAAGAAGCTGCCAGCGTTCAGCGATCAGCAATCACAGGCAGTGGCCAGTGGCAGGTCGCGAGTGGCCAGTGGCCAGTGGTCAGTGGCTAGCAAAGAGAGACCAGGGGGCAGGGGTCAGGGGTCAGAGCCTGCAAATCAGAAATCCCGAAATCCCGAAATCTCCAAATCCCCAATCCCTTATCCCTCACTATCCACTATCCACTATCCACTCTTCACTATCAAAACTCCCACGGCGATGGTGACCGACCTGGGCACGGAGTTTGGCGTGGAAGTACTGCGCGATGGCGGCACGAATTCTTATGTTTTTCGCGGCAAAGTTGCGATCGAACCTCGCACAGTGAAGACCGGATCTCTACCGAAGATTGAACTAGCGGCAGGCGAATCGGCGGCGGTGGCAAAGAGCGGTGCGCTGGTTTATGCACATAAAAGGCCAGTTTCCGTCAAGCCCGTACAATTCGTCCGCACGATTGCTCATGCAAAATCGTTGATTGCCTATTGGCCGATGGACGAGGGCCGGGGCCGCGGAGCATTCGATAAGTCGGGAAACAACATCAATTGCTGGTTTACGGGCGAGCCGGCATGGACCGAGGGAAGATTTGGCCGCGCGGTGCAATTGTTAGGCGACGGCCAGTATTTGTCCGCCGTGAAGGATTCCAAGCTCAATCTTGGAACAGGAGATTTCACGGTCTCGCTTTGGTTTAAGGGCGGCAGCGTGAAAAACTGGCGTTGGTTGCTTAATTATAACGGAGAGGGCACCAAATCGGCTCCCGGGTTGGTCATTACCACCTATATTGCCGATGGAAAAACTGATTCCCATCTTCGTGCGTCCCTGGGGGAGTGGTTTACTGACGTATACCATCATCTTGAATCAACTGTTACCGCCAATAGCAATACCAATTGGTATCACGTTGCGATGACGCGTAGTGGCAAAACTCTTACGGGATATGTCAATGGCAAGCAGGTGTTTGCTGAGAGCGTGCCCGTCATAAATCTTGTATCCAATAGCGATAATAACGGTGATCTGCTGCTGGGAACACGATTAGCCAGCGGCCCCTATTATCGCGGCGCTCTTGACGACGTTGCGATTTGGAACCGGGCATTGACGGTCTTGCAGATTCAATCTCTCGCCGACGGAAAGGCTACGCCGCTCAACGTTTTGAATGTCGAATCGACTCCGCTGGAAATAGATAAGCCCCACTCGGAGGTTCACAAATAGCGTCTTTTGCATAACTCCCAAGTTGGCCGAGCGTTCGGCCGGGGAAGTCGAATGGTATGTCATTATGATTAGTGAAGGAGAGTTTTTATGTGCAGAGTGAATTTTGGTAGGTGGATCGCGATCTGCGGTATTTTGTTGTGCATGCCCGGCGCAGCCTTCGCCACTTTTATTCCCGGCGAATATACGGCCGACGCCAATACCGTGATCTTGTATCACATGAATGAGGGCTCGGGAACGACGGTGGCCGACTCGGCCTCCCTCGGCGGCGTCAACAATGGAACGCTGGGCGCATCGCAACCGGCCTGGACGTCCTCGGGCCGATTCGGCGACGGCCTGACCGCCATCGCCGGTGACTCCGAGTACCTGTCGGCTTCCATCGGCTCCGGTGTTTTCACCACCAATCAGATGACGCTGGATGCCTGGATTCAACCTACAGGCGCTGATACAGGAGCTTCGTATCTCGCCGGCGGGAGCGGTGAAAATATGTATTTTCGTTATGGCGGTGGAACGAGCCTCGGATTCGGAGTCAACGCATCCGATGGGACAACTTCCGCGTGGGCTGAAATCCGTGGCGATGCAACCACAAACTTGACCGGCACCGGCTGGCATCATGTCGCCGGTACATTCGACAACGGCACTCTGAAGTTGTATGTGGATAATGTTCTGGTAAGCACCAACGTTACTTCCTATACGACGCTCCTTGCCCCCACGGCCTTCTATGTCGCTGGATCATGTCCGTGGGATCCCAGCTACGCCGAGGAAGGAAACTATATCGGAGCGATTGACGAAGTGCGTCTGAGTAACATTGCTCGAACCGATTTTTCTTCGATCCCCGAACCATCGGCCGTGGTACTGTTGGCATTGGGCGTAGCTGGACTCTTGGCCTATGCTTGGCGAAAACGGAAATAGGCGACAAATTAGATACCGCAGGACGCGGAGGTATACAGAGTAGTATTCTCTGCGTCCTGCTCTGCGGTGATACTTCTATTACGAATGGTGATCCGATGAAGCCAGCCCGAGAACGAAACGCTTTTATCTCTGTAGGGGCCGTGTGTCAACGGCTGACTGGCTATTTTTTTGTGCTG
>CAYWGR010000158.1:0-13571 GCA_964458015.1 uncultured Planctomycetaceae bacterium
ATGGGTCTTTCGGCCGAGCAAACCGCCTTCGTCGGCCACGACGCCGTCGAATTGGCCGGTGCAACCGCCCAGGGCATGGTCACTATCGCCTACAACTACGATCCCGACGCGCAGGCCGACGTCTATCTCGGCCGTTTCGAGGAACTCGACGCCGTGCTTCTCGCATCAACGACGCCGACGCTTGCCGCGGCAAGCTAAATTCCAGCGTAACCATGCAACCCGTTGGCATCCAGCCTATTGTACTTCCGGCAATGGGGAACTCGGCGGAGCATAAGCCCGCACGCGGCTCACGAACGTGTAGTGCTCCTTGTTCGCCCCATGCGATTGGCCCGAGAGAATCAAGTAGAAATGCTGTTTAGCGGCGATAGCCGGCACATAAGGAGCCCCGGCGCTCATCTGTCGCACGCCGTCAACCCACCACGTGACAACACCTTTCGCCGGATCATAGCTGGCGCCAAACGTGTGCATCTTGCTACGATCCAGAACGACGTTCGACACATTGTTTGGGTTTTGAACGTGCTTCCAATTCGGATAGACTCCCTCGGTGCTATGCACAGTGCCCGTTAGCCCCGGCCCAAAACCGCCTTCGTCCACATCGAGCTCCATAAACCGTTCAAAACCTGACGGATCATTCTTGTATTCCGGTGCGATGGGATTGTCGCGATAGCAATCTTGCTTGCCGTCATGTTCGGCAGGCATCAACCAAACTGCGGGCCAGTGATCTTTATCGTTGTCCGAAAGCCAGGTGTCGAATTCAACGTAAAAACCCTCCTTGCCCGGCAAAAGAGGCAGCTTTCCCGCTGAAAAATCCAAAGGCGCGCTCACCAAATTGCCGCCAAGACGAATCGCCAATGTGTTCTCGCGCATCTCGTAGCGATCCAGCGAAGGGCTTTTGGCTTCATACCATTGCCCGCTGAACCACTTGTAGTTGCCGTTCCGGCCGGGGGCGATGTCGGCCACGTTGGGTTGCTCGCGAATTACGCACTTCGTGTATCCCAAGGCTGCCGCTCCTGGCGGCACGTTGCTACCAAGTTCCCCAGCCGACGCCTTGAACAGCCCGAACTCGCGAATCGTCGGACAATCACGCGATTCAAGAATCAATAGCCGCACCTTCGACGTCGTGACCGTCGGGAACCGCAACAAACGCTTGTAGCCGATCGTGGTCCCTTGGCAGAACTCCTTCCACGCTTGGCCGTCCCAAGCTTCCAGCTTGAATTTCTCGACCCGCTGCCCCGTCGCGATCATCTCTTGCAAAGCCGCGCGATCGAAAGTAACCGCTTGCCCGAGATCAATCTCCAACGATGCTTGAACCGCGCCGTCGGCCGCCGTCCAATAGGTGTCCAGCTTCCCGTCCAAAGCCATTTCCGCCGAATGATTGGCCGCCGCACTGCTGGCCTTGATCTGCTTGCCTGCCGCCAAATTCGTCTTGAACGTCTCATCAATCGCCGCCCGAAGCTCGCGCAGCCGGGCAACGTCGTTTTCGTGGAACAAACCACGCCGGTCCGGCGGAATGTTCAACAGCAGCTCCGAGTTCCGGCCAATCGAACTGTAGTAGATGTCCAACAAATGCTTGAGCGTCTTCACCTTGCCGTCTTCCGAGGCATGATAAAACCAGCCGGGCCGGATCGAAACGTCGCACTCGGCCGGATGCCAGCGGAATTGCGGATTGCCGGTCAATGTCGGCGGTTGAACGCTCCACTCCGTCTCCCGGGCCAAGCCGTCTTCGTTGCCTACCCAGCGAATATCGGGACCGCAAATGGCCGCCACGGCGTTCGGTTGCAACTCGCGCACGATTTTCGTGCAGCCGTCGAAGTCGTAAACCTGCTTTTTACCGTTCGGCCCTTCGCCGCAAGCGCCGTCCCACCAAACCTCCGCGATTTCGCCGTAATTCGAGAGCAACTCGCGAAGCTGGTTCTTGTAGTAATCGTTGTAGGCCGGCGTGCCATAGGTTTTTTCATGCCGATCCCAAGGCGACAGATACACGCCGAACTTCACGCCCGCCTTCCGGCAAGCGTCCGACACCTCGCGCACCACGTCGCCCTTCCCGCCGCGCCAAGGGCTGTTCTTCACGCTATGCTCGGTGTATTTGCTCGGCCAAAGGCAAAATCCATCGTGATGCTTGCAGGTGAGGATCAAAATCTTGATGCCCGCCATCTTGCAGGCCGCTGCCCACTGGTCGGCGTTGAACGCCGTCGGGTTGAAATCCTTCGGATTCTCCGTCCCCTCGCCCCATTCCCGGTCGGTGAACGTATTGATGCCGAAATGGGCAAACCCCGTAAATTCCATCTCCTGCCAAGCCAGTTGCTGAGGGCTAGGCGTCACCTTCGCCGCCCGCCGAGCCGCTTCCCGCGTATCCTCCGCTGCCGCAGCGACCGAAACGACTGCCAGCAAGCAAGAAAAAGTAAAAAAACATCGTCGAAACATGGAAAAACTCCTTGGTAGGCAAATTATGGAGGGAAATTCAAACCCAGCCCCTCCAACATACCAAAAACCATGCCGAAAACAATCTTTCCGCCCGTTTTCATTACCCCTTGACACTAAGCCGACCTACCGATAATTTTAGAAGTCTGCATTGTTGGTGCCGAGCCGTGCCAGAAGCACGTCAGAATCGCCACTTGCGGGGGATTAGCTCAGTTGGGAGAGCGCTTGCATGGCATGCAAGAGGTCACGAGTTCGAGCCTCGTATCCTCCACTTTAGCACAAAGCCTTACGTGACAATCAGTTGCGCAAGGCTTTTTTTGTTGCGCCGTATTAGATAGATGAAGGTGACCGGGAATTCAAATTTAGGGTCGTTCACGACCCTTGTCCGCCGCAGGCGGTGGTAGGCCCGGCGTTTACGCCGGGATGACTGACACCGAACAAGCCATTTTTCCTCAACCGTATGTCATGTCAGGGTCGTTTACGACCCTCCTGCCCTTATTTTTCCCGCTGCTTTGGCACGCCAATTCCAGGATACCCTCGGATAGATATCGTGCCCCAGTTTTGCTTGTTATCTTGAGGCGTCGAATAACTTCGACAAAATCTCCCCGTTGTGCATTGAATGTTGGATAGATGGGATACTGCACTCTCTCCGCGGCAGTTCACCGCGGATACTCCGCTCTATTCTTTCGTTAAAAGTGCGGGAGCGCTGCAGGCGAGAAGCGTTACAACTCCTACGCCGACGGCCACCAGGGCGTGGTATTTCCTTACCGTTTCATTTCCTGCCCTTTGTGCTGCTCGCTGAGAAAACACTTGGCCGCTACGGAGTGTTGACACCGTGACATGTTGGCGAAGGAAGTGACAACTGCCAAAATACAAGACGAGAAACAACGTCAATCCGACGACGCATCGCATGGAAGCATCCCCCATAGGTAATACACTTGCCCCCAGTAAAGATTAGCATAAAATGGTGGTTGCCACCGGCGGTTATTCCGGAAAACCAGCCAGTATGCTCGTGATAGGTTCCAAGACCACGGCCCGAACGATCCAGTGGCGGCAGCGCCAATCAATTGTAAAATTTGTGAAAAGCGTAGGGCGTGTTCGAGCGGCATTACGGCTCGTATTACTATGGCGACGTGCCTTGGCAACTCAATGTGTTGACGTTGTTTATTGCCCCTCACCTGGAGGGGCACAATAGTTTATACTTAGATGACTTAAGAAAAGTGCCAGCGGAGAATTTCTTTTCTCCTGTTAGTCAGATCTAGGTTCGAGTTTTGTGAATGCGGAGTATATTATGGGATTGGCCAGAGTCTGGTCTCGCAACAATCTCCTCCTAGCTTGGCGCCGCCTTACAACGGGCACTAATTTTGCCTACAAGAAGTACTTCCGTAAGCTTTACTATGCATACGAAATAGCTCTAGACGCAAATCTCAAAGATCTTCATGAACGATTGATCGGCGGTAGTTTCAGGCCACAACAACCAACTAGGGTCTATCTGCCGAAGCCTTCAAGACTTCAGCGTCCACTTACACTGCTGTTTCTTGAAGACCAGATTTGTCTGCAGGCCATTGCAAATGTCTTCGCCAAGAAAGTGAGTCCACGTCGGAGAAAGCTCGAATGCAAGAATATCTTCAGCAACATTATCCAACGAGAGCAGAACTCGATATTCTTTCTGAATGACTGGCGATTTTCTTATTCCATGTTTCAGGAGAAGATGCGGGAACACTTTAATGCCGGCTATCGCTGGATAGCCCACTTCGACTTAGCGGCCTACTATGACACGATTTGTCATGATATGCTTCTTCGTACTGCTTTTCCGAGAACCTCTGACGAGAATCGAAATCGCATTTTAGAGTTTTTGAAGAAATGGAGTTCCGGAACAGCCGTATCTTGTCACGGACACGGCATACCACAGGGACCGATTGCGTCTGATTTCCTGGCAGAATGCTTCTTGTTGCCTGTCGATGAGGCTCTTCAGAAACAGAAATTTCGTTTTGTGAGATATGTCGATGATGTTCGACTTTTTGCGTCGTCAGAAAATGCCTTGTGGAAAGCGGCCATCCAGATGGAGATACTACTAAGAGAACGTGGCCTTATACCACAAGGGAAAAAACACGCGATAACCTATGCCAAGACCTTGAAAGATGCAATGGGTAGTCTACCTAGCATTGCGCCACGGGATGACACGAATGAATCGGAGAGACATCTTACTCCAAGTAAAGCGATTGCTAAGTTCCGCACAGCATTATCAGGCAGGCCGCTAGCTATAACTGATAAAACACGAGCGCGCTACGTACTATTTCACGCTGCGCCCTCCCCTTCCTTACTGAACTACGTACTTCACCTCATGCCGAGACATCCGGAGCATATCGACGCATTTGTTCAATATCTGATTCAGCACAGACCGTCCCGTCGAATCGTCAAGACGTGTCAAGAAGTGGCTAAGACATCACCATATGAATATGTTAGCGGTGAGATGTGGCACATAATGGCGCAGATGATGCAGGCATCTGAAATGAAAACAGCCATCCGTGATGCTGTAACAATCGCTAAAGATAAAAGTGTTGGATTGGCGTTGAAGTGGGGCGTTTTGCATTTTCTTTGTGTCGCCGAGGGTAAAGGAATCGGTAGATATGGGAGGTTCCTACAGCATCAAGATAATGTACTGCTTCAATCGTTGCTTGTTCCGATCCTCCCAGATGCAAGATATGCAAAAGGTGACATGGCCGAACAGATGTTACGACAGTCTTCGCCTGAACCTGGTATGGCCCTTGCCGAGCAGTTGGTCAGACTCCGAATCAGCCACACAAAGTATAAAATCCGAACTCGTGAACTCCCCAGCCAGGTCCAAAACACCTTTCGCATTCTCGGGCTCATTTCCCAACCATCCTTGAGCGTGGACCCCTTGGGTGAAATTCTTCACGCCCGGTATCGGGTTCCACAGTGGGACGGCTGGAAACGCATATTAGGAAGGGAATACTCTCATGCGCTGCAGCTTCTATCAATTGCAGATGTGACCTATGACACAGGTCGCTCACAATGGTTGAGTTACCAGAACTCGTTTAACCATTCCCTCTTCCTTGCATTTCAACGGTGGTTACAGGCTCAGGGACGCCCCGATGTTGTTAAGACAGTCGGCAGAGACGGAAAAGCTGTCAATTTTGGAACATTGGTCGATCCCGGCCAACCATTTGCTAAGGTATATCCGACTATTGCATCTGCCTTCTCCAACGCAAACACTCGTCGGAATATACTCCCAGGTTCACACCCTTATGAAAAAAGTGGTAGACAAAGAACACGTCATCTAGGAAAGAGGGAGCAGAGCATTATTTCCGGCAATCTAGGGAAAGCCTATGCTGAAATTTTCAAATTGGGAACTGAAGAGTGAAGATACAGTAGGTCAGCTTTGTAGACCAGGTATTCCCGTACTCGTGATTACTGTACCTTGATCCTGTATTCCCAAAACCTCGAAATCAGATAGAATCAAAAATAACAATTTGACCCGACGCCATTGGCGTCGAAAAACTGCTTTCAGCAAAAACCGCCAACTTGGGCGAGCAATCGCCCTTGACCAGTGAAGCAGCAAAAGCCCGTTCCACAAAAAGGGAACGCCGGCCTTGCGCTGTTCACTGGGCCCCTTGGCGGGGGTTGCTGGAGCAGTGCTTCGGTTCGGCGTTCCCTTTTTTCATTGGAGCGGACGATATGATTCCGGATGACAAACTGAAAATGATCTGTCAGTACGAGTGGCTGCGGCAACTGGCCGACGAATTGGACGTCTTTGCAATGGCCGTCGATCGATGTTTGATCGACCTCGAACACCGCTTGCCCGAGGGCTATATCTATCCCGACGACGTGCAGCCCGGAACGGAATAACAGCCAACGAGTTCCAAGATCTTACGGTGCATGAAACGCACCAACCATGAAGCCACGATGCGTTTTACGTGGATTCGCACCGTCCTTATTTTTTGGCCAAGCTCCCGCTGTAGGGCGAGGGGAGATTTTTTGGCTCGCACTAATCTTAATTTGAAACTGCGCGATATCTAGCCCAACGGGCTTACGGAAGATAGCCCAGGGTTGCCGCGCCGAGCGGCTACCCTGGGAAACGTGGGATATCATGCAATGAACCCTGCAAGGGTTCCGTATCCTGCTGATTGCGTGAATTAGCGTCTATCAGTGACGATTAGTGTTCCGCAACTCCCTTCTGTCTCCCCTAGATGGAGGTTCCTTTCTTAAGTTGGTTCGTAGGGGCGTTTTTTCGGCCCGCCCTTCCCCCTTTCAAACTACGAGAGTACAAAAGCAGGTTGCCTCTTTTTTGCTTGCATATCGGCCTTTTGGCGGTATGATGACTCCTGGTAAGATTGGATCCACAACGAAGTTGCCGAACCAGCAGGCAGCCAGTCTTGCCGCTTTTCGCTATTCTTACAACTTTGGAATCGCGCATGAATCCTGCTGAAAATGCTGATAGCGCATTGCGGGAACGTGAAGAGATCTACCGTTCCATGGTCGATCAGGCTGCCGACAGCATTGTCCTGATTGATGTGGAAACCCTTCGATTCGTCGAGTTTAACGATACCGCCTGCCGGGGGCTGGGCTATACGCGCGACGAATTCGCCGCCCTGCGGCTTCCCGAGATCCAAGCCAAGCTTGACCCCGCGGAAATACCGGCGCGTGTTGCCGACCTGGTGAAGATTGGCAGTGCAACTTTCGAAAACCTGCACCGTGGCAAAAACGGCGAGGTCCGGCACTGCCGCGTCAGTAACCGGCTGGTCAAGGTGCGTGGGCGAGACTGCTTGGCCGCGGTTTGGGTCGATACCACCGAGCTCAAGCGGGCTGAAGCCCGACTACGCGACCTCAACCGTGACCTGCAATTGACGGTTGCCGAACTCGAAACGATCCTGAACACCGTTCCCATCGGCATTGCCACTTCCGACGCGGCGGATTGCAAGGACATCCGCTATAATTCCGTGTTCGCCGACATGCTGGGCATTCCGGAAAAGGGGAATTGTGCCAAACGAGCGCCGCCGGAGCATCGTTTCGGCAGTTTTCAGCTCATGAAAGACGGCCGGGAACTTGCCCCGGAAGAACTGCCTATGGAACTGGCCGCCGCCAGCGGCGTCGTCGTTCGCAATGCTGAATTCGATGTCGTTCGTGCGGATGAGGCTGTCGCGCATCTATGCGGCAATGCCGCGCCTCTGTTTGATGAACAAGGTCGCACACGCGGCGCCATCGGGGCTTTTTGGGATATCAGCGATCGAAAAAGCATCGAGCAGGCGATGGTCAAAGCCCGCGAGGCCGCCGAATCCGCCAGTTGTGCCAAAAGCGAGTTTCTGGCCAATATGAGCCATGAAATCCGCACGCCGATGACCGCCATCCTCGGATTTGCCGATCTGCTGACGCATCCCGATCTCACCGTCGACGAGCAAAACGAGTATGTGCAGGGAATTCGGCGCAACGGAGCGGCGCTGTTGAACCTGATCAACGATATTCTCGACCTCTCGCGGATCGAATCTGACAAGTTGACGCCGCAAAAAAAGCATTGTGCATTGCGGCCGTTGATCGACGATGTCGCGGCAACCGCCAAAATGTCGGCCGAAGCCAAGGGGTTAAGCCTGGCGGTAGACTATGAATCGCCCTTGCCCGAAACAATCTACACCGATCCGCCGCGTCTGCGTCAGATTTTGATGAATCTCATTGGCAATGCGATCAAGTTCACGCAACACGGCGGTGTTCGCATCGCATTGCAAAGTACGAACTGCGAAGATGGGACGATGCGAATGCACTTTGCCATCTCCGACACGGGATGCGGCATTCCCGCCGATGTGATCGGCAAACTCTTTCAGCCCTTTACGCAAGGCGATGCATCGCTGAGCCGCCGCTACGGCGGAGCCGGCCTGGGGTTGAGCATTTCCAAACGTTTGGCCGAAGCCTTGGGCGGTGACATCGACGTAATAAGCACGTGGGGGCAAGGCAGCACGTTTACCCTGCGACTCGATGCCGGTACAAAGGAGAACATTGCCCCCGTGTCTTTGCCCGCAGGCTT
Source organism: uncultured Planctomycetaceae bacterium (assembly GCA_964458015.1). Taxonomy (GTDB): domain Bacteria; phylum Planctomycetota; class Planctomycetia; order Pirellulales; family Thermoguttaceae; genus CAYWGR01. The sequence goes on from CAYWGR010000158.1 coordinate 8,459, forward strand.
TGCGCCGCCGCCATCATTGCAGCAAAACGCCGTGATTTCCGGCCGTGTGCTACTAGTCGAAGACGACGTCAACCTCCAGCAACTTCTTCTCCTTTTCCTGTGCAAAATGAACCTAGAGGTAGATGTGGCGAAGAACGGTTTGGAAGCCTGCGAAAGTGCCGAAGTGTCGCAGCGGGAAGGGAGGCCCTACGACCTGATTCTCATGGATATCCAAATGCCCGAGATGAACGGCTTCGAGGCCACTCGTGAGCTGCGTCGTCGCGGTTGGAAGGGGTGGATCGTGGCCCTAACCGCCCATGCCATGTCGGGCGACCGCGAAAAATGCCTCGCCGCAGGATGCGATGACTATATCGCCAAACCCGATGCCATCTCAGGTTTGAAGGGTTTGCTCACGCGATATCTTGGGAAAAAGAGATTGCCGGAAAGTTATTGCGGATAAACGGTTAGTGCCGTTCTCAAAAAAACGCTGCGTTATAAATTTGTGCGATTCCCGCCTTGGCGCTTTGATGGGATGATATTGCCTTGTTTTGCCATGAATGGAGGAAACCATGCGAGCGATGAATTTTGCGTTGGTCCTGCTTCTACCATTGGGCGGTTGGGCCGCAAGTTCCGCCGCCAAAGCCGAGGGCGCCGACGCCGGAAAGGCCGAATCGGCCAAAATTCGCGTTGGAACGTTCGATTCGCGCGCCGTGGCGGTCGCCTTTTTCAACTCGGAAATGCGCCGCCAACGTACCCAACGGATGATCGACGAATATCAGAAGGCGAAAACCGCCAACGATCAGAAAAAAATTAAAGAATTTGAAGCAATACGCCGGGCCAACGAGCAGCAAATCCACCGGCAAGGTTTCAGCACGGCCTCGGTAGCCAATATCCTGGCCGAGATCAAAGACCAATTGCCCGGCATCGCAAAAGAAGCCGGCGTCGATCTCATCGTTTCCAAATGGGAGATTGCCTACCAAAGCGAATCGGCCGAATTCGTCGATGTAACCGGCCTGCTCATCAAACCCTTTCAGCCCGACAAAAAAGTCCTCGGCTGGATCACCGATCTCCAAAAGAGAAAGCCCATCCCCCTGCAAGACCTTGAAAACGAACTGAAAGGGCATTTTGAAGAACCGTCGCACAACGAGAAATAGGACCGATTGCTCTTCCTAAACCGGCTTTCCTGATTTGTCTACTCTGGCTGCTGATCATGACTGTAAAAGACTCTTGGCGACCGGCAATGTACGGAGGTTTTGCCGGGATACTCGTCGGGTCTCTGTTGATGATCCAAGGTTGGACCTCTCCGCAGCCCGGGCTGTGTGCCCTTCAGTTCGCCGCAGTTCTTGGGGGTGGGATCGGCTCAGGGCTCATCCTGGCCTATGGACCAGTTCGTACCATTGCCTGGGTTTTTGGCACGAACCGTTGTGATGCTTCACGAAAAGACATCGCCAAGAGAGCTGCGTTTGGGTTTCTCGTTGCATGTTTGGGCGCTGCCTTGTTTGCCGCGTTAGGGAGACCTGAATTCCGGCTCGTCATTTTGATGATCGCTTGGTTTATTTTCCTTCTCCTGATCCTCATGGCTGCCGGGCCGAGGGTTTGCGATAAGCCAAAGAAACGATGGTGTGTAACAGCTTGCGAGACCTTGGCGGCCATGTACGGCCCGTTTGTCGTGGCAACCGTCCACACGTGGTTGTACGACGGCCACAATACATGGTTATGTTTTGATTTTTGGAAATTTGTCGCGGTAGTTCCGGGCGGTGCTCTTGTGGAGCTTGCATCGGCGGCAATTCGGCATCAACACCCCAATCTTTCGCAAACCATGATGTTCCTAGTCTCAGGACTGTTGTCCCTAGTAATGGTGGTTGGCATCACGTGGTTATCAGTCATTGCCCGGTGGATGCGATGGCTTTTATTGCCCACGGTTGGCATCCTATGCGCCTATGCAGCAATTGTGATGGATGCGGTAATGCGGATGTAATGCCAATCCAAATGAAAACTGCGCGACATATCCCAATATGAAAAACTGCGCGACATATCCCAATATGAAAAACTGCGCGACATATCCCAATATGAAAAACTGCGCGACATATCCTAATTTGAAACTGCGCGACATATAGCCCAACGGGCTAACGGAAGATAGACCAGGGTTGCCGCGCTGAGCGGCTACCCTGGGGAACGTGGGATTTCATGCAATGAACCCTGAAAGGGTTCCGTAATCTTGTAGGTCAGTCTTGTAGGTCAGGTACTCCGTACCTGACAATAATGCACCTTCCCAACTCGTACCCACCCCCACCCCTCCCGCCTTTTGGGCGAGGGGGGACGAAAAGGCTCCGTGCCCAGGGTCTTGTCAGTTAGGGCCCAAAAATCGTATGATGGCCTCTTTCTTGGTGGCTTATAATTTAGTGTTTAATCTTGTTGATCGAGCTTTTCGTCGAAGGAGTCGGCCATGTCGAAAGTGGATGTGAAATTACCCTACAAAGTTGCTGATCTTTCGTTGGCCGATTGGGGTCGGAAGGAAATCCAGCTTGCCGAACAAGAAATGCCCGGCCTCATGGCCTTGCGGCGCAAATACGGCAAGACAAAACCCCTCGCCGGTGCCCGCATCGCAGGCTGTCTGCACATGACCATCCAAACGGCCGTGCTGATCGAAACCCTCAAGGAACTCGGGGCCGACGTGACTTGGAGCAGTTGCAACAAGTTCTCGACCCAAGACCATGCCGCGGCGGCGATTGCCGCTACCGGGGTGCCCGTCTATGCCTGGAAGGGCGAGACCGACGCCGAGTACGATTGGTGCGTCGAGCAGTCGCTCTATTTCCCCGATGGCCAACCGTTGAACATGATCGTCGACGACGGCGGCGACCTGACCGCTATGGTCCACGGGCCGAAATATCGCCACCTGCTCTCCGGCATCCGTGGTTTGTCGGAAGAGACCACCACAGGCGTTCACCGCCTCTACCAAATGCACGAGCGCGGCGAGTTGGCCATGCCGGCGATGAACGTCAACGACTCGGTCACCAAGAGCAAGTTCGACAACCTCTACGGCTGCCGCGAGTCGCTGGCCGACGGCATCAAGCGGGCGACCGATATCATGGTCGCCGGCAAGGTCGTCGTGATCTGCGGCTATGGCGACGTCGGCAAGGGCTGTGCCCATTCGATGCGGTCCTACGGTGCCCGCGTGTTGATCACCGAGATTGACCCAATCTGTGCATTGCAAGCCGCGATGGAAGGCTACGAAGTCACCACGATGGAAGACGCCGCGTCGCGCGGCAACATCTTCGTGACGGCCACCGGCTGCCGCGACATTATCTTGGTCAATCACATGCAGCAGATGCCCGAAGACGCGATCGTCTGCAACATCGGACACTTCGACCTCGAGATCGACGTGGCCGGCTTGCACAACTTGCCCGGCGTGAAGAAGACGAACATCAAGCCGTTGGTCGATCGCTTCACGATGCCCAGCGGCCGTTCGATCCTGTTGCTGGCCGAAGGGCGGCTGGTCAACCTTGGCTGTGCCACCGGCCATCCGTCGTTCGTCATGTCGAACTCGTTTACCAACCAGGTGCTGGCCCAGATCGCCTTGTGGACCGAGCCGGATAAGTATCCGGTCGGCGTCTACACCTTGCCCAAGCATTTAGACGAAGAGGTCGCCCGACTGCACCTCGACCAACTCGGCGTGAAGCTCACCAAGCTGACCCCCGAGCAAGCCGAGTATCTCGGCATTTCCGTCACCGGCCCCTTCAAGCCGGAATACTACAGATACTAAATCAAAAGGGATTTGGGATTGGAGATTTGGGATTAGAAACAATACGTTCTGATCCGGACCTCTAATCCCTAATCCCCAATCCCTAATCCCTCTTTACCACCATGCCCGAAATTCAAGCCTTTCGTGGAATCCGTTACAACCTTGGTCGCGTAGGCTCGCTGAGCAACGTGGTCACACCGCCTTACGACGTGATCGGGCCGGAGCTTCAGGACAAGTTCTACGACAAACACCCGAACAGCTTCATCCGAATCGACCTGAACAAGATCGAGCCGGGCGACGACGACGAGAAGAACAACCGCTACACCCGCGCAGCCAAGATCTACAAGGAGTGGCGCGACGACGGCGTTCTGATCACCGAGGCCGATCCAGCCATCTATGTCTACCATCAGGAGTTCACCTACGCCGGTACGTCCTACATTCGTCGTGGGTTCATGGCTCGACAGCGCGTAACCAAGTTCGGCGAAGGTCAGGTGTTCCCGCATGAAGAAACGCTGCCGGCCGCCAAGGTCGATCGGCTCATGCTGACCGTCGTGACCAAGGCGAACCTGAGCCCGATTTTCGGCCTGTATCCCGACTCCGATTGCTCGGCCCAGGCGTTGTTAGACGCCGCGGTGGCCAATCAGACACCGCTCGTGGCCGCCGACCACTTGGACGTAGTCCACCGTCTCTGGCCGGTGACCGACGTGGCCACGATTGCCAAGCTTTCGGCCATCATGGGCCCCAAACCGATCTTCATCGCCGACGGCCACCATCGCTACGAGACCGCCTGCAACTACCGCGATCAGATCTACGATAGCGGCTTCCTCTCGCCCGAGCATCCGGCCAACTACACGCTGATGATGTGCGTGGCGATGGACGATCCAGGCTTGATCGTCATGCCGACGCACCGGCTGTTCAGTGGCGTTCCCGAATTGTCCACCTACGAATTGGCCGCCAAGCTGTCGCCGTATTTCACAACCCGGCCTGCCGGCGAAGATCCGGAATCGGCCCGCACCGTCTGGGAAGACATCGAGACGGGCGGCCGTCAAGGCGTGATCGGGCTCTACACCCAAAAAGACGACCGCTGGCTAATCGCCACGCTGACCGACGCCGGCCGAGCCCGCATGGCCGAAGTTGCCCCGGAACACAGCGAAGCATGGCGGGCGCTGGGCGTCAGCTTGCTGCACCGCCTGATTATCGAGGATCTATTAGGCTGCAAAGATCTGCCGAAGCCGGGCTATGTGCATCTCATCGAAGAAGTTGTCGAGGGACTGCAAAGCGGCACCTATCCCCTGGGCGCGGTCGTCATGCCCGCCACGGTCGAAGACGTCCGCACGATCAGCATGAGCGGCGAACGTATGCCCGCTAAGAGCACATATTTCTATCCCAAGA
>CAYWGR010000159.1:0-13407 GCA_964458015.1 uncultured Planctomycetaceae bacterium
GGCTATGCGATTCCCGTCGATCCGACATTTCGCCGCGCTGTCGAAACGCTCAAGCAAGGGCGTGAGGTGGAATACGGCTTTTTAGGCATCCAGCCGATGAACCTTCGGCCGCAGGAAATCCTAACCGGCATGCACGGGATGCGCGTGGGCCAAATCGTATCCGGCACGCCTGCCGCCCGACATGGCTTGAAGCCGGGCGACATCGTCACGGCCGTCGAGGATGTGCCGTTGCACGATGCCGATGGTTTGGTGTTGAACGTTGGCCGAATGCCGGTCGATGCGGTCGCCCACTTGAGCGTTCTGCGCGACGGCAGCCCGCGAACGGTCGAAGTTACGCTCAGCAAATATGCCGTCCGAGGTAAAAAGATCGTCACGACCCAGGATCCGGCATGGCGCGGCTTGCGGGTCGATTATCCGACGGCGGTCGAGGACGAGGCGGGCCGTTTTCGCGGCAGCACTTCGTTTGTGGACGACGCCGTGATCGTGGTAGACGTTGCCGAAAATTCGCCGGCCTGGGAGGCGGGGCTACGCCGCGGAATGCTGATTACGCAGGTGGATGGAAAACCGGTCCGCACCCCCAAGGAATTCGCCGCTGCCGCGGCCCGAAACCGTCGTTCCGTGCAGCTTCGGCTGGCCGACGACGAAAAAAATCCCGTTCGCACCGTGGCGCCGGTAAGGTAGAGTTATATTAGGTTTTCGCGAAATAGCGGGGGCAGATATACGCTCTCCCAAGGGGCTTGGCGCCGCCGGTTTTGCTCTAGCGGATATTTATGATGTTAGAATCTCCTCTGATTAAGCTCGACGCATCTCCTGTTCGTTTACGACGCTATATTGGGGTATTGATCGTTTTTTGGACTATGGCCATCGCCGTAGTGCTGACCTGGGAATTGATCGACGAACGCAATTGGGATTTGGAGATTCGCAAAGCGCTCAGCAATCCCACCATGAAAGCGCCCATGCGCGAAATGGAGTGGGCAGGCACCATCCATCGCATCATCGGATATGGAGGCATGTGGTTTTTCGGTCTACTCGGCATCGGTGCGCTTTCACGCCAGCTACGGCTTCAAATTGCGCAACGTTATGAGGCCGAGCAGCTTCTCCAGGAAGCCAACGAATTGCTGGAAAAGCGAGTTCTGGAGCGAACCGCGGATCTGGCGAAAGCCAATAGCGAATTGCAAAATGAAATCGCTGACCGCGTCCAGGCCGAGCAATGGCTTCTGGAAAGCGAGCAGCGATTTCGCGGCTACTTCGAACAAGGCTTGGTGGGCATGGCCATACTGGGCGACCAACGCGACTGGGAGGAAATCAACGGCCGCTTATGTAAAATTCTCGGCTATTCCGAAGAGGAATTGCTACTGATACCGCTGTTGGATCTCATCCACCCCGACGACCGCCCGGCCCGAGAATTGGAATTGCGACGCCTTATCGACGGAACCATCCAGAACTTCGTCGCACACGCGCGACTCCTGCATAAGGATGGCCGCATTCTGCCTGTTGGACTATCGGCCCAGGCTCTCAAAAAATCCGACGGAGCCCTCGATTGCATCTTGATTCTGGTTCAAGACATGTCGCATCGAGCTGCAACGTAAAATCGTAAACAACGATCCACCCCGCTTGAAGTGCATCGCGATTTCCGCAATACTGGGCATTGCTTTTGAGATTGCCGTCACGGCATATTATCCACTTCACCGCAATCCCCTAGTTTTCCATGTCGAACGAAGAACAAGTTCAGGTTCATTGGCACGAACATGCCGTTTCTCGCGAAGAACGCGAAAAAAGCAATGGCCATTCCGGCTGCGTCGTTTGGTTCACAGGCTTGAGCGCCTGCGGCAAAAGCACGATTGCCAACCTGCTGGATCACAAACTGCATTCAACAGGCGTGCGCAGCTTCGTTCTCGACGGCGACAACGTGCGTCATGGCTTGAACGCCGCCCCCGCCATGCTGAAAGAGGTCCACGGCGAAGAGTTCGCCAAGCGGTTTGGGCTAGGTTTTTCGGCCCAAGATCGGGAAGAAAACATCCGGCGGATCGGCGCCGTGGCCAAGCTCTTTTCGGACGCCGGATTGATGGCCATCACCGCCTTTATCAGCCCTTATCGGGCAGATCGAGACCGTGTCCGCGCCACGATGCCCGCCGGCGATTTCATCGAAATTTTTGTGGATGCACCGTTGGAAGTATGCGAAGCCCGCGACCCGAAGGGGCTGTATAAGAAGGCGCGTGCCGGGCAACTCAAAGGTTTCACGGGCATCGACGATCCTTATGAAGCTCCCGTCAAACCGGAACTTGTTTTGGACGCCTCGCAAAAATCGGCCGACACCTTGGCGGACGAAGTTTTGGCCTATCTGAAGGCAGCCGGAAAGATCACCGGGTAATTACGGTTGGCATGTGGCGAAATTTTGACGGGTGGGGTTGACTAATTCCACCTCTTGGTTCTACATTGGTGAGGTCTTCTCTTTCACGGTGCGCACTGTGTATCTGAAAGGGGGCGATCACTTATGGCGGCAACTATTCTTGATGAGATTCAGCCGCGGGCACAGGCCGCTCTGGCCAATAGCCCGTTCTACGAACTTCGTGAGCTCAAGGTAGAGCATCGCGACGACACCCTGCTGATCGACGGCCGCGTCTCTAGTTTCTACCACAAACAGCTAGCACAGGAGGTTATCCGTTCGGTTTGCACAAATATCAAAGTCGTCAACTCGATCCGTGTCGAAAGCGACGAGGGGATCGGGTAATTCGATTTTCAATCCGAACGTGCGCGGTCATGGACCGAAAGATGCCGATTTTCCCATCGGCTAAACAGGCGGTGACGCACAGCTTGGAATGAGAATCGGAGGAAGACTTGTGCAATATCCGTTTTTTCACGGGAACATGGAGGTTCCTTGAACGACATCCGTTATCGCCGGCGTAGGGATACGGCTTTCCGGCGATCAGGAGGACGCCATGGAAGATTTCAGACGCTCGGCAAGCATTCGGCGAGATTTCGTCGGTGTTGTGCCCGAAACGCTGGAGGAGGCCGAGGAGCTGGCCACCTCGATCGAAAAGGCCGTTCAGAATGAGACCGGCCGGGGAGTCGCCGATCTGACCGTCGAGGTCAGCCCCCAGGGGATTCTGTTGCGAGGGCGATGCACCACGTATTACACCAAGCAACTTGCCCAACATGCGGCGATGCGCATGCCGGGCGGCGATCGGCTCATCAACAGTATTGAAGTGTCTTAATGGTCGGCCTCGTAGCAAGCCGAGCGGGATCTTTTGCCTGCCAGTGCTAGCTTTGCAAGCACTTTCGACAACTCCCGCTGGTGCATTCCTTATCTTATGCCGGGGTTGTCGCCGCTGTTGCCGTGGTGTTAAACTAGTCTAGTGATTCACGCTGTTGGGGTTTTATTCAGTGAGTGCCACTGGGCTCTGCCAGTGTGGGATTCCGCGTGATTACATACGGCGGCCGGCACTGGCAAAGCCAGTGGCACTCAATAAGCGGCTTTTAATACGATCCCACAATTATAAATCACTACACTAGCAAACTGCTGCGTCTTGTTTACGGATATCGTGCATTTTCTCGGTAAAGGAGCGGGGACGAATGGCATCGCAAGGAACGAGCGATCTTTCTCATTTTCAAGACGGCCCCATCGACGGAGCAACGTTTCGCCCCATTGCAACCCATCGCGATCATCGCGGCTGGCTGGCCGAGCTGTATCGCGAGGATGAATTGCCCTCGGAACAACATCCGGTCATGGTTTACGTGAGCGAGACACTGCCCGGCATCGCTCGCGGGCCGCATGAACACGTCGATCAAACCGACTATTTTGCATTCTTGGGCCCGGGCGATTTTTGCGTGTATCTTTGGGACGCCAGGCCCGATTCACCGACGCGCGGCCATCGCATGAAAGTTTTGGCCGGCGCGTCAAATCCGCAATGCGTCCTTGTGCCGCCGGGCGTGATTCATGCCTATAAAAATGTCGGCCCCGCGTCCGGCTGGGTGTTCAATGCGCCAAACCGTTTATACGCCGGTCCCGGCAAACGCGAGCCGGTGGATGAAATTCGCCACGAAGACAAAGCCGAGAGCGTGTATCGACTCGATTAACACAAGTCCCGTAGTTCAAGATGGTTGGCTGTCAAACCGTTTTTTAGGTTATGCTGCCTGCCGCCATTTATACGAATACCGTAAACCTTTGCCGTTTCCTTCCTCGCACCGTCCTACCTGTTCCGCCCCTCCAAGGAGAAGCAAGCCATGCGTATTGCCACAATCGTGACCGCGGCATTGTTGATGGATATCGGGCTCGGTGTTGCCCAAGCCGAGGAACCGTTGTTCCCATTTGTCATCTCTTACGATGTGGCAAAAAATGTAACAGATCTTTCGGGATGGCTGCCCCGTCCGGCAGGCAAACAAGGGTTCATCGAGGTGCGCGACGGCCATCTGGCAACCGACGACGGTTCCGTTCGTTTTTGGGGCACCAACTTGTGTTTCGACGGCTGTTTCCCTTCGCACGAGCAGGCCGAGCGCGTGTCAGCCCGACTGGCACGGCTGGGGATCAACTGCGTCCGTCTCCATCACATGGACTCGCATTCGATCTGGGGAAAGAGTCCCAGCAAACTCACGATTGATCCCGCACAACTCGAACGGCTCGATTTCCTGATCCATCAACTGAAACTGCACGGCGTATACGTCAACATCAATCTGCATGTGTCGCGGTGGTTCGATACGGCCGAGGGTTTTTCCGACCGCGAGAAACGGCCCAGTTTCGATAAGGGGCTCGATCAATTCGAACCGCGCATGATCGAATTGCAGAAAAAATATGCCAAGGATCTTCTGACCCACGTCAATCCATACACGAAAAATGCTTATGTCGACGAACCGGCGGTCGCCTTCGTGGAAATCTCGAACGAAGACGGCCTTTTCGCCGAATGGAGCGGCGGCCAACTGGATTCGTTGCCCGAGCCTTATGCCACTTGCTTCCGCAAGCTCTGGAATGTATGGCTGCGGAAAAAATACGACTCGACCGCGAAGCTCCAAAAGGCCTGGGGCAACGGACAGACGACCACGCTCGGCAAGGAGATGTTGCACAACGGAAATTTCTCGCGGCCCTTGGAGAATATCTGGCAAGTCGAACGCGATGAAGGCACAAAAGCTGACATCTTGATCGAGCCGGGCAAAGATGGTTCGTCAAAACATGTTCTTCGCGTCTTCGTGCAGGATTCGGGCCGCGTACCGTGGAATCCCCAAATCGTCCAACGCGGCTTGGCCTTCAAAAAAGGATCTTCCTATACGCTCTCGCTCCGATTGCGAGCCGACGGCAATCGCCGTTGCGCGGTGAATTGCATGATGGATCACGATCCTTGGCAACCGCTGGGGCTTTCGACCAGCGTCAATGCCGGGCCGGCATGGCAAGAGGTTCGTTTCACATTCATCGCTCCCGCTGATGATGCCGTTGCACGCATCACCTTGACCCAATTCGAGAAAAACGCAACGTTCGAGTTTGCCGACATTTCGCTGCGGCCCGGCGGCATCGTTGGCCTGGGAGCAGGCGACAAACTGGAAGACGGCAGCGTGCCGATCGTTCGCGGCGCGTCGGGCCCGTCGATGACGACGGACGATTTCTGCGATTTTCTCCGCGATACCGAGAAAAACTACTGGCAGGAAATGCAACGTTACCTCAAAAAAGAACTGCATGTGCAGTCGTTGGTTTGCGGCACGCAACTCGGTTTCAGCACCCCGCACATCCAGGCGGGCCTCGACTATATCGACAACCACGCCTACTGGGAGCATCCCTCTTTCCCGCATCGCCCTTGGGATATTAAAGACTGGTACATCAACGACGTCGCTTTGGTCAACAGCCCAGGCAGCACTTTGGCCCATCTGGCCATGGGGCGCGTCGCCGGCATGGCATACACCGTGACGGAATACAATCATCCCGCACCCAACTCCTACGCCGCCGAGGGCTTCCCCATGATTGCCTCGTTCGGCGCGTTCCAGAATTGGGACGCCATCTACTCGTTCGCCTATTCACACAATGCGGATTACGAACCACGGCGCATCGAGGGCTTCTTCGACAACAAAAGCCGCACGGATATCTTGGCCCACGCGCCGGCATGTGCGGCCATGTTCCTGCGCGGCGACGTAGAGGCATCGAAACACCCGACCGTCATTCCATTCCCGATGGATGAGGAACGACGCCACTTGCAAAAGAACCACAACGCTTGGTCGCTGACCGCACGGCAGCTTCTCGACGATCTGCAATATCCGCTGCTGCATGGCACGGCGTTGGACCTCCGTTCTCGGGCAACCGGCACGGACGACAAAAGCATCACGCTGGGCGAAGGTCGCAAGGCATTGGCCGCCGGCGTATTTCGCTCGGATACCAGCGAGATTCGTTGGGACATCACCGATAAAGAGGCAGGCTATTACACGGTCGATACGCCCCGGAGCAAACTTTTTACCGGTTTTGTGCGTAACCGCGTTTTTACATTAGGTAACGTCGCGCTCAAAATCGCTCCCACGCGGCTTGATTGGGCCACGATATCGCTGACGGCCATCGACGGCAAGAGTTTTGACCGGCCCGGCCGAATTCTCATTGCTGCCACCGGCTTGGTGCAAAACAAAGACGCGAAGCTTGAACGTTTAGGCGACCGTCGCGTTACCTTGCGCGATCAATGGGGTCGCGAGCCGATCCTCTGCGAAGGAATCAAAGCAACTGTTACCTTGCCCGTATCTTGGGGACAGGTAAAGTGCTATCCACTCGACGAATCGGGCAATCGCCGCGAAGCCATCGACATCGAGCACGACGGCGACCGAAGCCAAATCGAATTGCACCCGAAGTACAAAACCGTTTGGTACGAGGTGGAGATCAAGCCGGCAATTTAATCCGCCGACTTACGAGAACAAACGCTCGCAGCGCAAAGAACGGCTGCCCATCATGGGATTTTGGACGGATCCATCACAACATGCTTGATTCGCTTGCGGTCCCAGGTGTAAGTGATGTGGACCAAACCGTCTTTCGTTTGAATGACGGCCGGGTAGGAATACTCGCCGAGCGAATTCTCCAACGTGGCGATTGAAAACCACTTTTTGCCGTCGCGCGATAACCCGACATTCAAGGGACTGCGGCCAATCGGCGTATTGTTGAAGATCAACAGATGGCGGCCGTCGCGCAGCGTCACCGCGTCGATGCCCGAGTTAGGGTTAGGCACGTCCAACGCCGTCATTTCGCCCCAACTCTTGCCGCCGTCGGTCGATTCGATGGAAAACAGCTTCAGTTGCCTCGTGCGTCCGATGGCTTGCAGCCGGCCGTTTTCGTGGAGCAAAATACTCGGCTGAATCGCAGCAAACTTGCGGCCATCGTTTAGCGGGCCGGTGCTTTGCCACGTTCGGCCTTGGTCGGCACTGCGCTCGAAATGAACGCGCCAGCCGTGATCCTCGGTGCTCGATGGGCTAATAATATCGCCGTTGGCCAACTGCACCGGCTTGTTCTTAATCGGACCCAAAATGCCTTCAGACAACCGTTGCGGCTTCGACCACGTTCGACCGGCGTCGGTCGAGGTCATCACAACGCCCCACCATCTCGGCACATCGGGACCGACTTTATAGAACAGCATCAACGGCCCATTCTTGGGCTGGAACAACACGGGATTCCAGCAAGGGTAGCGCATCTCCGCCGATTCCACGCCATTGGCCACCTCGCGCGGCGCGGTCCATTGTCCCTTTTCATAGCGCGACAGCCAGATGCCCACGTCCTTGTGCTTTTCCTCCGTGCCGCCGAACCATGCAGCCACCAATTCACCGCCCGACTCGGCAATCGTCGAGGCGTGACATTCAGCGAACGGGGCCTTCTCGTAAATAAATTCGCTTTTGACGATGCCCGGCTGTTTCGACACGTCGGCAGCGAAAACGACTGCCGGAATCATGGCTGTGAAATACAAAAAAATACTTACACAGGATGGAATTGCTTGTTTCATAGAAATAGCGTGGTTAAGGTTCAATATCAATTTCTACACTTAAATGACTGTTACCCTACGTCGCCTAAATCAAGTGCCTTGCCGTAACGCACGAACATCATGCGGCGCAGCTTGGCGTACTCTTCACGTGCAAGCTCCGGATCGGAAGCGGCCAAGGCCAGGGCGTCGCGACGGGCTTCTTCCAACAGTTCGCGGTCTCGCAGCAAGTCGGCAATGCGCAAAGGCGGCAAGCCATGCTGTTTGGTGCCGAAAAGATCGCCGGGCCCGCGTAATTTGAAGTCGGCTTCGGCCAGTTCAAAGCCGTCGGTCGAAGCAACGAATGCCTTGAGCCGCTGGCGCGATTCCTCGGTTTGCGGATCACCGAAGACACAGCAAAAGCCGGGGAATTTTCCACGGCTGATGCGCCCGCGAAGCTGATGCAGTTGGGCTAGACCGAAATGGTGTCCGCTCTCGATCGTCATCAACGTAGCATTGGGCACATCGACGCCCACTTCGACCACCGACGTTGAAACCAACACCTGGATCTCACCCGAGCGAAAATCCTCCATCACGGCATCCTTTTCGGCGGGCGTCAGGCGGCCATGGATCAAGCCGAGCCGAAACGCTTCGAGTTCGCCGTTGGCCAAGGTCTCGTAGGTTTCTTCCAGGCTGACGGCCTCTTTTGCATCCGACTCCTCGACCAGCGGCGCGATAACATAGCCTTGGCGGCCTTCACGCAACTTTTTGCGGAAAAAGTCCCACCATTTTGCCCGTTGCGTTTCGTTGGCCAGATAGGTATTCACTTTCTGCCGGCCGGGCGGATGGTCGCGAAGGGTTGAAACATCGAGATCGCCGAACAACGTCATGGTGATCGAGCGCGGGATGGGCGTGGCCGTCATGACGAGATAGTGCGGGGCATCACCCGACTGCTTGAGCGCCGCCCGTTGACGCACGCCGAACTTGTGCTGCTCGTCGATCACCACCAATCCAAGCTTCGCGAAGGATACGTCTTCCTGGATGATCGCCTGCGTGCCGACGACAATATCAATTTCGCCCTCGGCGATTTGTTGCAGCAGCGCGGATCGCTGACTAGCGCCTAATCCTCCGGTAAGCTGAGCACGTCGCACCTGGCTTGCCGCCAGCAAGCGATCCAGGGTCATGGCATGTTGGCGCGCCAGTATTTCCGTGGGCGCCATGAGCACCGCTTGATAGCCATGCGCGACGGCCAAAAGCATCGCATAGACGGCCGCCACCGTTTTGCCGCTGCCGACGTCGCCTTGCAACAATCGGTTCATCGGCCGGGGGCCGGCCATGTCGGCCGCGATTTCGGCAATCGATTGCTGCTGACCCGCGGTCAACTCAAACGGAAACAATCGCCGAATGCGCGCGTCGATCTTGGCCGAACACTCCAACGCGGGCGCCTTCCGGCAGTCGTGCTGTTGATGGCGTTTGACCGCCAGCGCAAGTTGCAAAATAAAAAGCTCTTGATAAACAAGCCGTCGGCGCGCCTGGTCAAGGCTCTTATGGTCGTCGGGAAAATGAATCTGCGGCAACGCCTGATGCAGCGGCCAGAGAACATGTTCTTGCAAGTACGTTTCGGGAAAAACTTCCTCAAGCAGCGGAACATATTGGTCGATCGCCCCGCGCACGATTTTTCGCATCTGCCATTGCAGCAGACCTTCGGTCAAACTGTAAACAGGCAATATCTTTGCCTCCGGCTCGTCATCCTCGGCATCGAGGATTTCCACTCGCGGATGGTGCATCTGCCAAACAAGCCCCTCGTGCTTCGGCTTGCCTGAAAGCATGACTTTTTGGCCGAAGTTCAATTTGTCGCGCATAAAGGGCTGGTTGAACCAGATGGCGCGCAGGTGTCCGGTGCGGCATTGGATCGAGATGCCGAGTATCGAACCGCCGGAACTGGTGGTGCGAAGGTCGATATCTTCGATGACGCCGCGAACCGACTGCAACTTGCCCTCCTCAAGCTGGACGACCTCGCGCTCGTCCGTAAAATCCTGATAGTCGCGCGGAAAAAAGAACAGGATGTCGCGGACGGTGAACAGCTCCATCCGTTCGAGCAATTCCGCCCGGGCCGGCCCTACGCCCTTCAAAAATTGCACGGGCGTAGCGAGCAATTGGGCAGGCGTTTTCGACGGCGTTGGATCGGCGGTGCTCATACCCCTTCATTTTAACGCCACCGGACGCACGAGGGGAGTGGGGCGTTTTCTAGGATACAGTAAAAGATGACGGCTTTTTTCCGCGGACCGTAATAAACACAACAGAATAGCCGGGAGCTAACAGCTCCCGGAATGTGTGCGAATTGCACCACAGTTTAGCGGCCGATGGTACGTCGGCCCTGCTGTCGAGCCGCCGTTCCCGTGGCAACGAAACAACATAGCTTATCCAACTTGACTATAAGAAATTACTGCACCTGTTTTCTAAGGTTTGCCAATGCTCTCGTCCTTCAGCGAATCCGCCGAAGAAGCCGGCCAAAACCAACGTGCAACGGCAGCGGCAGTCAACGGAATGGCGATCGCGGCAGCCAGCGCCGTGGGCAATGACACGCGATCTCCCAACGCGGCATAAACCGCCGCGATGGCGAAATTGCTCAAACCGACTGCAACAATAAATCGCCACCACGACAATCGCATTGTGCCCATCAACAAAACGCTGGCCTCGGCAAAGACCGGAACGGGACGCGCCAAGACCAGGATGAGTATTCCGTAACGGTCGGCCAAGGAATCCATATGGTTGAGTTCTTCCTCGCTCGAAAACCGCCTAGCCAAGGGACGGCCGAACCAGCGCACAAGCCAGAAGGCGACCATCGCACCGAGAGTCATGCCGAACCACGAGGCAGCCGTTCCCGCCATGAGGCCCAACGTGCGCCCCGCGAACGTGCCGACAAGGCTCGACGGCACCGGCAGAAAAATATCCGAGGCCAATAGCCCAATCACCAGTGCCGCCGCCGCGCCGGGCGAAAGAGAGTTGTCGAGCCACCCCGCGATCTGCGTTTCGGCCGACTCGCCGAATCCAAGGAACGGCACAATCGGAACCGCCAACACCACGGCGATCAACAATAGCCATCGAAATAGAGAACCACTTTTTTTGCTCAACGAAAACCTCGCGGGTGCTCTCAATTTTTGGCTGTCGCTGTTTCCGCCGTACCGGCAGGCTTCAGATACGTCTCCAAGAATTGAACCAACAGCGTTTGAGTGCGTTCGTTTACCGACTTGGCGATGTCCATCGTATGGGGCCAACCATCGAGCCGATCGTACCAGTGAGGCACGCCTAGCTCCTTGAGCTTTTCGACCAACATGTCGGACTGTTCGACGGGCACGACTTGATCGATCGTTCCGTGAAGAACAAACGTCGGCGGCGATTTGGCAGTGAGATAACGAATCGGCGAGGCGGCGCGATATAATTCCGGATCCTCCGCGAATGATTTGCCGATAAACCGGCGCACGGTGCCGCTTTCGCGGCCAAGCGGCGTATCGAAATCCGTGGGACCGTATAAATCGACGACCGCGCGAACCGCGCTGCTTACGCCCTCGTGGCCTCCGTGCCCTTCCAACTTCTTCTGATCCGCCGTGTAGCCGATCATCATCGACAAGTGCCCGCCGGCCGATCCGCCGATGACGGCAATACGGTCGGGATCAACATGAAGCTCGGCCGCCTTGGCGCGCATCCACCGCACGGCACATTTCGCGTCTTCAACGGCGGCGGGAAACGGAAACTCCGGGGCAAAGCGATAGCTGATCGTGGCGGCCACATAGCCACGCTGGGCGAAGGCCACGGTGTAGTATTTGTAATCGCTTCGATGCCCTCCGCTCCAACCGCCGCCGTGGATGAAGATCAACCCCGGCGCCGGCTTGTTCAAACCCTTCGGCGAATAGACATCCACCAATAAGGCGTGGTCGCCGGCACGGCCGTATTCGATATCCTTGTGTTCTTCGACCGAAGGCGGCGTTTCGACCGGCCTGAGTTTCAACGCTTCAACACGCCCCAGCGCGTAGGCCAAATAAATGGCATTTTTCGTGGGATATCCGCCCGGCGGCGCGGGGGCGTCCTTGGGCAATGCAATCAGATCGGGCCGTTGGGGCGGATTTACACCGCTCCAAACAAAGTACCAACCCGCCCAGCCCAATAAGGCCGGCGTCACAATGCCCGCTAAAGATAAAGAGACACAGGTGGCGCGGCGCATGGTATTTTTTCAATAATGAAGGAAAGGGAAAGAATAAGGATGCGGAGAACTATTTCCTGGAAAAGAGATTGTATTTCAGGATGCACCAAACGGCCCGGACGCCGTCTTTCCAGCCGATTTTTTTGCCCTCTTCATAGGATCGCCCCGCGTAGGAAATGCCGACCTCGTAAATGCGGCATTGCTGTCGCGCCACTTTGGCGGTGATTTCGGGCTCGATGCCAAAACGATTTTCGCACAGCCGTATGCTTTGAATCACCTCGCGGCGAAAGGCTTTGTAGCAGGTTTCCATATCGGTCAGGTTCAAATCCGTCAGCATGTTCGACAACAAGGTGAGAAACTTATTGCCCAGCGAGTGCCAAAAATAACAGACGCGATGCGGCCGATCGCCGACGAAACGCGAGCCGAACACCACATCGGCCTTGTTATCAAGGATCGGCTGTATCAGATGCGGATACTCATTCGGATCGTATTCCAAGTCGGCATCTTGAATGATGACGATGTCGCCCAGGGCTTGCGCAATGCCCGTGCGCAGTGCGGCGCCCTTTCCTTGGTTGCGGTCGTGTTGAAAAACGCGAACGTTCTCCGCGCCGGCGGCAATGGCGGCCAGCTTGTCACGCGTGCCGTCGGTCGAAAAGTCATCGACAATCACCAGTTCCTTGTCGATCGATACCCTTTGCACCAAACCGACGATGGTCTCGATGGTGTTTACTTCGTTAAACACCGGCATGATGACGGAGATGCGAACCATAACAAGAGACTTTCATCGAAACAGGTATTTCAACTCAACCGGGATATTTTGCATTGTGACGCAGATTTTCCGCCTGCGCCTCAATACGTGCTAGGGCGCAGCAACTTGAAACTTGATATCGCAATGGGGCAATGCTTTTTGAAGTTGCGCGACGCCGTCGGCCGTTACGGCCGTGCGGGTGACGTGCAATTCGCGAAGCTTGGTCATGCCTTTCAAGCTGTCGAGGCCGGCATCGGTGATTTTATTGCGGCCTAGGTGCATATACTCCAGATTCACGAGCGGCTTAAGCTTCGGCAAGCCACTATCGGTGACGGCCGTCTTGTCGAGATTGAGCCATTTCAGGCCGGTCATCGTCGAAAGATTATCGAGCCCCGCATCGGATATTTTCGTGCTGTAGAAATTGACGCGCGTCAGGTTTTTCATCGCGGCGAGATTCTTCAAACCCGCGTCCGTGATATTCGTCTTGCTAAGATCGAGATCCTGAAGGGTTTTGATCGTTGTTAGGCGTTTGAGCCCCGCGTCGGTGATTTGTGTAT
>CAYWGR010000160.1:0-13314 GCA_964458015.1 uncultured Planctomycetaceae bacterium
CAGGGAAAAACTATCGCTGGGCCGTCTTGGCGGGAGCAACTTGAAGATAGCCGAAAAGCGTTTCATCGCCGCGTAGGATGAAGAACTTGACGGGGCTCAAGGTGGTGAAGTCGGACCGCTTCAGGATATAGTTGATGTTTTCGAGCGAAACCGTCTCCCAAATGTGCATACCCACCAGCACATCGCCCGAGACGATCCCCTGATTCGACGCGGGACTATTTGGCCGGACCGCCGTCACGGTCAGGCCGCCGCGATAACGCGACTGATAATTCTTCCGGAATTCGTCGGCGGGAATCGGTTTCAGCTCGACGCCCAACAAATCCCAGGCAGGTCGATCCGTTGAGGTTTTAGCCGTCTCGGGCACGTCGCCTAACGTGAGTTTCATCGTTAAAGGCTCACCGGTCCGAAGAACCGCCATGTGAATCTTTTGGCCCGGCTTGCGATCCAACATTGCACGTTGGAAATCCAACGGCCGCTGGATTTTGATGTCATCGACTTTGGTAACAACGTCGCCGGGAGCAAGTCCGGCCTCGGCGGCGGGGCTCTTAGTTTCAACCGCGCCAATCACCATGCCTTCTTGCGGCGACTTGGTTTCGTTCGACGAAGTTAGTCCGATCCAGGTCGAATTGACATTACAGGAAGCCAGCAGCGAGGCCGCAACCGAAACGACTTTATCGGCGGGAATGGCGAAGCCGATGCCCTGGGCGCCGGCTCGCACAGCCACGTTGATGCCGATCATATCGCCGTCGATGTTTAAAAGCGGCCCGCCGGAATTGCCGGGATTGATGCTGGCGTCGGTTTGTATCAGATCATCGTAAAACTGGGCATCGCTTACTTGCACCGAACGATGCAAGGCGCTGACAATGCCTCGCGTCACGGTATGCTCGTAGCCGTAAGCATTGCCCAAGGCAATCACGGTTTCACCGGGCATCAAGTCGGAAGAAGTTCCGATGGGCATCACCGGCAGCGACTCGCGAGCGTCGATTTTAATGATCGCCAGATCGGTTTCCATATCGCGAGTAACCAGCCGCGCGACGTGTCGGCGTCCATCGGCCAAGGTCACTTGAATTTCACGCACGCCATCGACCACATGATGGTTGGTGACGATGTATCCCCGAGCGTCGATAATCACGCCGGTGCCCATGCCGTTGACGCGGCGGTTCGCATCAGCGCCGGCAGCTTGCCCGGCTTGAGCGGCGACGGTTTTTTCGCCTCGAATGTTGACCACCGAGGTCCGTACCCGTTTGACGGCCTTGACGATCGGGGTTTCGCGCTGTTCCGAAGCCGTTGAAGGCGTCGCAAGCAGCAGGCAACAAAACAAAGATGCCAAGCTGAACCAAAGAGTACAGCTTCGCAAGTTGGCGGAAAATGCGTGTCGGTCGGCCATGGAAAGTCTATCGCCGGTGTTTGACTAAGGACTCGCGGCAATCGCCCGAGGCGGCCGCGGCACGCTCGTTAAACCGTTCGCGCGGAATCTTCATCCGTCGCATCAACGGTAACACTTTGAATAGATCGGCCCGGCAGAAACGGCACCTTGATGCCCAACGATACTACCCGCACAGCTTGCCCACATTGCCAACGATAAGCCAGGTGATTTATGACAATGCCTTTAAGAGAGGCAGACAGGCAGCAATTGCCCAAGCCGGCTATTTTGCCATTTCGACATAGGGCGGCTTCTGCGCCCTAGCTTGCCAATCAACCATTCCAGGGGCAATCGGTCGGCAAACTCGGCTGGAACAACCGCGATTGCGGTTGAAGAGTTTCTGTTGCGGAAGGTCATTTTGTCATCCTGAGCGCAGCGAAGGATCTCAAAAACGACTGCGATTCTTCGCTTTGCTCAGAATGACGGAACAGCCAAGAAAAATTGCCCCCCCCCCGAACTACCGCATTATCGAGGGATGGCAAAACGATCGTTAGGATGCGGCCCGCAAAAAGATTTTCTTCGACGCCGTGCTATCATCCTGCTCTTCGCTTGCCGTGATCAAGGCCGCTTGTTCATAGGCTCGTTCAACAACGCAAATTCCTGTAGCGTATAGACCGAGGAGCTTGGCTGCCAAAATGGGATAGGCCGTGGTCGATATGCTAATCGGCTGCCACCAGAGGAACAGCAACCCCAAGCTAAGTTGTATCAGCAAGGGATCGCGACGATCCCAAACCGCCAAGACCGCCAACGGTAGAAAACACAAGTTATAGTCGTTCGAGATCGGCGGTACGAAGGTGGCCAAGGCGACGATCCAAAGCAAATAAGGATAAGCGACTTTGTCGCGCGCCGGCGAACGATAAACGTGATAGGTAACCCAAGCAAGAGGAACAACGAGCAATACGGCCGCGATTATTTTGCCGGGCAAAAAACCTAACCATTGAAATTGTTGCATGCGCAGCCATAAACAAGAGATGGAAAGCGCCAGGGGATGGTTCCAAAGGCAGGGGCCGGTTGGAAACATCCGTGCAAGATCCTCCGCTTTTTGGATGTGGAGATTATTATTGATAAAAAATTTCTGCAACTGGGCAAAATCCAGTACGGCAACAACGATGCCGACAACTGCGAATGCGGCCAACGCCCGCCAGCGGCGCAAGCCGACAAGCCCCACGGCAATCAATCCGGGATAGGCTTTTACCCACGGTGCAAAACATAAAACGGCTCCGGCTAAAAATTGCGCCCAACCCGATTTATGTTTCAGGAGCGGTAAAGCGGCAAGAATCGGCAGCAGACTAAGCGGGTCATACTGTCCTCGCTCCAGGGCGAATAAAACCGGAGTGCTGTAAAGCATGAGCACGATGGCCGCCAAGGGCGAAATTTCATCCAACGAGAGCCCCCGCCGCCAGCGACTGGCCACCCAGGCCGCCGCCGCGATAAGTCCAGTCATGAAGATCAACCAAACCATCAAGGCAGTCCGCGGAGTCATATAATTGACCCACGCGAACAGGCGCATCTCCGAGGGCGGATATGCGAAAAAAAATACCTGATCGGCATAGGGATCGCCTCCGGCCGACCAGATTCTGGCAGGACGATCGACATGGTGGTAAAAATCGAATCCAAAGGCAGGTAACGTCACCCAAAGATGCTTACATGCCTGTAATTCCTGACGGTGAAAACTGAGACACCACCAAACGCCCCAGAGAACTAGAAGCCCTATACAAGTTGGAAAGAGAAGCTTCCGAGGATTCGGATTAAGATACTTGGCTAAGAACGTATGGCCTTTTCGTCTTTCTTGCTCCGGCTCGATGACCCCGGCGACAGGCTGTATTTCGTTACAATCACTCTGAAGTTTTTGTGAACTCATCCCCAATCTCCACCTTATATACACCTGTTTTCGGTCTTCTCTATCGAGGGTCCGCTGTAGTTCGCCTCACTCATACGCGGTATAACAGGCAAAAAATGCGGAGCGGGCAGCGAATGTGCAACTTTCATTTGTGGAGCTGCCTTTCGTCCCGATGATAAAAATGGCTTCTCGCACAAACAATAGAACGGATATGCCGCACAAACAGTTACCCCGATGACAATCAGGTCCGTAACGGTCCGATGATTGATCGAAAAAAGCTGAAATGTTCGGACTACAAAGTGGGAAAACTCGTTGTGCACAAGATATAGCGAATAGGACATTGTCCCCAATGCCAAGATCGCCTTTCCGCAATTGGCAGGCAGCCATCGCTTACCGTGCAGAAGGTCTCCGATGAACTCATCGAAATCAACCGCAAACCACAACAGCAATGTAAAACCAAACGAAAAGGCGGTCCACTCAAGCTCCACGTTCTTCCGCACAAGAACCGCAAAAACCGTAAACAATGCAACGATTCCCAACAGGGAAACCGCGGCCCAACGACGCCCGAAAACCTTGCTGGGAACAATACCGCGTGCTAACAGACCGTACAACCCCAATCCGCAGGCAAACCGGGCCCAAAAAGGCAGGAACAGACCGTAGTCAACACAAGGCCAAAATGCCTGCGCCCAGAAGTAGGCAGGCAACGAAAGAAGCGTCACTCCTCCCAAAATCCAAATACGCCATCGTGGGAGCCATACCGTTAGGGCCACAACCAAATAGAACTGAAACTCGATGGCCAGTGTCCAAAAGGCGCCGTTAACGGCACCAAACCGAACGTACCATATCCCCGTATTCGGATCGAATATCTGCGTTAACGAAATCACCTTGAGCCAATCTACCCAGTTATACGCCGTGAAACCGGGCGGAATGGCGTGATTGGTTGAAATCTGGCAGCAACTTGTCACACCCCAAGCCGCAAAACGAATGAGGCAAATCAACAAAGCAGCACACCAGAAGGCTGGGTAGATTCGTTTCGCGCGTCGATACAGAAATTGGCCTACCGAATCTTGGTGTGCAATCGCGTGGGCAGAGGCCAACCCTAAGCAGAAGCCGGAAATGACAAAAAACATGGAAACGCCGCGATCCCCAACTTTCAAAAACTGATGCAAGTAGGGAAACCAGTGCTGAAATCCATCACAAAACTGGTGATGGAAAAGAAAAACCCAGAGCGCGGCCAAGCCCCGCATCGGATCTAAAATCTGATAACGCGTAGACCCCGTCGAAGGCGAGGGCGAAGGATCTGGGGTTTGAGCAGAGAGCATCCTTGCTCCTTGTTTGGAGGTTTTTTATTTCCCATTGCCCCAGCAAACCCCAAGAAAATCTCAAAACGGGGTTAACATTGCTCTGCGAAGTCGTAATGGAAGAGAAAAACAAAAGAGCTTGGAACTGACCGCGTTTATCGGCATGGTCCGACCGTTTCTTGATCGAAATTGCCCAACAGCGAGAGTATGGGCACTTCACCAGAAGTAGGTAACCCATTTATCTATTACGTGATCAGGAAGATAGCTGTCGCTCTAACTCTGCCTTCCCTACAAAACGAGCACCTAGGCAGAATAGGCAATAACGGCTGCATACAAAAAGGCTGCCGATAATTGGCTTTGTAACGGCCAATTAAGACCGTATGGTCTTGCTTTATCGTATGTGTCGATTTTGGGGGAGGGAACAGCCATAGCGGCAATGCATTCATTGCCGTTTTGATCGTTCTACGGGTTTGGAGTATCCATGGTTTGCCA
Organism: uncultured Planctomycetaceae bacterium; assembly: GCA_964458015.1. GTDB lineage: Bacteria > Planctomycetota > Planctomycetia > Pirellulales > Thermoguttaceae > CAYWGR01. The sequence goes on from CAYWGR010000160.1 coordinate 5,057, forward strand.
AAACACGCCGACTTTGGCAATCTGGGCAACATGCGATACGCATTTCACCTTCAAATTGCGTGTCGATTGTTCGAGAAGCAGCATGTTTTCTCCGTGTAAGCATGTGAGATGATACGCAGGATCAAGGTAGATGTTTTATATCATGCACGGTGAGAAATGAGACATTTTTCCCGAGGTGAAGTAATGTCGCAGTTCAAGCCGCGCGCACTTTAAAGCCCTTTACGGCTGACTGTGAGTTCGCATCGTGGAGGGGGGGAAAAGGATGTCCCGAGCAGCCTGGCTGCGAATCAGCGTCATCATCTTGGCGATGGCCGTGCTTTCGACCAGCGGATGCACGAGTCTGTCGACGTATATCCACAACAAATTCAAGGTGGGGCCGGACCCTTGCGTCCCCAAAGGCCCCACGGCCCAACGCTGGATTGATGAGGCCGACATTCGCGTTCGCGCGGATTCCGTCGATATCCATCAATGGTGGACCGTCTTCCAAGATCCGACCCTCGATAATCTCATCGCCGAAGCCTCGAACCAAAACCTATCCCTAAAAGAAGCAAGTTATCGCGTATTGGAAGCGAGAGCTCAATTAGGGATCTCCCAAGGCAGCCTCTTTCCACAAACACAGGGCGCGTACGGGTCATTCCAGCGTATCGGAGCGAGCCAGGTTGCATCGGACTGGCCGGGAACGCAATTTTTCGACCGGTGGAATGCCGGCTTCAATCTATCCTGGGAACTTGACTTCTGGGGACGTTTGCGTCGTGCCATCCTCGCTGCCGAGGATACCCTTGAAGCTTCCGCCGCCAACTACGATCAGGTCTTAGTGACTCTGTTGGGCGACGTAGCCACGAATTACGTTCAGATTCGCTCGGTTCAGGAACGCATTGAATTAGTGCGATCCAACGCTGATTTGCAGCGCAGGATATTGACGATCGCCGATCGCCGTCTTAAGGCAGGCAAGATAAACGCCCTCGACTCGCATCAAGCCCGCAGCACGCTGGCCCAAACCGAGGCACAAATCCCGGCGCTGAAAATCGAATTACGTCAGGCATGCAACCGCTTGTGCATTTTGCTCGGCATACCGCCTCGCGATATCGAGCAAGAGTTCGGCCCTGGCCCAATTCCGTCGGCTCCGAGCACGGTGGTCATCGGAATACCGGCCGAGTTATTGCGACGTCGGCCCGACGTTCGCCGCGCGGAGCTCCAAGCCGCCTCGCAGGGCCAGCAAATCGGCATCGCCGAAGCGCAGCTCTATCCCATATTTTCGATCAACGGTTCGCTCGGCTATCAGTCGAATAATTTCCCCGATCTGTTCACCAGTCCCGCGCTCAACAGCACCGTCGGCCCGCAATTCCAGTGGAGTATCTTGAATTACGGACGCATTCGCAACAACATGCGCGCACAAGATGCGAAATTCTGGGCTCTCGTGGCTCTTTACCAAAACACGGTTCTGAAGGCCAACGCGGAAGTAGAAGACGGATTGGTTTCCTTCCTCCGGTCTCAAGAACGAGCCCAATTGCTCGATCAAAGCGTTTCGAACAATCAGAAGGCGGTGGATATCGTCTTCAAGGAATACCGCGTCGGCACATCCGATTTCAACCGCGTCGCCTTGATCGAACAAAACCTTGTTCAACAACAAGATTTGCAAGCCAGGGCGCACGGCGATATCGCGCTTGGTTTAATCCAGGTCTATCGCGCCTTAGGCGGCGGTTGGAAAATGTCGCCGCAAAATCGGCAGCCAAGACCCACCGCGCCGCTTCCGCCGGGTACGGAGCGTCACGAAGAAATTCCCGCACCATCGCCTGATCCCGCCCACACTTCCATCACAGCGCCGCAAGAGCGATCCGAGTGGAAGATGCCCACACCGCCGGAATCGACAAATCCAAAAACGAGCCGTCGTCTTACCCCGACGCTGCAATAATTCGGCAATCACTCCTCGTTGCACAATCGCGGCGGTCAGCTCCTCTGTTTTGTTGCTCATCTCCCTTTCCTCCATATCCCCAATGGTGATTTGGCGGAAACGAACGACCGCCTACATATCCCAGGCACCCCCCCATCTTGCTATACAGCTTAATTCCACAGGACTACTTTCCCCCATTGACTCATTAGTCCAGAGTCGTCCCCACTTTTTGTCGTACAAAGAGTATTCCCAAGGAGAACCAAGGCCTCTCAATACCCCCCCACAAATTTGTAAAGATTTTTTCTGACAGAAATTAAGAAAGCACTTGATGTTAATTTAAGCAAGAGATACCATATTAGTTAAGTAATCGGGAGAGGCGTTTTACGTAGTTTTCATTTCCAAGTCGCACTAGGGCATGTTGCGTCTTAAGGCAAACATGCTGTTTTCCCAAGATGGAATCGTGAGGCTTGGAGTGGAGATGATCCTAATACTTGCTTTGCTTTCTCTACAATCGATACGGAACTAGAGGAGTATTTCCAATGAGTTGTTCCTCGTTACGATCGCGTGATTCCCGTAACAGCGATACCGTGGCCAACTTTGCTAAGCGCCCCTTGCGAATGGAACAACTCGAACCGCGATTAGTTCTCAGCGGCGCTTCGGCGGTGCAGAGCATCGCCGACAGCAGCTTGACTTCGCTTCTCGGCGTAGTCGCTGATTCCTACATCAACAGCAGCAAAGCAAACACGAACTACGGACGTTCGTCTGATTTAATGGTGCAAAATCAGACGGGCAAAAGCGAGGCGTATCTTAAGTACGACATCAGCGGCATTTCCGGCGCCATCACCAAAGCAACTTTAAACCTGCATGTTTTATCAAGCAAGATAACATCATCAGCGGTGGTGATTACCGTCAGACTTCTTGCTGATAAAAATGATGGATGGATCGAGGGGGAGAAAGGTGACAAGAACCCGATCACCTGGAAGAATTCGCAGGATGCCGTGGGAACGACATTGACGATCTCGCTCACCAAAGTCCAACTGAGCAAATCCTCCACGGTTTCGATCGATGTAACTAGCCTTCTCAACCAAAAGATCAATACAAATGGAATCGCTAGTTTCGTGGTCGCGATGGCTTCCACGAGCAAAAAGGGCACCGTGGATTTCGCCTCGGGAGAAAACGTCACCACCGCCCATCGGCCCACTTTGTCGGTAACTTCCTATATTCCTGGAAGCATTCCCACCGTCGAGCAGGCGGCAAGGATCACCGCTTCCACCAGTACGACGGTATCGCTTTCCGTTCTAGGCGAAGACGCCGATAATGAGGAGTCGGAACTGACCTACACATGGTCATTGCAATCTCCCACCAATTTGAAAGAAGATCAACTACCGGAATATAGCTCCAACGGCACGAATGACGCTAAAAACGTCGTCGTTACATTCAAGCAGGCCGGCGCCTACGTATTTACGGTAAAAATCTCCGATCCCAAGGGGCATTTTGTTTCGGGCGGAACCGTAAAAGTGACTGTTGGCCAAGAGCTTGCCGATCTCTCGCTCACCCCCGCGGAATTAAAGCTTTTCACGGGCACAACACAACAATTCATCCTTAGCGGGGTGGATCAATTCGGCAATAGCATGGCATTGAGCAACGTAACGTGGTCGGCCACCTGCGAATCAATCCCGTGCGGCACATTGAGCGGCAACACAGCCTCAAGCACGGTGACATATACCGCGCCCAATTTTGCGGCAGACGTCGTCCTAACGGCTCAAGTCGGTTCGGTCTCCACGTCGGCCTCCGTTTCGGTAACCGCTCCGAACTTCCTGAACCTTTTGGATGACGGCTTGGCGAATCTTACGCAAAGTTTGTTTGCCGACGGGTCCATCAACCGTCTCGACATGATCACCATTTTCAACACCATCACCGATGAAGACGACATAACGGTTGATGCAACCGACATCAAGGATCTGAAAACGATTCTGAGCAATGCCACAACCTTGTGCATTCCCGATTACGTTCTAGTCCTAGCGAATGACGTCGTCTATGGGAATGCGGCAAATGCCCATTACCTGGGCAATGTGTTGGGCAATTTGAAAGCTGACGTTCCAAATTCGAAGCTTGAAAATCTCGTCAACAAATGGTTCTTTGGCACTGACTTGCCAGATATCGACTATGACTACGCTACCACCGCCGGTTCGCTCTATGGAAGCGATGGCATCCCTCTTTATACCGACGCACAGCAGGGCGCTATTGGTGATTGCTATTTCCTCTCCGGCATATGCGGCGTTGCCAAGAACTATGAGTCGATCGTCGTCAGCATGTTCATAGACAATGGCGATGATACGTGGACGGTGCGGTTCTACGCCAATGGTGCGGCAGACTACGTGACCGTCAATCGTGAATTGCCCTACTATCAAGCCTATGGGATGAAATTCCTTGTTGCTCAAGGCATGGGCAACCTCGTCGACGATTCGAGTAATGTGCTTTGGCTGGCACTTGCGGAAAAAGCGTATGCCCAGTGGAATGAAACCGGCAAAACAGGTCGTGACTTGGCATTGAATAGCTACAATGCGATTGAAGGTGGTTTTACGGGCGATGTTTTTGACGTCGTGATGAACACCACTTCCACCACCTATAGCATGGTTTATGCCAATAAGCAGAAGCTTATCGATGCACTATCTAAGGGGAAAGCTGTCGGCATGCATACGCTATACAGCGACGAAACAACGCAACTGGTCGGCCTTCATGCCTATAATGTTATCTCCTACGATAGCAGTACATGCCTGTTTACACTCTATAATCCGTGGGGATCCGATCAACCGAATCCCGTTACTTACGGCCAAATGATGAAAATCTGTTCGGGATTCTCGGTATCCGGGAACACGAAATTGGCCACGAGCAGTTCCACGAGTTGGTCCCTGATCGCGCCCCTGGCCTCAGCACTGAGCAATGCTCCGATGGAATTGTCTTCGGAGAGTTCCTCTATGGCGGAAAATGGCACTCAAACTGTCACACTTTCTGCCATTGTCGATGATACGGAAACGGCTCTGCCGACGGCTTCGGTCGATGCGTTATTTGAAGATCGCGATACATTATTCGGCTCTCGGTCTTCATCCGCCGACGTAAGCTTGAATTGGCTCGATGATTGTTTGTTCGATTCCCGTATCAGTTTCAACAGCATCGATGGCTCCTTTACCGAGCATCTCTATGAGCTGGATGTTGTAACGCGTTTTTCCCATCGCCTGCTCAACGGTGTCGTATAATTATGGAAGTATCGACTACAACTGCTGAATCGCATCTGAGGAGAAGTCGGTTTTCGTGTTGACGCCGTTCCTGATTGTGCGAGAATGCCCCTATGCGAGATAATGCAACCACGCATTGGCAGCGAGGGGTCACGGTAGCGGCACTTGTGCTGGCTTGGGCGTTGTTGGCCGCTTGGCAATGGCAGGAATACTGCGTCGAGTGCGAAGTCGCCCGAGATAGCGTGCGTCGCCAAGCCGAGTCGATCATGAACGCTTTGGTCGGCGGCGTTCAATCCCATCGCCGTCTCGGACACTTCATCGAAGAGCAGCTTCAAGGATTGCTCGACGAACTAGGCAAATCCCAAGATGTCTTGGCCGTTGCCGTCGAATCCTCGGATAAGCGTCTCTCGCTGTCGGCCGGAACGGCTTCCTTGCTGAATCTCACCTCGGCGATTCAACCCGGTCAATTTTGGGAAGACGCCGGATTTCGCTATGCCGTGGCATTCCAAATCACACCCGAAATGCCGATCCCCGGCATGGGACCGCCCGGCCCAATGGGCCCGCCGGGCAGTGGCGGACCGCCAGGCGCTATGGGGCCGCTCGATAACTCCAGACATCCAGAACCCGCGGTCGACAACGATTTTAGGGGGCGTAGACCGGAATTTCGCCCGGACGAGACGGGCCCCAACGACGAAAAACCCGAGGATGCCAAGGACATTTCCAAGGGCAAGGACGTCTCACGCCCTTCGACCCCATCAACTACAGCGGAAGCAGCAAAAAAGTCCTCAACATCCTCTGCTGATGCCGACAATTTGCCGTCGAAATCCCCTAAACCCAATACGGAGCCATCGAACGGCCGCCGTGCGGGGCGAGGACTCGGTTGGCAACGCGGCGGAATGAATTGGCAGCAGCTCAATAAACTGCCTGAGTATCTCAAACCGCCGCTCGTGGGGCGAATTTTCGCCGTTCTGTTGCTTGATCGAACGCGATCGGACCAACAGATTTCTCATTATGCATGGTTGCGAATTTTTGTCGTCGGAGCCGGCGGCCTGGTCATTCTCAGCGTCGTGCTGGCATGGCGTGCGACGATGCGGCTGGCCGAAGCTCACGGTCGAGCGAGGCTTTTGGAGATCGAAACACGCCATTTGCGCGAGCTCAGCCAAGCCGCGGCCGGTTTAGCGCATGAAACTCGCAATCCACTCGGCCTGATTCGCGGCTGGACGCAACGGCTTGCCCAATCACTTCCCGAGAGTCCGCAGCAGCGGCAGCATGCGCAAACCGTCATCGAGGAATGCGATCGCGTAACGGCCCGGATCAATCAGTTTCTCGCTTTTGCTCGCCCCTGCGAGCCGAAAAAAGGCAACGTCAATCCCAGCGAGGTCGTTTCCGAATTGGCGGCCCTGCTCGAACCCGACTTGAATGCCAAACATTTGACATTCCACTCCCTGCCATCGACATTCCACCAAACGATTCAAGCCGACCGAGAATTATTGCGGCAGGCGCTCTTTAATTTGTTCCAGAACGCGATTCAGTTTTCGCCCGACGGCTCTTCGGTGGAAACTGCCGCCAAATCGAACCCCAACGGCGTTTTGCGCATAGAAGTAGCCGATCACGGCCAGGGCGTGCCTCCCCAGGCCATCGATCTGCTCTTTACTCCTTACCACACGACACGTTCCGACGGCACCGGCTTGGGTTTGGCCATCGTTCGACGCATTGCAACGGCCCACGGTTGGGAAGTAGGCTATGCCCCGCGTCCCGGCGGAGGGTCGATTTTCTGGATAGACATCAAATCATAATTCGAGAATTGGAAATCCGGATTATCGAACGGTCGTCGGCGAGCGGACCAACAAAATACTGTAAGCGGTTGCTGACCACGGATAGCTCATAACACAATGGCCGATACACAACGCACCATTCTGATCGTCGATGACGACGCCGCGCAACGCCGATTGCTAGGCGATTTCGTCGGCTCGCTAGGTTTTCTTACGGCGGAGGCCGACTCGGCGGAAGCGGCCCTCGACAAACTGCGCCGCTCCCTGCCCGACATGGTGTTGCTCGACGTGCGTTTGCCCGGCATGGACGGCATCACCGCCTTGGGCGAAATCCGGAAAATTACCACCAACCTACCCGTCCTGCTCATTACCGCGCATGGACATTTGCGTCAAGCGGTCGAGGCCATTAAAAGCGGCGCGGACGATTACCTGTTGAAGCCGCTCGATCTCGACGAATTGGAAGTGGCAATCACCGACGCTCTCGGACCGGCCTTGGAGAAACAGCCGTCCGGAAAAACACTGCCCGATCTGCCACCCGGTTTCATCTGTGAAAGTGCCTCCATGCGTCGGGTCGTTGAAACGGCGGCCGTGGTCGCCCCCTCGAATGCTCCGGTGCTGATTCTCGGCGAAAGCGGAGCGGGGAAGGAAATGATCGCCCAGTTGATCCACCGCTGGAGTTCCAGATCCTCGGGCCCGATGGTGGCCGCCAACTGCGCCGGTCTGCCTGAGTCGCTGATCGAAAGCGAACTGTTCGGCCACACCAAAGGCGCGTTCACCGGCGCCGACGCGGTGCGGCAGGGTTTTTTCCGTGCAGCCCACGGCGGCACGCTCTTTCTCGACGAGATCGGCGAGTTGCCCTTGCACTTGCAGCCCAAGCTGTTGCGGGCGTTGGAATCGGGCCAGATTACACCCGTCGGCAGCGATGCGCCTATTAAAGTCGATACGCGCCTGGTGGCTGCCACGAATCGCGATCTGGCCGAGGCCGTCCGGGCCGGAACGTTCCGAGACGATCTCTATTATCGCATCAACGTCGTCGAGTTGATCGTGCCGCCCTTGGCCGAACGTTCTGACGACTTGCTGCCGCTGGCCTCGAAGTTTGCCGGTGAATTTTCCGGCGGCCCGGTGCGTCTCTCGCCGCAAGCAACGCAGTGTCTTTTGGCCCACCGCTGGCCGGGCAACGTCCGCGAACTGCGCAACGCCATTCAAAGAGCGTGCCTGCTTTGCCGCGGCGACATCATTATGCCCGAACACCTTCCCCCCAAGATCGCCGCCTTGACCGCCGCGCCAACCGAAAACAACGTTCCCTCGGGCCGACTCTCGCAGGTAGAGCGGGCAACTATCCTTGCCACGCTCGAAGAA
>CAYWGR010000161.1:0-13201 GCA_964458015.1 uncultured Planctomycetaceae bacterium
ATGCCTTTTCGGTCGGCGTGTATTTGTTCCCACTCGGCGGGTTGATCGCGATGGCTACGGCCCCTTTGGATTCCGACTTGGAAGCCGGTCTGTCGTCAGAAGACGAGCTCTCGGCTTTTTGTGTTTTGGTCGGCGGTTGCGACAGAACGGGCCCGCCGGATGACTTCGTATCTACGATGACGCGCAAACCGGGCTCGGCGATCGTCGGCGGCCGGATTTGCCCCGACCGGTCGACCGTGCGAATGGCAAACCAATATTCGCCGTCTTTGGTTGCGCGAAATTGAAATTGTTGCCGAGTCGGCGGCGTTTTGGAATAGAGCTGCCAGTGGGCTCCGCGATCCGTTGAAACATACAACTGGACTTCCACGGGCCGTCGCGTGGCATCCGCCGTGGGCTCAACCCGAAAAGGAATGGCAAACAGGGCTTGATGCGTGACAATGGGGGCCATCGGCACAGCGGGCGCAGCCGCGCCCGTTTGGCATACCATTGCCAAAACGCCAACCCCCCATGCAAGCAGTTCCAAACGCATGGAACGCCCTCCCCCCTCACCTAAGGCATTTCGTGCAGGATTACAAATCACGAACGATCCGCAGTCTTCTACGGATCGTATCGGTTATGCCGAAGTCGCCACTTGAGAGGGAAGTGAGGCTAAGTCACACTAGCCAAGCTAGACAAGATAGTCTATTTGCCTTTAAGCTTCTTGATCTTTGCCGAAAGACGCGACTTCGTGCGTGCGGCAGCGTTGCGATGGATAATGCGTTTGGCAGCGGTCTTATCGAGCAATTTCGCGGCGGCGGAAAGTTCCGCCTCGGCAGCGGCAACGTTGCCGGAATCGATGGCGACGATGACCTTCTTATACTCGGTGTTGAGTTCCTTTTTGGCCGAACGATTCCGGGCATTTCGGACGGCACTCTGCTTCATACGTTTCTTCGCACTCTTGAGATTCGGCATGGTTTCTCGCGTAATAAGGGTTTTGATATATGGTTACGACGTGCCTTCCGGCGCGTCCGGGGTATTGTTTTCCTGGTCGGCTTCCGGTTGGGCCTCGCCTTGGCTGCTCTCTTTGGCCGGGCGAGAATCTGGATTTTCGCGTAACTTCGCGATTTTGTCTAGTAGAGTCGAGATGTCTTTATAGCTGAAATCCAAACCCGCAAGGGTGGTAAGGTGTTTTTCGGCCGTATCAATATCATTCATGACCGGCGACATGGCAAGACGCCCGGCAAGGTGTAAGGCCTTTTTCTTATTGTCGGCATCGCGGTCAGGAATCTCTTGAATCGCCGACTCGTAGTGGCTCATCGCCAAACGATACTGCTTGATTTGCTGGAAGCATTGCCCCAGAACAAGCATACACACCCCCTTGCGTCGGGGGTCGTTCTTAGCCACTTGCAGTTCTTGGATGGCCTCGGGATAACGCTTCGTGAGCATGTAGCGATATCCCAATTCGTATTTGAAGGCAAGGTTGTTCGGATATCGCTCGACGCGATATTTGCACACTTCCATGTCCTTCTCGAAATACTCCTCTTGGAGTTTTTTCTTAGACTCGGGATCCTTGGCGGTCGCGATTTTCTGCCGTAAATTGCGGAGTTGAGAATCTTCCCACTTTTCACGAACCTCCTGACTGCCGCCGGACGCTTCAAAGGCCTTGGCCAATATCTGCTCAGAATCTTGGTAACGCTCCTCGCCAATGTAATACTGCGAGAGCTCTAAATAGTTGGTCAAGTTTTTAGGATCGTTTTCGATTTTCTGGAGAATCCGCTGTTCCGCGGTCGTTTCTTCCTGCTGCTGGGCCTTCGCCCGCAGCTTGCGCGACGTATTATCGTCATCGTCGAATTCGCCGCGTGACCGGGCTTTTTGCACCGTCAACACGGCAATCGCACGCCTTGCCTCGTCGTCATCGGGCCTTGCTTCTTCAACGCGATGCCAGCAGGCAATGGCTTGATCGAAGAGGCCGCGCTCGCCCAGGGCGATACCGTAAAGTCGGTTGCCTTCGGGATCCTTGGGGTTGGCCGACAACGCACAGCGGAGATAATAAAGTTCGCAATCGCGATCGCCCGACTTTGCGGCGGCCGTGGCCATGCCGGTCAGCGTAGGAGCATCCCAAGGGTTGACCGTCAGCGCTTTGAGGCCGAACCTAATGGCCTCGTCCCATTGCTCTTGGGACAGCGCTTTTTTCAAGGCGCTGCGCGAGCCGCGTTCCTTGAACTGCGCCAGGGGGCTCCCTTTTTTGTTTCCGCCGTATTTCTTTTGCAGATTTTCGATATACGAGCGAACGTAAGTCAAATTGCCGGGATCGCCCGCAACACATTGCCCGAGCAATTCGGTGGTGTAATCATAATCGGTCGAGGCAGATGCTTTTTTGCTGGCATGTTCGAACACCTTCTCCAACCGCTTGCGTTTAGCGGGAGAAAGCGGTTCGCGACCTTGTTTTTTAACTTCCGGGGTGTTGCCTTCAGTTGCCATTTACTTTTGTTCTTTCAACGTAGTCCAACTCACATACCCCAAAGCGAGGGAGGCGATCAGGAGCCCGATATCCATCGTCGAGCTAGCCCGACGAAACGGAAAACCAATGGCCAGATCGAGCCCAAACACCAACAACAGCAAAATCGCAACAACACTTCCAGTTAAACACAAGGCTTTGGGCATAATGGCCTCTCCCACGAATGGTTCTTCTTGCACTTTACAGTATAATTAATCCGCCTTCGGTTCACCACCTAGCCCTCAAGAATTCGAGGCAAATCGTTGTTTTTTTTGAAAAAATGCCCTTTTCCCAATCGATTTGGCCCGTGGAAGCTAAGAAAGTCGGGGGGAAGGCAAGAACCTTTGGGAGCGAAAAATGCCCTCTGTCGCCGATTGGGATTATTTCCGCAGTCAGATGCCGGTTGCCCGGGATTGGGCCTATTTAGACCATGCTGCCGTGGCGCCGTTGAGTGGGCCGGCCCAGGTGGCACTGGCCAATTGGGCCTCGGACGCCTCCCAGAACGGTTCGGCCCACTATCCCGACTGGTCGAGACGTGTCGAACACTTAAGAACTTTGGCTGCCGAGCTATTGGGGGCTATTCCCGAGGAAATCGCCTTTGTGGGCAACACGACGGCCGGCATCAATCTGGTTGCCGAAGGTTTCCCTTGGCAAAAAGGCGATAATGTCGTCATCCGGGCTGACGAATATCCCACCAATCAATATCCCTGGCTCCACTTGGCCGACCATGGGGTGGAAACTCGCCGCATTTCCGCTGAAAAGGGGGTACTCGACATCGATCAGCTCCTCGCAGCCTGCGATTGCCGCACCCGAATCGTCAGCGTCAGTTGGGTCGCCTTTGCCAACGGTTGGCGGCACGACCTGGATCAACTTGCCGACCAAGTCCACAAACGCGGGGCGAAGTTGTTTCTCGATGCCATCCAAGGACTAGGCGTTTTTCCGCTCGATGTGCGACGCACCCCGGTCGATTTCCTCGCGGCCGATGGTCATAAATGGCTTTTAGGACCGGAAGGAGCAGGCATCTTTTTTGCGCGACGCGAGCATCTCGATCTGCTCCGGCCGGTCGGCGTCGGCTGGAACAGCGTTCGCAATGAAATGGACTTCAGCCATATCGAGTTGGTCTTTAAGGATACGGCCGCCCGCTATGAAGGCGGTTCGCAAAACGTCGCCGGGCTGCTGGCGTTAGAGGCCAGCTTGGAATTGCTTCGCCAGTTCGGCCAAGAGGGAATTTCGCGGCGCGTGTGGGAGATTACCGACCTTGCATGTCAGCGTTTGACGGAATTGGGGGCAATCCTGCTTAGCGACCGCTCCCCCGCACATCGAAGCGGAATCGTGAGTTTCGAAATCCCCGGCCGAGATCCACATGAATTGCGTCAGCGGTGCTTCGAGCGTAAAGTACTGTTAAGTTGTCGCGCAGGTCGATTGCGTATCAGTCCCCACGCCTATAACAATGCGGAAGACATTGAACGATTGATCGAGGCGTTAAAGAGCTGATTGTCCGAATCTTATCAATCAAGGGGCGGCCAACCCAATAACCCTAACCACGAATCACGAATCCCATGAGCGTCTCACAACCACCCCGCGTTGCCGTTTATCCAGGTTCGTTCGATCCTATCACGTTGGGACATCTCAATGTCATGGAACGAGCCAGCAAGTTGTTTGATCGTCTGATCGTGGGCGTCGGCGTAAACATCGAAAAGCAGACGCTGTTCAACGCCGACGAACGCCATCACTTGATTCGCGAGGCGACTTTGCATCTGCCGAACGTCGAAATTCGCACCTTCAGCGGCCTGGCCGTGACTTTCGTCAAGCAGTGCGGGGCGCGGATCATGATTCGCGGCGTGCGGCCCATCACCGACATCGCCGCCGAGTTGACCATGATGATGGCCAACCGGCATCTGTCGCCCGACGTCGAGACGCTGTTCATGATCGCCGACGGCGATTTGGCGCACGTCTCAAGCTCGTTGATCAAACAAATCGCTTCGATTGCGACGGATGTGGAATTGGCGAAGTTCTTACCGCGCAACGTGGTATCGGCCATTCGCGCCCGAATGATGAATGCGTTACCGTAGCGACGGTTAGATTCGGATTCGCAGGAAGGCCGTCAGCCACGTTTGGTTGGACGAGGCCAAAACGCCGTTGTCCCACGTGAAATCAACGTTAAGCGGCGCATTGTACTCACGATGCGTTCCGCGCGTTCGAATTTCCAGATAGTCAGCCTGAATGCCCGCGCTGAAATGTTCTGAAATAAGAGCTTCGGCGGTGAAGCCGGCATGCCAGCAACTACCGCGAGTACTTTCCATCGTGTAGCGATCTCCTTCTCGCACCAAATGGTGATCAACGTTGTAGCCGTTGGTGCTGCCCCAGTCCATCTGGACCGTCAGGGCGATAGGCGGCAGATATTTCATTTCCAGCTTGCTGCGAAATTGTCCGCCAAGATAAAAAACATAATACTGCTGATTGAACGAAATGATATTCCCAGACTCCGTATAAGGTGGATCAAGCCACTCATCTTCCCATTTGACCTGTACAAGGTCGTAGTTCATTATGTTAAACCGTTGCCATCGGAATCCCAACGTAGGCCATATCTCAAGCGGCAACCCAAATGGATGCTCCGACAATTGGAAGTCAAATCCGAGATCGAGCATCTGCCCATCGGTCCAACGCTCATCCATATAACCCAGGTCGGTGAAGTCCTGATTGGGGTATCGCCAGTCGTAATCTTCCATCGTTCCGTGGATGCCCTGCTGCGGAAACAGCCATTCCATATGAACGTCCCAGGTCGGTTTCTGGAGACCAAGCTGAATGCCATGCCAGTAAGAATTCAACGGAAAGTTGAGCCGGCTGAGGGGCGTGTGTTGAGTTTCATAATAGGGAGGTGTTCCGAACTCATAGGTGGTCGAACTATCAACAAGCGTGCGGAATCGATAGTCGATCGTCCAGGTTCGAGGGCCTAGGGCCGGAAACCACAAATAATCTTGGGTCGCGGGTGATTCCGGAGCGGCCAGCGAGTCTTTCCACAGCTCGGTTGATTGCGCGAGTGCAGGATCCGACGCACCGTAGAGCCCTTGGTCGTCGGCCAAAACCATGCAGTTGCCGAGGACCAAGAAGATTAAAACCACGCCAATGGTTGGTAAATATCGGGCTGTCCGAAAAGCCGATGATTCCAACTCGTACATAACATCCCCCCAGACTAACACAGCAAGCCCCTGCATAGTCGATACTGTACTCATTTTCGGAAATTCCTTTACGATTTATCCAATTATTACAGGGGGTTGCGAAATTGGAGCATTTGCATCACTGCCCCAAAGAGGGGTATTGCGATGATTGACTTCCGACCCTATTCGTGGGATCATGGCGGCATGTGAAAAATCCCTCCGCTCGCCAACATTCCTCCATTTCCTACCCTGATATTTTTTTACGCTTGCGTGAATCTATTGCATTCCGGGGGCCAAGATTCGGCATACCCTGCAACGGATTTCCAATCTGAAGATTGGAATCGAAATCAAGTCATTAAGGATCTAACGCCAACGGATTCAGACCGATGAAGCGACAAACCATTCTTTTAAGCACGACGTTTTATTGTTTTTGTTCGATCGTTTCCTGGGCTGTTGCGGAACCGACCGACGAAGAGCTTTTGAAGCAAACGCCCCCGGCCGAGCAAGCCGCGCAAACCGAGGTGGATCATTGGGGGCTTCCGTTTTCGGAACAACTTCGGCGTTTTGCCGCGGCCCGCGACGCTTGGCGCCAAGCACTTGGCCCCCAGGCTCCGCAAAACTTCCTTGTCGGCATCCAGCATGGCCTGGAAAAAGTGCCGCGGAACAAGTATTGGTTCAAAGGCATTTACGGCAACTCAGCGTCGCTCGAAGCCGCCCGCAATGAATACGAAAATTTTCAAGTCGCGGTATTGCCCGACGTGGGCAAAACCTGTCGCAACGTCACACTGGCGGCGGAAGACCTTCGGTCTGTTGGCGGCAATGCGGTTCTTTCACGCGAGAACGTGAAAATCTATCGCGTCGGTTATGTTGACACGAAACCCGTGCGTTATCCAACCCTTTACACGGGAGCTTGGCCCGATCCACTGTTGCCCAACGGTTCCCTGGAGATCGCAGGCAATGATTTGGGGTTATTTTGGGTCGAAGTTCACGTGCCGCGCGATGCAGCGGCGGGAAAATACGAAGGCCGGTTGCTGTTGAACGTCGATGGCGTGAGCGTATCGATCAACGTCTCGCTTTTGGTGCATGATTTTGCATTGCCCGATCGCGTGGCATTCCCCATCACGGCCTGGAGCGTGCCGCAATTGCCCTCGGGCGAAAAAATGTCACCTGCGGACTACCGCTCGCTTTTAGGCGAATTTTTGGACCACGGCGTTGATCCGATCTCGGTGGGCAAGGATTTCGTCAATTTAGAATCCGCCGATTTTCGCACATTGGATGAGAATATCGAGTTCTGTCTTGCGCGAGGTCTGCAACTATTCGAGATTCCTAGCGGCGGCGACAAGCCGGAACAATTGAAACCTTTGGTCGAGCACCTGCGCAGCAAGGGATGGCTCTCGAAGGCCATCGTTTACTCGAATCAAGACGAGCCGTCCGCCTCGCAACTAGACGCCCGCAATATCCCCTATTGCAAACAGATGAAAACGCTGTATCCCGATCTGCGGGTGTTTTTGGCCAGCCAGTATTTCCCCCGCATCGGCGAGGCGTGCGATATCTGGATGTCCGACATTTCGGCGGGCAAGGGCGCGGAATTCGCCCAGCATAATCATGGCCGAACATCGCTTTGGTTCTACTACTGCCACATGCCGCTCCACGCCGATTTTATAAGGCCTCTGGTCCAGGCTCCCAATATGGAAATCGACAACGAGGCTATTGAACATCGCCTGGCGTTGTGGATGGCCTGGAAATATCAGACCGAAGGCCTGTTCATCTATGGCGGCAACAACGAGTGGACCGTTCAAGGCGTCGACCGCCGCGATTGGCAGAAAACCGGCTGGAAAATGGGCGACAAGCCGTATCCCTATCCATTGGGCGGATTACACAACGGCAACGGCTGGCTGATCTATCCGGGACCGACGCCCAGCGTTCGCCTTAAACAGATTCGCGATGGGCTGGAAGATTTCGGCTATCTGCTGGAACTGAAAAAACGTGCAGCCACCGCAACGGATCCGGCATTGAAAAAACAGGCCGAAGCGATGCTGGCCGTGCCTTCAACCGTTTTGATGGATGCCCACTATTTCAACCGCGACCCGGCGGCCCTGCTGAAGGTTCGCAGGGAAATTGCCCAATTGATCGATGTACTCAAACCATAAGATACGATCATGAAAAAGATAATTATTTCTGCAATCCTATTCGTCTTTGCTCTGCAAGCCGCTTGGGCTGATCAGCCGCAGACCGCGCCGGCTCCCCAAAAACTGGATCCCGGGAAAACACTTGATTTCTTTCCGGCCGCGATACAGTTTTCTGCGGTGCCGTCGGGTCGAGGATGGGACGGAAAAGAAGGCCCTCTGAGCGAACAAACCATCCGCGATACGATCGACAATTACTTGGCGCACGGTTTTACGGGCCTCTATCTTCCGTTGCGGCGTCCCAAGGCCGAGGAAGACGCGATCCTCAATTACGCGCAGTCGCGAGGCATGGTGGTTACGTGCGAAATCGGCGGCCTGGAAGGATTCGGCCGCGAGCAACCGCCGAAACCCTGCGTCTACTCGTCCGAGTATGCGCAGGCGGTTCGTCGCAACGTTGAGCAGGCGATGGCCGGCCTGAAAAGCATCCCTCGGCTTTACAACGCATTTCCATTTCAGGACGAACCGTTCCATTGGGGACCAAAATCGTTTGCCACCGATCCCGAAGTGAAAGCGGAATTCAAGAAACGCTACGGCTACGATCTGCCGACCGACATCAACACGGTTCGCAACGATCCGAAAAAGTGGCTCGACGTGATCAATTTCCAGTCCGACGGATTCCCCGACGGCTGGCGCCAAGTTTACAAGGCGATCAAGCAGATCAATCCGAATTTCAAGGTCATTATGACCCACGACAGCCACAATACGTTTGGGGCAGGCTACAGTTCACACTGCGAATTGTTCATCGACGACGTATTTCACTGGGGCGGCGATTTCGCCGATATGTTCGTCTTCGATATTTATCCCTATATGATGTTCGATTTCCGTTTCGGCGAACCGGCCAAGCTGCCAAAACCGCGCATCAGCCAGGCACATTACAGCTTTGCGCAAATGCGGAACCTTACTCGTGCCTACGGCAAAGACCTAGGCTTCTGGGTCGGCACCTACAGCCCGGCGTGGTTCAAGCCCTACATGGGCCCAGAGCGCGAGGCGACCTATTGGTCGGAACGCGAGATGAGCACGACCGCCGTGGCGGCCGGCGCGAATTATCTTCTGACTGGATTCGGCGCGCCTACGGACGTTCGCCACTGGGACTCGTTCGGCGAGGGTCTGCGATTGATCCAGAAGGCCGGCAAGTCGCTCTTGGAATCGCCGAAGAAAAAGGCCCGGGCGGCCATGCTCTTTCCCCGCACGCAACTGATCCAAGTTCAGGAAGAATATTTCAACGTGGGGCTTTCGTTCGAGTTGTTTCTGCGAGCCTTCGGCGAGTTGGATATTTTGCATGAGGAGCAAATCAAGAACGATAGCCTCGACGGTTATCAAACACTGGTGCTGTTCGACGTTTCGCTGTTGCCTGCCGACGTGGCCAAGCATATCGCCTCGTTTGTCGAAAAAGGGGGCGTTGTGATTGCCGATTGCGTGCCCTGCATGGATGCTGACAAGAAACCGATGGCGACGATGGAGCAGCTCTTTGGCGTCAATCAAGCAAAAACCGAACGCATTCGCCGCTCGGGCCATTGGGTGCCCGATGCAAAGGGTGGCGGCCACTGGGCAAACCGGCCGGAGCCTGCTCCCGACGAATCGAAATTTACCAGCGACACGCTGCGCGGCACTACATTGGGACAAGCGATGGACCTTACCTTGATCAGTCCTCGACCGGCCAATGTCACGACCGGCGAGGTGTTGCTCAAGACGGTTTCCGGTCAGCCCGCGGTTGTTCATCGCACCGTTGGCAAGGGAAACGTTTATCTTTTGGGCTTCTGTCTTCAAGATACGTACTTCAAGACGTGGCAAGACAATAAGCCAGCCGCTCGTGAACAATTGGCTGGCTTGTTGCGCGGCATAACCGACGCTATGGGAGTACGGGCTCATGTGCGGTCGTCGAATGCCGACATCGAGGCTTCCGTCCGTTCCAACGCAACCGAAGGTTTCCTGTTCGTCATCAACCATGAAGCTCCCTCGCCGGAAACGGTGATCCAGCTTTCTGACCTTGGTTTTGACATCGGACAAATCACCAATTTGGCCGACGGCCAGGTCGTTCCCGTAACGCAAAAAGACGGCGTTGCGGAGCTTTCACTTTCGGTTCCCCTCGGGCAAACGCGGCTGTTGCGAATTGCGGCGGCGAAAAAGCCTTGATGATGGCACCTTCCCACACGCTTCCCCCTCGGGCCGCATGACGAAGCATGAAGCCTTGCTCGGGTTGGCGTTCGTGCTTGCGCCGATCGAAATAAAACCTCGGAAAACCATAATTTCCGCGAGGTTTTTCTGCGAAATCCATTTTCTGTAACCGCCCAACAGTCTCGCGCGTATATTAAGGCGGTTTTCTTTCTTTTCCACAGGTTGAGGAGGCTGTAAGCCCCCCCATATTGTACTTTTCCATAATCCTGGGGCACTAAATCCAGAATCACAGGAGAAATCAGATGGTTGTGAAACATTTTAGTGCGATCTGTTTGGCCGTATCGGGCGTATTTCTCGCGACTGCTGCCCAGGCAACCGACCTGACTCTCAGCAACCCTAGTTTCGAATACAATTCAGTAAGCGATGGGGCAACTTCTACAACGCACACTTACTGGGGGACGGGTGGCAGCGGCACCGGGGTTACTTGGAATCCGACGTCGAGTTCATTCGACGGTGCCGATGGCAGCGGCGATCTTCCGTCGCCTGCCGCCGGAAGTCAATGCATCTGGGCGACGGGCAAGCCTGGCCTTTATCAGGCTTACAGTATGTTTACCTATTCCATTGAGGCCGACAAGATCTATACTCTGTCGGTTGCGGTGGGTGCGCCTAAAGATCGGGATTTCGGCTATTATGGGCTCTTCCTGTCAGGTGCTGATCTCACAACCCAAGATTACTCGATAGCCGCATCCGCTTCGGGTTCTGACGGCATCGTGAATCACTCCGGGTTGTTTTACAACAAGTCGGTGTCTTTCAATACGGGGTCAAGCGGTCGTTCAGATCTGGTTGGAAGGGCGCTGATCGTCACCTTGGATGGAGATCAAGCGGCATATGATAATGTCCGTCTTACGGTTAGTTCCATTCCCGAGCCCAGTGCGATCTTGCTTCTGGCAATGGGTACGCTTGCCGGTTTGTGTGCCTGTGTGTGGCGGCGAATGCGGCGTTGTGTATAATAGACTTCCTCAATAAAGCGAGGTGTATTATTAAAAAAACCACACGAATATCGGCAATCGTAGTTGTTCTTCTATTTGTTTTGACTGCTTCGCTCAAAGAAGGACCGCTGGATCTGCGAAATATCTCATCGGACGCCCAATGGGTGGCGCATGTCGATGTGGATACGATGCGGACACCGCCTGTTTTTGCGAAGGCCTTTGCAGCCGTATCCAAACATTGGAAAAATGTGAAGCCGCAATTAGAGGAGCTTCGCGATGTTTTTGGGTTGGATTTGGCCAAAAACCTTCATTCCGTCACCATCTACGGCAACGAGTTCTGCCAGCCCACCGGGGTGTTGATTGCCCATGTTGAGGTTGATCAAGCGACGCTGGAAGCCAAAATGCAAAGGGCGCAAGGTTATCAGGCCATCCAACATGGCTCGCATACGCTTCATTCCTGGGCCGACCACAATGGTCCCTTGACCGGCGTTTTCTACACTTCCACCGTACTGGTTTTCGGACGCACCGCCTCGGACGTCGCTGCCGCCATCGATGTTATGGATGGTGAATCACCTAGTCTGGCGGGCAAGGATTCTCCGCTTGCCGCGAAAGTCCCCGTCGGCGTCATGTTTGTAGGCCGCGCAATACGGTTGGCCAATGCCGATCTTCCTTGGAAATCGCCGCTATTGCAACAAAGCGAGTCCGTGGTTACCTCGCTGGGCGTCAGCAATGATGCGGTTGATTGCGAGGTGCAGTTAGTGGCCAAATCGACGGAATCGGTTTCCCTGATCAAGGATGTGATCCGAGGCGTCATTGCAATGGGTGAATTACAGTTTGGACCTGATCCGAAACTTACGGATCTCTTCAGCGCCATTAAAATCCAAGACACGGGCAAGACGGTGACCGTAACGTGGCACGCATCGGTTGCCGATGTCTGGACGCAAGCGGAAAAGGCATTTGATCGATGGGAAAAGGCGTCGCAATAGCGTCTCACCGGCCAATATTTTCCGAAACTCTTGGAAGATCAGATCGGGTGGCAATGCGCACATCCACGACGGCTGCGCCGAGCGATGAAGAGTTGGCCGGCCGTGCCCAACAGGGGTGCGCAGAGAGTTTCGACCAACTGATGCGTCGTTTCCAGGCTCCGGTGCTCCATTTTCTTCAGCGCCGGGGCGCCGGCGCTGAAGCAGAAGATCTGTTGCAAGAAACGTTCCTTCGAGCCTATGCCAATCTTTCCCGCTACCGATCCCAGTGGCGTTTCGCCACGTGGCTTTTCACAATCGCCCGGCGCGTAAGCATCACGTATCACCGTCGGCCGCCAAGGCCCGAAGGTCGCGAGGAATCCATCACCTCGGCCGAAAGCAACAGGCCGGGACCGCTGGAAAATGCGATGATGGAGGATAACCGCCAATACCTTTGGAGTAAGGCAGTTCAAATCCTCTCCGAAGAAGAGACAACGGCACTTTGGTTGCACTATGGTGAAAACTTAGACACTCGCGAAATTGCAAACGTCCTGGGACGCACGCGCGTGGCTGTTAAAACAATGCTCTTTCGATCACGGCAAAAACTTATTCCGTTGCTCGATGCGTTGACGCCCGAGGGCGTTGGTCGCGATTCCGAAACAGCGATAACGGACAATGATATTAGATCACCCTTGAACGATGCAGAGGCACCTCATGCATAAGATGACGGATACAGATCAAGAAAAAGCGGTGGCCGAGCGTCTTCGACGCGAAATTTGCGGTTCTCAGCCTCCGTTTTCGGAAGAGTTGCACGACCGTTTGTCTCGGGCAATTCAACAGCATAAAGCCAATAGTACACCGATGCCCATTCCGCAATCGAACTCGAATTGGCTTTCCCACATCACGTGGGTTACATCTTTTATGGGGATTCTCTTAGTGGCTACGATCCTGTGGCAATCATTGCATTCCAACCAAATGATTGCTCGTGAAAATATCCAACAAGGCAATAGCCGAAAAGCCGATCTTCGCGTTCTTACGGAACTGGCGAACCGCGTGACGACGAAAGCCGACACCATGATTGATTCGGCGGTCAAGGCCCAACGCTGGGCTTGTTTGGATGAAGACGCACAGTCCGTATTGAAAACGCCGGCCGCGCGATTGCCTCTCGATGTCGTGTCGGGTCTGTTGTCGATGTCGCGTCAAAAGCATTCCCCCGGGCCATCCACGCACACCACAATCAACGGAGGTTGAGCAAGCCCCCCATATTTATCACAGGGCCGATCAGTTTTCGGTAGGGCGGGTCGAGCGAAGCGAT